>NZ_VWUO01000023.1:0-58371 GCF_008631595.1 Pantoea sp. F_5
CAACCTGCTCAACGACAGCCAGTTTAAAAGACAGAGAGTAATCGCGTTGTGTACGTTTAACATACTGTTTCATCACATTCTCCTGAAAACACCGGGTAAATGTGTCAACGCTATTCAGGACGGGTCAGTCAGTCGTAACAAAAAGGGAAGCCACTGGCTTCCCTTTTTTTATGCCTGTCAGGCACCGCCGCTGATTATGACGCGCTCGCCGCTGACCCAGGCGGACTCTTCAGATGCCAGAAACAGTGCAACCTGCGCCACATCCTCCGGCAGACCAAAACGCCCCAGCGGGGTAGCAGCCAGCAGTTGTGCCTTGAGCTGCGGACTCATTCTCTTCGCAGCCAGTAATCCTTCGGTCAGAATCATTCCGGGTGCCAGCGCATTAACCCGGATATTTTTTGCGCCCAGCTCGCGCGCCAGCCCCTGAGTCAGCGTATCCACCGCACCTTTGGTGGCCGCCCAGAGTACGGAACCCGGCGTGCTGTTTTTACTGTTCAGGGCACTGAGATTAATAATGCTGCCGCCATGGGCAGGAAAGTGACGAATCGCCTGCTGACAGACCATCAGCGTGCCGAGCAGGTTAACGTTAATCTGCTGCTGCATCTCCTCCTGCGTCAGCGCCGCAAACTCGCCGTGATGAAAGCTGCCCGCATTATTCACCACAATGTCCGGTGCGCCGAAACAGGCGACGGTGGTTGCAAACAGCCGTTCAACGTCCCGCAGATGAGAGATATCTGCCTGTACCGCCACGGCCTCACTCCCCAGCGTGACGATATCGCTGACCACGTCTGCCGCTCCCGCTTCATCCTGACGATAGTTGACCACGACCCGAGCGCCCGCTGTGGCAAACGCGATGGCAATCGCTGCACCAATGCCTTTTGAGGCTCCTGTCACCAGTGCGATTTTATTCTGCAGTGCTTTCATTATGTCATTCTCCGCCGTAATGATTGCGTCGAAAGACTATGCGCGCGGGTAACGAAAAGCGGGTAGCGCAATCCTGCAAGCTTCTTGCACGATCCTGCAAAAGTGCGGCAGCAGGACAGGCATTTCGCCAGACGTCAGGTAATATCGGCACAGAGAGCGGAAGGGGAGAACGCAGTGACAGAGAGTGACAAGTGGCAGGCGCTGGCACAGTTAATTGCGCGTCATGCGCCGGAGGATGGCCGGCATTCCAGCGCCATCGATTGCCTGTTTTTTGGCCGTGTTTCAGCTCCCACTGAGCCGATGCATTTTGCTCAATGGGCCAGTTTTGCGCTGGTGGCGCAGGGTAGCAAAGCGCTGCATATGGGGGAGGAGGTGCTGCACTATGGACCGGGGGATCTGCTGCTGGTGACGCTGGATATGCCGGTACGTGCCTGCGTGACCGTTGCTACGCCAGAAAAGCCGAATCTCGGGATAGGTATCGCCATCAATGAATCCCGGCTGATGCGCTACCTTGAACAGTTTCCGCCAACGCTACCGCTGGCGACAGCAGACAATGAACGTGGTGTTACCGTGCATAAGGTTTCACCCTTGCTGGTGGATGCGGTCATCCGGCTGGTGCGTCTGCTTGACCATCCGGAAGATATTGAGGCGCTGGCTCCGCTGATTGAGCAGGAGATCTTCTACCGGCTGCTGACCGGGCCGGAGGGCTCGCGCATCCTGAATATGGCGCTGGCTGAGCGGCCGGGTAACCGGGTGGCGCAGGCTGCCCGCTGGCTGCGGGAGAATTTTCATCAGCCGCTCAAGATCGATCAGCTCGCCAGCAGTGTCGGCATGAGTATCTCTTCGCTGCATCATCACTTCAAAGCCGTAACGGCCATGACGCCGATGCAATACCAGAAACAACTGCGGCTCAATGAGGCGCGGCGTCTGATGATGGTGGAAAAGCTGGATGCCGGTACGGCAGGCTATCGGGTGGGCTATCAGAGCGCATCACAGTTCAGCCGGGAGTATCGCCGCCTGTATGGGCAATCTCCTGCCAGGGATAGTCGTCAGCTGGCGGTGAGCCCGGATAGCCTGCGCCCACCGCAAAACTGATTACAGACTGTTTGCCGCTTCCATCGCAATCGCAAAGGAGCGCAGACGTGCCTCGCAGTCAAAAATCTGGCCATTAACCATAATTTCATCCGCCTGCGTTTCACGCATCAGCGAGGCCAGGCCATGACGCACCTTGTCGGTATCGCCCACCAGCGACATGCTGAGTGCCTGCTGAACGCCATACTGCTCTGACGGCGACCAGAGGTTATCCATGTTCTCAACCGGGGCTGGTAACGGGCCGGGTTTGCCGCGGCGCAGGTTAATAAACTGCTGCTGCTGAGAGGTAAACAGGAAGCGCGCATCACGCTCATTATCAGCGGCCACCACGTTAATGCAGACGGTGGCATACGGCTTGTCGAGACGCGCCGAGGGCTGGAAGTTCTCACGATACACGTGCAGCGCCTGGAACAGCTGGTCAGGTGCGAAATGGGAGGCAAAGGCAAACGGCAGGCCCATTTTCGCGGACAGCTGCGCGCTGTAGAGGCTTGAGCCGAGCAGCCAGACCGGGATCTTCAGGCCCAGACCTGGCACTGGCTGAACCGGCAATTGCGCATCCGGGTCAGTATCAAACCAGTTAATCAGCTCAGCCACATCTTCGGGGAAAGTGTCCGCGTGCATGCTGGCCTGATGACGGCGCAGGGCCATCATGGTGCGCTGGTCAGAACCAGGCGCGCGACCTAAACCGAGATCGATACGGCCAGGATAGAGAGAGGCCAGGGTGCCAAACTGCTCGGCGATGACCAGCGGCGCATGGTTAGGCAACATAATGCCACCGGAACCCAGCTTTAATTTCTCGGTGTTTGCCGCCAGATAGCCGATCAGCACCGACGTCGCAGCGCTGGCAATTCCTGTCATGTTGTGATGTTCAGCCAGCCAGTAGCGTTCGAAGCCCAGTTTTTCAGCCTGACGCGCCAGCGCCAGGGAATTATGGAACGCATCCCGTGCGGTTGCACCCTGTGGAATCGGCGCAAGATCCAGCACGGACAGGCGAAGAGGTTTTTTATCAGACATGACTACTCCCGTTGTATGGCGCAGGCGTAAAAACCTGCACCATTTAGTATTACGCATCATTCCTTATATTAAAACTGCTAACCTCAGCAGGAATATAGCCGGTATGTGCTTTTACTCAGGAAGCCAGCGTCATACCCGCCAGTTTGCGCCAGTAACCGTTACAATCGCAGCCTTTCGCGACCATAAGCGGAGCCTGACCATTTTCATTGGCGCGGAAACGGTCGATCTCCGCCAGCGTCGACGTATCCTGCGGCGAGAGTCTCACGCAATCGACCTTGCCACGCATCCCCACCAGATCGTTACCCAGGTTATAACAGTAGCCGCTCATGGTCTGGATGCCATTGAGGACGAATACCTGTTGTCCCTCCTGAGAGTTGACGCGGCGACCTGTCGGATAGTTGATGCAGCAGGTTTCGCAGTCATCTTTCGCGCGGTTTTCCGAGCGGGCAGTGAAACAGCGCGCCGAGAGCGCCAGTGGCAGATGACCGTAGCCCATCACCTCCACCTCAAACTGGTTCCGGATACCCCGCGTCTCGCACTGCGCCAGCAGCTGTAGCAGCCAGTCACGCGACATCTCGACCGGCATACACCAGCGCGTCATGCCCTCTTTGACCAGCAGCTGCAGCGTGTCGGCATTGTAGACATTCAGCGTGGGACCGGCGACAAAGGGCAAATGGCGCTCAGCGGCCATATTGACCGTGCCGATATCATTCGCTTCAATCAGGAACTCGCCGTTTTCTACGTAGCGCTGCAGCTCTTTCAGCTCAGAGGGTGATTGCAGCAGCGCCAGCGTGCTGAGTACAACCTGTTTGCCGCTGGACGCCACGTCACGCGCCAGCGCCATCCAGCGGGCATAGGGCGTGGCGCGGCGTTTACTGCACACCGCTTCGCCGAGATAAATAATATCCGCACTGCTGCGGACAGCCTGCTGGTAGAAATCTTCCAGCGTATCGGTCGGCCAGTACCAGAGCACCGGCCCCAGGGCATATTGCATCATGACTCCTTATTGCCATTCACGGTGATAAGCACCCAGCGTGGTTTGTGTGCCTTCGGAGAGATCGCCCAGCGTCTGCATCCACTGTGGCGCGACGTCAAACTGTTCCGGCTGCGCCTTGCAGCGATCGATCGCCTGACGCCAGACGCGCGCCACATCAGCGACGTAGGCGGGACTTCGCTGCCGGCCTTCGATTTTCACCGAGGCGATGCCTGCCCGCAGCAGCACCGGCAGCAGCTCCAGTGTGTTGAGGCTGGTGGGCTCCTCCAGCACGTGATAACGCTGATTGTTAACCTCATAGCGTCCTTTGCAGAGCGTCGGGTAACCGGCGCTCTCATCGGGCGCGTAGCGATCGATTAACACCTCATTCAGGCGTGACTCCATGCCCTGCGGCGTCTGCTGCCAGCGGACAAACTTCGCCGGGGAGCAGGCACCTGCGCTGTTAGGTGATTCGCCGGTCATCCAGGAGGAGAGGTAGCAGCGGCCTTCCGCCATAATGCACAGACTGCCAAAGGCGAACACCTCCAGCGGCACCGGCGTGCTGCGTGCCAGTTGTTTAACCTGATGAATCGACAAGACGCGCGGGAGTACCACCCGCTGCAGATTGAAGTGGCGATGATAAAAGCGAATCGCCTCAAGATTGGTTGCCGAAGCCTGCACAGAGAGATGACGTTCAACCTGTGGGTAGTGCTTCGCGGCGTACTCCAGCGTAGCGATATCAGCCAGAATCAGGGCATCTGCCCCGTTTTGCGCCGCCACATCAATCGCCCGCTGCCAGCGCCCCATGCCATCGGGATGGGCAAAAGTATTGATTGCCACATGCAGTTTGCGCTGATGCTGATGGAGATAGCGCGCCGCTTCAGCAAGCTTTTTATCGGTGAAGTTCAGACCCGCAAAGTGACGGGCATTGGTGTCATCTTTCAGTCCCACATAGACCGCATCCGCGCCATTTTCTACGGCGGTGCGCACTGCGGGTAAGTTTCCTGCCGGGCAGAGCAGTTCCATAGGTGTTCCTCTCAACATGCGATGGGCGTCGAGTCTAGGCATCTGGTCTGGTCTGCGTGTTGATTTGGGGCAGTGAAATTTCAGTTCATCTTTCCCGGCAGCGTTTTTTCCCGCTATAGCCGCGTTTTTTATTGATCCCGGATGAGGCGCGCAGAAAAGGATATGGCAATATACGTAAAATTTTCTGAAGGGAGTGACGAAAGTGTTAGAGCGGATACATGCCCATTGTGTGAAGAACGGTCCAAAAATCTTAGGGTTACCTGTAGCGCTCACCCCATTCCCGGTCAAAAAGTTGCTGCTGCAACAACTCTTAAACTGGCAATTTCGCCATGCTTTGGCTGAAGGTGAGTTAGACTTTCTGAACGGTCGCCTGCTGGGTATCGGGATTGCCGATCTCAATCTGCAATGGATAACCACGCTGCAGGATGGCCGACTGGCGGTATTGCAACAGTCCGAAGCGGATGTCTGGTTTCGGAGCAATGCCAATGATCTGTTGCTGGTGGCAGCACGTAAAGCAGATCCCGACATGCTGTTCTTTCAACGCCGTCTGGTGATTGAAGGTGACACAGAACTGGGACTTGAGGTGAAGAACGTAATGGATGCTATTGAACCCGAGGCTATGCCCACCGCGTTACGCACGGCTATTGAGCAGATGGCGGCATTTGTCGACGCCGGTATGAAACAGGACGCGAAGGCCACACAGGCACGCGCGGGTGCCGCATGTTGATCCGTAGCGAAATTGGTGTTGATGCCGCAGGCATCGACGTACTGCTCAGACGCTGCTTCAGTACCTCCGCTGAGGCGGAACTGACTCAGGCGCTGCGTGAAGATGGCCTGCTGACCTTAGGCGTGGTCGCCACGGATGACGAGGGACAGGTGCTGGGCTATGCCGCATTCAGTCCGGTCAGCGTTCAGGGCGACGATCGCGGCTGGGTGGCGCTGGCACCGCTGGCCGTTGATGAGACGCTGCGCGGTCAGGGCATTGCCAGCAAGCTGATTTATGAGGGGCTGGATACGCTTAATGAATTTGGCTACAGCGCGGTTGTCGTGCTGGGCGATCCGGCGCTGTTCAGCCGATTTGGTTTTGAACCCGCTGCACGCCATGGCCTGCGCAGTCGCTGGCCGGGAACAGAGACAACGTTCCAGGTCTACCGTCTGGCGGACAATGCCTTTGACGGCGCGGAAGGGCAGATCGACTACGCCGAGCCCTTTAATCGCCAGCCGTAATACTTAGCCAGCTCTCCAGGCTGATCGGCTGACCCGCCACCAGCAGTAACTTCTGCTGACGGGTCAGTTGCTTAACCTGATACTCCAGTCTGGAGGCGCTGGCGCGATCGCCCGCCTCACAGTGAAACACCAGGTCCAGCGGACCTTTGCCGCGCAGCGCGCGGGCACCGCGTCCGCTCTGGTGCTGAGCAACCCGGCGCACCACATCCGTGGTGATGCCGGTGTACAGGCTCCCTTTCGCCGTCCGGACGATGTAGAGTTGCCACTGCTGACTCATCGCAATCATTTCCCAAAAAAAGGTGCCGGGCAGTGTAGCGCGCTTCACGCTCTGGTGCACCGCCAGGAGTTTATCTTGTCCGATCACGCCCATCTGGTTCGTTACCTCAGAAAGCAGCATGTGCTTTCACTCTGCTGTGCCGCCGACGATCAACTCTGGTGCGCTAACTGCTACTACGTCTTTGATGAGACACGCATGGCCTTCTGGATTATGACTGAACCCGATACCCGCCACGGTGAATTAATGGTGAAGAATCAGCAGGTTGCAGGTACCGTCAATGGCCAGCCCAGAACCGTGCTGCTGATTAAAGGGGTGCAGTATCGTGGCCGGGTCAGACGGCTGGAGGAAGCAACAGAGCAGATCGCGAGAGCGGCTTATCAGAAACGTTTTCCGGTCTCACGCAAAGTGTCGGCCCCGCTGTGGGAGATTGAGCTGGATGAGGTGAAGATGACGGATAATGCGCTGGGATTTGGCAAGAAAATTGCCTGGCAGCGGGAAAAATAGAACGCCCCTTTCCGCTGAAAAGGGCGCAGCGGATTTACAGCGCTTCGAGAATCCGCAGAGATTCACGGTTAAAGGCCGGTAAATCGTCCGGCGTACGGCTGGTGACGAGCTTATCGCCGTCCACAACCACTTCCTTGTCATGGAAGTCAGCACCGGCATTGATCAGGTCAATGGCAACGGCTTTAACGGTGGTCATCTTGCGACCGCGCACGCCGTTCGCGCTAATCAGCAGCTGTGGACCGTGGCAGATGGCAAAGATCGGTTTGCCGCTGGCGACAAACTCTTTGGTAAAGGCAACAAAACGATCGTCACCGCGCAGAGCGTCAGGCGAGTGACCGCCTGGCAGCAGCAGGGCATCAAATTCCGCCGGGCTGACATCATCAATGCTGCGATCGATGGTTACTTCCGCTTCGCCTTTTTTGCCTTTAACGACATTACCGGCCTGCTTCTCAATGGTCACCACCTCAAAACCCGCGCCTTTGTAAGCTTCCGCAGGTGAGGTAAATTCTGAGTCTTCAAATTCGTCGGTAATCAAAACCGCAACTTTCTTGCTCATCTTTTTTCCTCCTTAACGTTGTGGAGCGCGAGGGGCGCTTTTCGGATAACGCTGTAAGCCTGGTCGCTGAGCGTGAGAACGCAAGCCAGCCCGTTAAGATCAGCTATCTTTTAAGCTGTCAGCAGTGAAATAAGGACGAATCTGAGATGAATCGCGTATTACTGACCGGTGCTACCGGCTTAGTCGGGTCGCATCTGCTGCGTTTACTGATTGAGGATCCCCGCATTGACGAAATCATTGCGCCAACCCGCCGGCCACTGCCCGCGATGCACAAAGTGGTGAATCCGGTAGAAGCCGATCTCACCGATGTTCTGGGACCGCTGCAATGTTCGCTGGACACCGTATTCTGCTGCCTGGGTACGACGCGCAGGCAGGCGGGCAGCAAACAGGCCTTTATCCATGTCGATTACACTCTGGTGGTGGACAGCGGATTAAGCGGATTACGTCTGGGGGCAAAGCAGATGCTGGTTGTCAGTGCGCACGGTGCCAACCGTCACTCCCCCTTTTTGTACAATCGCGTCAAAGGCGAAATGGAGAATGCGTTGCGTCATCAGGGTTGGCCGCGCCTGACGCTGGTGCGACCTTCACTGCTGCTGGGGGATCGCAGGCAGAAACGTCAGGGCGAAAGCCTGGCGGGGCCACTGTTTTCACTGCTGCCGGGCAACTGGCGGGCGGTTCACGCACGCGACGTGGCACGCTGTCTGCATCAGCAGGCATTCACGCCGGGCGGTGAGAGCGTCAACATCATTGAGTCGGGCGACATCCCGCGTCATTCAGCGTAACTGCCAGACGATCTGATTACGGCTGCCGCGCCATTGCAGCGTGGCATCCTTCTCCTCTTCGACAAAGCGGCCATCGATCAGCACGTCGAGATAGTCCAGCACGGCACGCTGTGCCGCATTCAGCTCCTGCATCCGATAGCCGGTCCAGAGCCAGATATCTTTACCAGGGCATGTCTGTCGCACCCGTTTCACCAGACGGCGAATGTGTGGCACGTTATGCGGATGAAGTGGATCGCCACCGCTCAGCGACAAGCCCTGGCGCGGAATGCGTGTGTCCTGCAAATCCGCCAGCAGTTGCTCCTCCATCGCCAGCGTAAAGGGCACGCCGGAATCAATACGCCAGGTGCTCTGGTTGTAGCAGCCGCGACACTGATGTTCGCAACCGGCAACAAACAGCGTGCAGCGGGTGCCGGGACCATTAACGATATCCACATCGTAGTAACGATGAATATGCATCATCCCAGCGGTCCTTCGGCCAGATGCTTAACGCGACGCTGCACTTCCTGCTGCTTACCGGCGTTGAAGGGTCGTGCATCCGGGCTGCCAAGATAGCCACAGACCCGCCGTGTAACAGAGACGCGCGCCGGATCGTGATTGCCACAGTTCGGACAGGTAAAGCCACGGCTGGTACAGGTGAACTCGCCGTTGAAGCCGCACTCGTAGCACTCATCAATCGGCGTATTGGTACCGTAATAGGGCACGCGGTCATAGCTGTAATCCCAGACATCCTCCAGCGCTTTGAGGTTATGCTGCACGTTCGGGTATTCGCCGTAACAGATGAATCCGCCATTCGCCAGCGGCGGATAGGGCGCTTCAAAGTCGATTTTGTCGTAAGGATTCACCTTCTTCTCAACGTCGAGATGGAAGCTGTTGGTGTAGTAGCCTTTGTCTGTGACGCCCGTCACCAGACCAAACTGCGCGGCATCAAGACGGCAGAAGCGGTCACACAGATTCTCACTCGGCGTGCTGTAAAGGCTGAAGCCGTAGCCTGTTTCCGCTTTCCAGCGGTCGGTGGCGGCGCGCAGGTACGCAATGATCTCCACGCCTTTGGCGCGCAGCGCCGCGTCATCGTAAGGATGCTGATGACCGCCACTAAGCGCATTCAGGGTTTCATGCAGGCCGATATAGCCCAGCGACAGCGACGCACGGCCATTGCGGAAAATAGGTCCTACCTCATCATCGGCATTCAGCCTGACGCCGCAGGCCCCTTCCATATAGAGGATGGGCGCAACGCGCGCTTTGGTCTTCTCCAGCCGCGCCACACGCGTCATCAGCGCCCGCTTAGCCAGCAGCAGGCGCGCATCGAGCAGCGTCCAGAAGCGGGCTTCATCCCCTGCCGCCTCCAGCGCGATGCGCGGCAGGTTCAGGCTGATCACACCAATGTTGTTGCGCCCCTCATGGATTTGCTCACCCTTCTCTTCATAAACGCCCAGGAAGCTGCGGCAGCCCATTGGCGTTTTGAACGAACCGGTGACTTTTACCACCTGATCGTAGTTGAGAATGTCGGGATACATCCGCTTGCTGGCACACTCCAGCGCCAGCTGTTTGATGTCGTAGTTAACATCGCCCGCCCGGCGGTTGACGCCTTCACGAATGCTGAACACCAGTTTAGGGAACACCGCGGTTTTGCGATTTTTTCCCAGACCGGCCAGACGGTTGCGCAGAATCGACTGCTGGATCAGCCGTGCCGCCCAGTCAGTCCCCAGGCCAAAACCAAAGGTGACAAACGGCGTCTGGCCGTTGGCGGTGTGCAGGGTGTTTACCTCGTACTCCAGCGACTGAAAGGCGTCGTAGCACTCTTTCTCCGTACGCTGGCGTGCATACTGTTCAGCCTGAGGAATCTGCCACTGTTCGGCGATCGCCAGATGCCGGGCATAGCTCTGCTCAACAAACGGGGCCAGCACTTCATCGATACGGTTAATGGTGGTGCCGCCGTAAATATGGCTGGCGACCTGGGCGATGATTTGCGCCGTCACGGCAGTGGCAGTGGCGATCGATTTAGGCGGCTCAATCTCAGCATTGCCCATCTTAAAACCGTTGGTCAGCATGCCTTTCAGATCGATCAGCATGCAGTTGAACATTGGGAAGAAGGGCGAATAGTCGAGATCGTGATAGTGGATTTCGCCGCGCTCGTGCGCCAGAACGATATCGCGCGGCAGGATCTGCTGCTGCGCATAGTGCTTCGCCACGATCCCGGCCAGCAGATCGCGCTGCGTCGGGATCACTTTGCTGTCTTTGTTGGCATTTTCGTTCAGCAGCGCCGCGTTGGTCTGATCGACCAGACCGCGAATGGCGTGATGTAACTGGCTCTGACGATCGCGGGCGACATCACGATCGTGGCGATATTCAATATAGGCGCGTGCCAGCTGCGGATAAGGACCCGCCATCAGCGTCTCTTCTACCGCACACTGAATCTCACGGATATCCACCTCCGGACGATCGGCCAGCCGCAGGGCAACGCGCTCAGCGACCTGCGCACACCAGGCCACATCATCGACCTCTGCTGCCCGCGCCGCCGCCGCGACGGCCTGCTCGATACGCTGCGCATCAAAACCTGTCCGGCATCCATCACGCTTGATTACCACCGTTGCCATTACTCTCTCCATCAACTACATATAGGGGTTACATGAATTCTATTCCCTACATGTAGTGATTTCCGGAAATTAATGCGCACGGCTTTGACCTGAAACAAAGAAGGCTCAACATGGTGGATCGTGCTGAAGGGTATAAAAAGGGAGAGCAGGTTACCGTCTGGTGCGGGGGAGCGACGGGGAGCGCGGATGCGCCGGACCCGCCGCCGTGACGTCAGGCCGGGCCGCTGACCGAATGACGGCGCACCAGCGTCGGGCTGAACATGTGAGTCACTTCCGGCAGCGGCAGATTGTTGGCCAGCGCCAGGGCCAGCTGGGCCGCCTGCTGTGCCATCGTAACAATCGGATAGCGGACGGTGGTAAGACGTGGTCGCACATAGCGCGACACCAGCACATCATCGAAGCCGATCAGCGACATCTCTTCCGGCACGCGGACGCCATTATCGCTCAGTACCGCCAGCGCGCCTGCGGCCATGGAGTCGTTGTAACAGGCGATGGCGGTGAAATTCCTGCCGCGTCCCAGCAGTTCCGTCATCGCCTGCTCACCGCCCACTTCGTCCGGTTCGCCCCAGGTCACCAGCCGATCGCTGCACGGCAGACCGTGCTCTTTCAGCGCGTCGTAATAACCCTGCAGGCGATCTTCGGCATCGGAGATGGTGTGGGTTGAGCAGATAAACGCGATATTCTGGTGGCCGAGCTGGATCAGATGACGGGTCGCCAGCCAGGCACCGTAGCGATCGTCGAGTGCAATACAGCGCTTTTCGAAGCCTTTGATCAGGCGGTTCAGCAGCACCATACCCGGCACCTGCTTCATCAGCACTTCCAGTTCGCCGTCGGGAATTTTCTTGGCGTGCACCACCAGCGCCGCGCAGCGGTGGCGCATCAGCTGTTCAATCGCCTGCCGCTCTTTTTGCTCATTATGGTAACCGTTACCAATCAGCAAAAAGTTACCGGTGTCGCCTGCCACTTCATCCACGGCTTTAACCATTGCGCCAAAAAAGGGATCGGAGACGTCGCCGACAATCAGGCCGAGCGTTTCGGTCGATTGCTGCGCCAGCGCGCGTGCGTTGGCATTCGGGTGATACTGAAGCTGCTCCATCGCCTGACCTACGGCCTGACGGGAGCTGTCGCTGGCTTTGGGAGAATTATTGATTACACGGGAGACTGTGGCGACAGAAACGCCAGCCAGTCGCGCAACATCCTTTATGGTAGCCATGCGTTGACCTGCTTTGGGGAAAACGTTTACACATCGCATCAGTGTTACGGAAAAGGGCGGACACATCAACCCGACAGAATGCCAGCGTTGTCGCAAAAAGGGGCAAAAACGGCCGCTGTTGCACATCTTCTGCTGAGACGTCGCACCATGTTATGCTCAGTTCCCCACCGGGCTACCGTGAAAAAACAACGATGAAAACCAAAGTGCCACATCTGGCGCACTGGGGCGCGTTTACCGCCGTCACTGAAAATGGTCGACTGACCGGCTGCGAACCTTTCTTCGCCGATGCCGATCCGTCGCCGATGATCCACACCATTCCTGAGCTGGTCTATTCAGACAAACGTATTCGCCAGCCGATGGTGCGCCGCTCGTGGCTGAAGTCACGCGAAAAGAGCGACCGCACGCTGCGGGGCCGGGAAGATTTTGTCGCCGTCGACTGGGAAACCGCGCTGGATCTGGTGGCGGAAGAGAATCGCCGCGTCCGCGAGCGTTACGGTGCATCGGGCATTTTTAACGGCTCCTACGGCTGGTCATCGGCCGGACGCGTTAACCACGCCCGCACCCTGGTGCGTCGTTTCTACTTTCAGGGCGGCGGCGGCGTCGATCAGCAGGGCAACTACAGCTGGGGTGCCGCGCAGTTCTTTCTGCCCTATGTGATCGGCACCTATATGCCGCTGACCGGGCGCGTCACCGAGTGGCCGCAGGTGGTGGAACATGCCGAAATATTTGTCGCCTTTGGCGGGCTGGCGCTGAAAAACGCCCAGGTCGCCTCGGGTGGTGCAGGGCAGCACAGCCTGAAACCGGCGCTGATGCAGCTGGCGGCCAAAGGCACGCCGGTCATCAACATCAGCCCGATGCGCGATGACTGCCCGGAATTTGTGAACGCCGAATGGATCCCGATTCGCCCCAACACCGACGTGGCGCTGATGCTGGCGCTGGGGTATGAGATCACCCAGCGCGGCGCGGCTGACGAGGCGTTTCTCGCCAGCCACTGCACCGGCTGGCCGCAGCTGCGCGCCTATCTGCTGGGCGAAACTGACGGCGTAGCGAAAACCGCCGGCTGGGCCAGCCGTATCACCGGCATCCCGGCTGACCGCATCGTGCAGCTGGCGCAGCAGCTGACCGGCAAGCGCAGCTTTATTACCTGCTCCTACTCCGTGCAGCGCGCCCATCGCGGCGAGCAGCCTTACTGGATGATGATTGCGCTCTCCTCAATGCTCGGGCAACCTGGCCTGCCGGGCGCGGGGTTCTCTTTCGGTCATGGGTCGATGAACAGCGTCGGCAATCCCCGTCAGGAGGGGCCTGCCCCGATGATGAGCACTGGCCCCAATCCGTCAGGGCTGTCGATTCCGGTGGCGCGCATCAGCGATATGCTGCTCAATCCCGGCCAGCCTTACCGTTTCCAGGGCGAAACGTTGCACTACCCCGATATCCATATGGTGCACTGGGCGGGCGGCAATCCTTTCCACCATCATCAGCAACTGAACCGGCTGGTGGCGGGCTGGCAACGGCCTGATACGGTGGTGGTGCAGGATATCGTCTGGACGCCAGCGGCGCAGATGGCGGACATCGTGCTGCCTGCGACGACCACACTGGAGCGCAACGACATCGGCGGCTCGTCACGTGACCGCTTTGTGCTGGCGATGCATCAGGCGATTAAGCCGCAGCATCAGGCGCGCAACGACTTCGATATTTTTGCCGACTTAGCAGAGCGACTCGGCTATCGCGACACCTTTACCGAAGGGCGCAATGAGATGCAGTGGATTGCGCATCTTTATCAGCAGTGTGCGACGGCGCATCAGCGCAAAGGTATCGATTTCCCGGAGTTTGATGAATTCTGGCAGCGCGGCTTTGTGGAAATTCCGGAAGGCGGCAAGCCTTATCAGTTTATGGAGGATTTCCGTGCCGATCCGCAGGCCAATCCAATCAAAACCGCCAGCGGCAAAATCGAGCTGTTCAGTCAGACCATTGCGGACTACCAGCTGGATGACTTCGCCGGTCATCCGGAGTGGCGTGAACCGCAGGAGTGGCTTGGTTCGCCAGTCAGCCGCGACTATCCGCTGCACATGATCTCCATTCAGCCTTCCGACCGGTTACACAGCCAGCTGGATGCCACCGACACGGTGCAGAGCAATAAAACGGCCGGACATGAAACGCTCTGCATGCATCCAGTGGATGCGGCTGCGCGCGGGCTGGTGGAAGGCGATGAGATTGAGGTGAGCAACGCACGTGGTGTGATGCTGGCGGGTG
Source organism: Pantoea sp. F_5 (assembly GCF_008631595.1). Lineage (NCBI taxonomy): Bacteria > Pseudomonadati > Pseudomonadota > Gammaproteobacteria > Enterobacterales > Erwiniaceae > Pantoea > Pantoea sp. F_5. Next base: position 14,433 of record NZ_VWUO01000023.1, read on the forward strand.
TGCAGATCACCGAGGGTGTGACGCAGGGCGTGGTGATTATCGCTACCGGTGCGTGGTTTGATCCTGGCTTCGGCAAGGCGTGGCAGCCTTTTGATCGCGCCGGTAACCCCAACGTACTGACGCTCGATATTGGTACGTCGTCGCTAACGCAGGGGCCAAACGCCATGAGTTGCCTGGTGGAAATCAAAAAACATCAGGATTGCACAATAGCGTAAGGATCTCATGGCTGGTTACATTTTGCGGGTAACTGTTGCGTTTGAACGATGGCAGCCGATCAATCCCCTTTGCTACATTCAGGGTCCCAGAGGTATTGATGGGTGAACATCAATAGATTTTCTTGATTACACCAACCTGCGCAGATGCGCAGGTTTTTTTTGCCAAAAATCCGTTGCCAATAACGAACTGATACACAGTTTTCCTGTTATACGGCCAGCGCTTTCTTTATAACTGCTGGCACCAGCCCCTTTCTCTTTATTTTGCGCAGCGGAATGCCATGCCCCGGATTAAAAAACTACTGGGAAAAGACCAGATAAAAGCGCCGTTCAACCCTTTTCGTTTTCGACTGATCTGCCTGGGTGTCACAACCTGTCTGGTGGTGCTGCTGGCGCGCGTTGCGGACCTGCAGTTCCTGAATCAGCCGATGCTGGAGCACGAAGCGGATCAGCGATCGCTGCGAACCGTCACGCTGCCCACCAGCCGCGGCACGCTGCTGGATCGTAACGGTGAAGCGCTGGCGCTCAGCGTGCCATCGCGCGATGTGATTGCCGATCCACTCCGCGTGCTGGAGAGCAACCCCGATTTTACCAGTGCCAAATGGGCCTATCTTGCGGCCGCGCTCAACACCCGTCCCGAAGAGCTGGCGGCGCAGATCACCGCCAATCCAAAACGTCGCTTCCTCTATCTGGGGCGTAAAGTCGAACTGGGCATCGCCAAAGACATTAAAGAGTTGAAGCTGAAAGGCATCAGTGAAGTTTATGACGACAGCCGTTTCTATCCGATGAGCGAAGCCTCTGCGCCGCTGATCGGCATCGTTGGGGCGGATAACGTCGGCCTGAACGGGCTGGAAAAAGGCTTTGATAAGGTGTTGCAGGGCGAGCCGGGCAAAGAGGTCTATCGTCAGGACGCGGCGGGCAATATCATCGCGATGATCAACTACCAGCCGCCGACGCAGCCGCCCACGGTGCAGCTCAGCATCGACAAATATGACCAGTACACGCTCTACAGCAAACTGCGCGACGGCGTGCTGATCAACAAGGCGGACTCGGGTGCCGCCGTGCTGGTGAAGATTGACACCGGTGAGATTCTGGCGATGGCTTCTTATCCGTCGTTTAACCCCAACAACTATGAAGGGGCCACCCCGGCGCAGATGCGTAACTCGGCCATCAATGACAGCTACGAACCGGGATCGACCGTCAAGCCGTTAGTAGTGATGGAAGCGCTGGAGCGCCATCTGGTTCGCCCGGACTCGGTGATCGACACCACGCCTTACAGCGTTAACGGCCACCTGATCCGCGACGTCGGCCACTGGCCGCGTCTGACCATGACCGGCATTCTGCAAAAATCGAGCGACATCGGGGTCTCTCATCTCGCGCTGGCGATGCCCGCGGAAGCGCTGGTGAATACCTATCATGCGTTTGGCCTGGGCAAACCGACCGGATTAGGGCTGACCGGCGAAAGCGTCGGTTACTTCCCGCTGCACCGTGCCCGCTGGGCCGATATTGAGCGGGCCACCTTCTCCTTTGGTTATGGCCTGCGCGTCACGCCGCTGCAGATTGCCCGCGAATACGCCACGCTCGGCTCTTATGGCGTTTACCGTCCGCTGTCGATCACCCGCGTCACGCCACCGGTCATGGGACGGCAGGTCGCCAACCCGGAAACGGTGAAAGAGGTGGTGCATATGCTGGAGAGCGACGTGCTGCCGGGCGGAACCGGACTGAAAGCCGCGGTGCCGGGCTACCGTCTGGCAACCAAAACCGGTACGGCGGAAAAGATGGGCACCAGCGGCAAGTATGATGGCGGCTACGTCAACTACACCGCCGGTATCGCGCCCGCGAGCCATCCTGAAGTGGCGCTGGTGGTGATGATCAACCATCCGACGGCGGGCGATCACTTCGGTGGTTCGGTTGCTGCGCCGGTATTCGGCAACATCATGGGGCCGGTACTGAAACACATGAACGTTGCGCCGGATGCCATCTATACCAAACCCGCGGGCAGTCCTTCGGGTAAATCTTAGTTAAATCAGAGTGTAAGCGAGGCGTGAAGGATATTCACACCTCGTTGCACTTCCCCGAATTCGGTTGCGTTTTCCCGCTGTCTCCGCGTGGTCAATCAGTGCGAGTATAGCCGTCCCAGAGGTATTGATGGGTGTGAAAACAACACCGCTTCGGCAGTGAGACCCTGTTATTACACCGACCCACGCAGAGGCGTGGGTTTTTTTTGCCTGCGTGTCGGCTCCTGCCTTTTCCGCCGTATAACCCGCCGTTAAATCATCATCGTTCTTAACGAAACCCTGACAGTTTGCCGATAGAAACGCGCGTCGCCTTTCACCGATAATGGCCGCCGTGACGCCTGGCGTTTTTTTGCTCGCCACAGCCGGTTTTCACTGCCGCATTCCGCACGTTCCGGGATTTCTTTTTCTGCTTATCTGAAGAGTTCGACGATGACTCACCTTTCTCGCCCCGCGCGTTCCTTTGGGCTTAAATGGCTGCTCCTGTTGCTGGTTGTTGCGATTGTCGCAGGCGTTATCTGGCGTCTGCTCTCTTCGGGGCACGGGCCGGGTGAGGGAATGCCGCCGGGCAGACCGGGTGCGCCTGGCATGATGGGCGACAGTGCAACGCTGGTTCACAGCGGCGTCGCCAGCACGGCGGATGTGCCGGTGTGGCTGAATGCGCTCGGCACGGTGATCCCCAACGCCAGCGTGACGGTGACCAGTCGCGTTGACGGCCAGCTGGAGCAGGTTTTCTTTACCGAAGGGCAGAAGGTCAGTGCCGGTCAACTGCTGGCGCAAATCGATCCGCGCAGCTATCAGGCGACGCTGAACCAGTATCAGGCTGAACTCAGCGAAAACCAGGCGCTGCTGAAAAGTGCCGAGCTGACGCTGGCGCGCTATCGCAAACTGGCGGCGCAGGATGCGCTGGCGCGCCAGGATCTGGACAGTCAGATTGCCACCGTCGGGCAGTATCGCGGCGCGGTCGCCGCCGATCAGGCACAGATCGCCAGTGCAAAGCTGAGCATTGAATATGCCCGGATTACCGCCCCGATCAGCGGGCGCGTCGGTCTGCGACAGGTCGATCCCGGCAACATGGTGCAGAGCTCCAGCAGCACCGGTCTGGTGACCATCACTCAGATGCAACCCGCCGCCGTCACCTTTAGCGTGCCACAAAGCAACATCCCGGCGCTGGTCAGCGTGCTGCATCAGGGGCAGAGCCTGCCCGCCACGCTGTTCGATCAGGACAACCAGCATCAGCTCGCCAGCGGCGAAGTGAAGTTCATCAGCAACCAGATCGACACCGCTACCGGCACCGTGGCGCTGAAAGCGGTGTTTGCCAATCAGGATGAAGCGCTGTTTGCTAACCAGTTTGTAAATATCAGGCTGCAGACCCGGGTGCTGAAAGGCGCGACGGTGATCCCGGCGCAGGCGCTGCAGTTGAGCAGCGACGGCAGCTTTGTCTTTGTGATCAATCAGGATCACACCGTTACGCGCAAAGCGGTCACCACCGGCCCCGCCTTCGGCGACGATCAGCAGGCGATCCTCAGCGGCGTCGCACCGGGGGATCGGCTGGTAACGGAAGGGATCGATCGTCTGACCAGCGGCAGCAAAGTCACGCTGGCCGATGAGACGCCTGCTGCCGGTACTGAGCCAAAATGAACCCGTCTCGCCTGTTTATTCTGCGTCCGGTCGCCACCATTCTGCTGATGGCTGGCGTGCTGATCGCGGGCATCTTTGCCTATAAATTCCTGTCGACCTCGGCGCTGCCACAGGTCGACTATCCGACTATTCAGGTCACCACGCTCTATCCGGGTGCCAGCCCGGATGTGATGGCGTCATCGGTCACCTCACCGCTGGAGCGCCAGTTAGGGCAGATGGCGGGGCTGAGCCAGATGAGCTCCACCAGCGCCAGCGGCTCGTCGATCATTACCCTGAAGTTCAGCCTGGATCTGTCGCTGGATGTCGCCGAGCAGGAGGTACAGGCGGCCATTAATGCGGCAAATAACCTGCTGCCCGACGATTTGCCTGACCCGCCGACCTACAAAAAGGTCAATCCGGCGGACAGCGCGGTGGTGACGCTGGCAGCCAGCTCCGGCACGCTGCCGCTGACCGAGGTGCAGGATTTGGTCAATACCCGGGTGGCGCTGAAGCTGTCGCAGATTTCCGGCGTCGGCATGGTGACGCTGGCGGGCGGTCATCAGCCCGCGATACGGGTGCAGATGAACCCGCAGGCGCTGGCGGCGCATCATCTGACGCTGGAGGCGGTGAATACGCTGATTGGCAACAGCAACGTTAATGGCTCCAAAGGCGGCTTTGACGGGAAATATCATTCGGTCACCATCGACGCCAACGACCAGCTGCGTACCGCCGAAGAGTACGGCAACCTCATTCTCACTTACGAGAACGGCGCGGCGCTGCGCCTGAAAGATATCGCCCATATCGAACAGGGTCCGGAGAACAGCTTCCAGTCAGCATGGGCCAACAACCAGCCCGCGATTGTCATCAGCGTGCAGCGCCAGCCGGGCGCAAACGTGATTCAGGTGGTGGACAATATCAAGGCGCAGCTTCCTGCACTGCAGGCGGCGCTGCCAGACGGGGTGAAGATGACCATTCTCTCCGACCGCACCCAGACCATTCGCGCTTCAATCAGCGACGTGCAGTTTGAGCTGATGCTGTCGATTGCGCTGGTGGTGATGGTGACCTTCCTGTTCCTGCGCAACGTTGCCGCCACACTGATCCCCAGCGTGGCGGTGCCGCTGTCGCTGATTGGCACCTTTGGCGTGATGTATCTGGCGGGCTTCAGCCTGAATAATCTGTCGCTGATGGCGCTGACCATCGCCACTGGCTTTGTCATCGATGACGCTATCGTGGTGGTGGAGAACATTTCCCGACGGCTGGAGCAGGGCGAGTCGCCGATGGAGGCGGCGCTGAAAGGCTCACAGCAGATTGGCTTCACCATCATCTCGCTGACCTTTTCACTGATTGCGGTGCTGATCCCGCTGCTGTTTATGGGCGATGTGGTCGGGCGGCTGTTCCGGGAGTTCGCGATTACGCTGGCGGTGGCGATCCTGGTGTCGATGGGGGTGTCGCTGACGCTGACCCCGATGCTGTGTGCCTATCTGCTGCGGCACATTCCGCCAGAGCAGCAGTCAACCTTTGCCCGCAAGGGCGGCGCGCTGTTTGACCGGCTGGTGCGCGGCTATGACCGGCTGCTGACCATGGTGCTGAACCATCAGAAACTGACGCTGCTGGTGGCGCTGGCGACCTTCGGGCTGACGGCGCTGCTCTATCTGATGGTGCCGAAAGGCTTCTTCCCGACCCAGGATACCGGGCTGATTCAGGGCGTCACCATCGCCTCACAGGATGTTTCTTTTAACGCGATGGCTACGCGGCAGCAGGCGCTCTCTAAACTTATCCTGACAAACCCGGCGGTGGAGAGTGTCTCATCGACCATCGGTATCGACGGCACCAACACCAGCCTCAACAGCGGCCGGTTGCAGATCAACCTTAAGCCGTCTGGCTCCCGCGATCTCAGTGCCAGCGAGGTGATCAGCCAGCTGAACCAGGCAACCGCCAGCGTGCCGGGTATCCGGCTCTATCTGCAACCGGCGCAGGATCTCACCGTCAACGACCAGGTCTCGCCGAGTCAGTATCAGTTCACCCTTGACGATGCCGACAGTGAAAATCTGGTTAGTGAGACGCCGAAACTGGTGGCGGCACTGCAGCAGCGGCCCGAGTTTAATGGCGTGGTAAGTAACCTGCAGGATCAGGGGCGCGTCTCTTACGTGGAGCTGAACCGGGACAAAGCGGCGCGCTTCGGCATTACCGCATCGGACGTGGACACCGCGCTCTATAACGCCTTTGGTCAGCGGCTGGTCTCGACCATTTTTACCCAGTCGAATCAGTATCGGGTGGTGCTGGAAGTGGCCCCGGCCTTCCAGCAGGGACCGGCGTCGTTTGATGATATTTATCTGCAGCCCTCTTCCAGCAGCAGCTCGTCGTCATCCAGCAGCACGACGTCATCTGCCTCTTCATCAACGTCTTCATCAACGTCGACGTCCACCTCCGCTTCTGACACGACGTCCACCCGCAGCGGGATGGTGAAACTTACCGCTATCGCGACGATTCATCAGCGCACCGGCTCGCTGATGCACATGCGGCTGAATCAGTTCCCGGCGGTGATGATCTCCTTCAACCTGAATCCAGGCTACTCGCTGGAGGATGGCCAGCGGGCAATTGCGGAGGTGCGCCAGCAGCTGCAGCTGCCGGAGAGCACCACTTTGCGTTACCAGGGGGAAACGTCGGCGTTCCAGAGCGCCACCGGCAATACGCTGTGGCTGATTCTGGCGGCGCTGATCACCATGTATGTGGTGCTCGGTATCCTCTACGAAAGCTTTATCCATCCGGTCACGATTCTCTCTACGCTGCCGTCGGCGGCGGTGGGCGCGCTGCTGACGCTGCTGCTGGCGGGCACGGAGTTCAGCCTTATTGCGCTGATTGGCGTCATCCTGCTGATCGGCATCGTGAAAAAGAACGCCATTATGATGATCGACTTTGCGCTGGAGGCGGAACATCAGCAGCACCTCAGCGCGCGTGAGGCAATTCATCAGGCCTGCCTGCTGCGCTTCCGCCCGATTCTGATGACGACGATGGCGGCACTGCTCGGCGCGCTGCCGCTGATGCTCGCCTCCGGCTCGGGTGCCGAACTGCGTCAGCCGCTGGGGCTGGTGATTGTCGGCGGGCTGATTGTCAGTCAGGTGCTGACGCTTTTCTCCACGCCGATCATCTACCTCTGGTTTGACGGGCTGGCGCAGCGCGGCAATGCCTGGGTGAAACGCCGTCAGCAGCAGGCGCGGAGCGGGCAATGAATCTGACCCGGCTGTTTATCTTTCGTCCGGTGGCGACGCTGCTGCTGACGCTGGCGATCCTGCTGCTCGGCGCGCTGGGCTACCGGCTGCTGCCGGTGGCACCGCTGCCGCAGGTCGATTTCCCGACCATCATGGTCAGCGCCAGCCTGGCGGGGGCCAGCCCCGAAACCATGGCAGCGACGGTCGCGACCCCGCTGGAGCGTTCACTCGGGCAGATTGCCGGTATCAGCGAGATGACCTCCAGCAGTTCGCAGGGATCCAGCAGCATCATCCTGCAGTTTGAGCTGGACCGCGATATCAACGGCGCGGCGCGCGACGTGCAGGCGGCGATCAACGCGGCGCGCAGCCTGCTGCCGAGCGCAATGGCCTCGCTGCCGACTTATCGCAAAGCCAACCCGTCAGATGCGCCGATTGTGATGCTGGCGCTGACCTCTGCTACCCGCACGCCCGGCGAGCTTTACGATCTGGCGGAGAGCAAAATCGAACAGGCGATGGGGCAGGTACAGGGCGTCGGCGAAGTGTCGCTGATGGGCAGCGCCTTACCCGCGGTGCGGATTGATCTGCAGCCGCTGAAGCTGACCCACTACGGCATCTCGCTGGAGACGGTGCGCGCCGCCGTCGCCGACAGCACCACCAATCTGCCCAAAGGGATCTTACAGGGCAGTGATCAGTCGTGGCTGGTGGACAGCAACGGCCAGCTGGAGAAGGCCGCCAGCTACCGTGATCTGATTATCACCTGGCAGCAGGGTAAGGCGGTGCGGCTGCGCGACGTCGCCACGGTCTATGACTCGGTGGAAGATCGCTATCAGGCGGGATTCCTCAATGCCACGCCTGCGGTGATGATCGGCATTAAACGTCAGGCGGGCGCTAACATGCTGGAAACCATCGACGCAATAAAAGCGCAGTTGCCGCTGCTGGAAAAGAGCCTGCCCGCTGACAGCCAGCTGAAGGTGGTGGTTGACCGCTCACCGGGCGTGCGCGCCTCGCTGTATGACACCGAAGAGACGCTGCTGATCGCGGTGCTGCTGGTCATCGCGGTGGTGTTTATTTTCCTGCGCAATCTGCAGGCGGTGATCATCCCGGCACTGGCGCTGCCGGTGTCGCTGATCGGGACCTGTGCGGTGATGTACCTGCTGGGTTACAGCCTGGATAACCTGTCGCTGATGGCGCTGATTATCTCCACCGGCTTCGTGGTGGATGATGCGATTGTGGTACTGGAGAACATCACCCGTCACATTGAGCGCGGGCTGAGTCCGCTGCGGGCGGCGCTGCGTGGGGCGCAGGAGGTGAGTTTCACTGTGCTGTCGATGACCGTATCGCTGATCGCGGTGTTCATCCCGATTCTGCTGATGGGCAGCATTGTCGGGCGGCTGTTCCGCGAATTTGCTGTCACACTCACCGTGTCGCTGCTGATCTCGCTGTTTGTCTCGCTCAGCCTGACGCCGATGCTTTGCGCACGCCTGCTGAAACCGAAGCCGTCCGTGAGCAAGCGGCCGCATCCGCTTTATCAGTTTATTGAAAACCAGCTAAATCGCCTGCTGGCTGCCTACGGACGCGGGCTGGCCTGGGTGATGCGCCATCAGAAATTGACCATGCTCAGCCTGCTGCTGACCGTGCTGCTCAATGTTTTTCTGTTCACCGTGGTGCAGAAGGGCTTTTTCCCGAATCAGGACACCGGGCTGCTGATGGGCGCGCTGCGTGCCGATCAGAACATTTCGTTTCAGGCGATGAAGCCAAAAATGTTGATGTTCACGAAGATCATTCAGGAAGACCCGGCGGTCGAGAGCGTAATGTCGTCGATGGGCAGCGGGATGTTTGGCTCCCGTAACAGCGCCAACTTTTTTGTCCGGCTAAAGGACTTTGACCAGCGTGATGCCACGGCCACCGAAGTGGCCAACCGGCTGACGCGCAAAACCAGTCACATCGCCGGGGCTCAGATGTTCCTGATGGCGGCGCAGGATCTGCACATTGGCGGACGCAGCGCTAACGCGACTTATCAGTACAGCCTGCAGGCGGACGATCTTGATCTGTTGCGGGTCTGGACGCCGAAAGTACAGGCGGCGCTGGCGGCGATCCCCCAGCTCAACAGTGTGGACTCGGACTCGCAGACGGGCGGTCAGGAGGTGGAGCTGACCATTGATCGTGACCGCGCCACACGGCTGGGTGTCAATGTGAAAATGCTCGATACGCTGCTGAACAATGCGTTCAGTCAGCGACAGATCGCCACGCTCTACCACACCCTGAATCAGTATCACGTGGTGATGTCGCTGCAGGACAGCGACACCGCCAATCCGGAGACGCTGCAGCAGCTCTATGTAATTAACGACAGTGGTGACCGTGTGCCGCTCTCCGCCTTTACCCGCTTCAGCGGCGGCAATGCGCCGCTGTCGGTGGCGCATCAGGGCCAGTCCGCCACCAGTACCGTAGCATTCAACCTCAATGAGGGCGTCTCGCTGGAGCAGGCGCAGTTACTCATTAAACAGGCGATGGCGAAGCTGGGCCTGCCGTCGACCATTCATGCCGGTTTTGCCGGTACCGCTGCTGCCTTTTCCCAGCTGACCGCCACCATGCCGTGGCTGATTCTGGCGGCGCTGGCGGCGGTCTATATCGTGCTCGGCGTGCTCTACGAGAGCTACATCCATCCGCTGACCATACTCTCTACCCTGCCGTCAGCGGGCGTCGGCGCGCTGTTACTGCTGCTGCTGACCAACACGCAGCTCACGGTGATCGCGCTGATTGGCATCATCCTGCTGATCGGCATCGTGAAAAAGAACGCCATCATGATGATCGATTTTGCCATCGACGCGGAGCGGCGGCAGGGCATGTCGCCGCAGCAGGCGATCATCCAGGCGTGCCTGATGCGCTTCCGGCCGATCATGATGACTACGCTGGCCGCCTTTTTCGGCGCGCTGCCGCTGGCGCTGGGCAGCGGCGGTGATGCCGATCTGCGCAGCCCATTAGGTATCGCCATCGCGGGCGGACTGGCGCTGAGCCAGCTGCTGACGCTGTTTACCACACCGGTTGTTTATCTGTGGCTCGATCGTCTGGGTCGCGCCACTCAACGTCAATGGCGTCGTCTGCGCCATGCGGAATCCTGATCCATGAAACCATTTATCCCGTTTATTGTGCTGCTGCTGGCTGGCTGTAGCGTGGGTCCCGACTATCAGCGCCCGGCGGTGGCGATGCCGGTTCACTATAAAGAGGCCCGGGGCTGGCAGCAGGCGACGCCGCTGGATGCGCAAAGCAAAGGCGAATGGTGGTCGGTCTACCATGACGCCACGCTAGGCGGGCTGCTGAGCCAGGTGAGCGTATCGAATCAGAACGTGGCGACCTATGCCGCGCAGTACCGGCAGGCGCAGGCGCTGGCGGCGGAGTCTCGCGCGTCGCTGTTTCCTTCGCTGGGCTATGACAGCAGCGTGACGCGCAGCGGCAGCCATGTCACTGGCAGCAGTGTTCGCACCACCAGCAGCAGCCATCAGGCGGAGCTGAGTGCCAGCTGGGAGCTGGATCTGTGGGGCAAACTACGGCGCACGCTGGAGGAGAACCGCGCCAGCGCCTCGGCCAGCGCGGCAGAACTGGCCAACATCACCCTGAGCGCCCAGTCTGAGCTGGCGCAGGACTATTTCCAGCTGCGCATCATGGATCAGAAAATCGCGTGCTATCAGCAGAGCGTTGACGCGTATCAGCGCTACCTGAACGTCATCAACAGCCAGTATCAGGCGGGCACCGCATCGCGTGCGACGCTGGCACAGGCACAGCTGCAACTGGAGAGCGCCAGCGCCTCGGCGCAGGATTATCAGTGGCAGCGTGCGCAGATGGAGCACGCGATTGCGCTGCTGGTCGGCAAAGCCCCCGCTGACTTCAGCCTGCCCGCCGCACCGCTGACCGCCACGCTGCCCGCGATTCCGGCGAGTCTGCCGGGCGAGCTGTTGCAGCGCCGTCCCGACATTGCGTACGCCGAACGCAACATGGCCGCTGCCAATGCCGCCGTGGGTGTAGCGGTGGCCGGTTACTATCCCGACCTGACCCTGAGCGCCAGCGGGGGCGTCAGCGCTTCGGTGCTGCATTCGCTGTTCTCGCTACCGAACCGCGTCTGGTCACTGGGGCCTGAGCTGAGCGGCACGCTGTTTGACGCGGGCGCGACCTCTGCCAAAGTCGATCAGGCGCGGGCAGGCTGGGATGCCAGCGTCGCGACCTATCGTCAGACGGTGCTGTCTGCGATGCAGGAAGTGGAAGATAAGCTGGTGGAACTGAACACGCTGCAGGGCGAAATCGCCGCACAGCAGCGCGCCACCGATGCAGCACAGACCTCAGCGCGGGTGACGCGTCTGCAGTATGAGGCGGGCATGATTAACTACCTGGATGTGGCGACCACGGAGAACAGCAGCCTGAGTGCACAGCAGAGTTTGCTGACGCTGCAGAGCACACAGTGGGTCAGCAGCGTGGCGCTGATTGCCGCGCTCGGCGGTGGCTGGCAGGCCCCCTGAAGCTGCGTCAGATTGCCCATAATTTGGTTGTCGAACCGCGTCAAATCCTGCATCGTGAGGGCTATTTTTTACGATGCTAAGGAGCTGGCATGGCTTTCAAACTATTACGCCTGATATTTCGCCTGTTATGGCGGGTCGAACTGCGTGGCGACGTCGCCGGACTGCATAAGCAGAAGGTATTAATCACGCCGAACCATATGTCGTTTCTCGACGGCATGCTGCTGGCGCTGTTTTTACCGATTAAACCGGTGTTTGCCGTCTACTCGACCATCAGCGAAAGCTGGTTTATGCGTCTGATTAAACCCTTTATCGACTTTGTGCCGCTGGATCCGACCCGGCCTATGGCGCTGAAGCAGCTGGTACGGCTGATTGATACGGGCCGTCCGGTGGTCATCTTCCCGGAAGGAAGGATAACCGTGACCGGATCGCTGATGAAAATCTACAGCGGGGCCGGCTTTGTCGCCGCGCGCTCAGGCGCTAACGTGGTGCCGATGCGCATCGAAGGCGCAGAGTTCACGCCGTTCGGTCGTCTGGCTGGCGTGTTTAAACGTCGCCTGTTCCCGCGCATCACCCTGACCGTGCTGCCCGCGACCCGCATTCCGATGCCGGAGGCGAAACGGGCGCGCGACCGTCGCGTGCTGGCCGGTGAGCATCTGCATCACGTGATGATGGAAGCGCGCATGGCGGTGCGTCCGCGTGAAACCCTGTTTGAGGCGTTTCTGGCGGCGCGTACCCGTTATGGCGCGTTTAAGCGCTGCATCGAAGATGTCAATTTCAAGCCTGACAGCTACAACGGACTGCTGAAGAAGTCGCTGGGCGTGGGCCGTATTCTGGAGCGCTACAGCCAGCCGCGCGAAGTGGTGGGGCTGCTGCTGCCGAATACCACCGTGACAGCGGCGGCGATTTTCGGCGCTACGCTGCGCGGGCGCGTCCCGGCGATGCTCAACTACAGCGCGGGCGTTAACGGCATGCGGGCGGCGCTGACCGCCGCGCAGATCAAAACCGTCTTCACCTCACGGCAGTTCCTGGACAAAGGCAACCTGTGGCATCTGCCACAGGGGCTGGACGATGTGCAGTGGATTTACCTGGAAGATCTCAAAGATACCGTCACCGGCAAGGACAAGCTGTGGATCCTCGCCCATCTGCTGATGCCGCATCGTGCCCAGTTGCCTCAGCAGCCGGAAGATGCCGCCATGGTGCTGTTTACCTCCGGATCTGAAGGTAATCCTAAAGGCGTGGTGCATTCGCATAAAAGCCTGCTGGCGAATGTCGAACAGATCCGCACCATCGCCGACTTCACGCCGCGTGACCGCTTTATGTCGGCGCTGCCACTGTTCCATGCCTTTGGTCTCACCGTCGGGCTGTTCACGCCGCTGATGACCGGTGCCCAGGTCTTCCTCTATCCCAGTCCGCTGCACTATCGCATTGTGCCGGAGCTGGTTTATGACCGTAACTGCACCGTGCTGTTTGGCACCTCAACCTTCCTGGGCAACTACGCGCGCTTTGCCGCGCCCTATGATTTTGCGCGCCTGCGCTATGTGGTGGCGGGTGCGGAGAAGCTGCAGGAGAACACCCGTCAGCTCTACATGGAGAAGTATGGCATCCGTATTCTTGAGGGCTACGGCGTAACCGAGTGCGCGCCAGTTGTGGCAATCAATGTGCCGATGGCGGCGAAGGCGCACACCGTGGGACGCATTCTGCCGGGCATGGATTCACGGCTGATGTCGGTGCCGGGCATCGAGCAGGGCGGTCGGCTGCAGCTGCGCGGGCCGAACGTGATGAAAGGCTATCTACGGGTCGAAAATCCTGGTGTGCTGGAAGCACCGGTCGCTGACGATGGCGAAGGCAATATGGAAGCGGGCTGGTACGACACCGGTGATATCGTCAGCTTCGATGAAGGCGGCTTCTGCCAGATTCAGGGCCGTGCCAAACGCTTTGCAAAGATTGCCGGTGAGATGGTGTCGCTGGAGATCGTCGAGCAGATCGCCCTCAAAGCGTCGCCGGACAAACAGCACGCCGCCTCGCTGCGCCCGGATGGTCAGCGCGGTGAGGCACTGGTGCTGTTCACTACCGACGCTGAGCTGGCACGCGACAGACTGCAGAAGGCGGCCCGCGAGCTGGGTGCGCCAGAGCTGGCACTGCCGCGTGATATCCGTGTCATGAAGCAGCTGCCGCAGCTGGGCAGCGGTAAACCCGACTACGTCACGCTGAAAAAAATGGCGGAAGAGGAGCAGGCATGAGCCTTGATCGTAATGCGCCGCTGATGTCGCGCGGCATGATCGCCGTGATTATCGCTCAGTTCTTTTCGGCCTTTGGCGATAACGCGCTGCTGTTTGCCACGCTGGCGGTGCTGAAAAGTCAGTTCTATCCCGAGTGGAGCCAGCCGGTATTACAGATGCTGTTTGTCGCAGCCTACATTCTGCTGGCACCGTTTGTCGGTCAGGTGGCGGACAGCATGGCGAAAGGGCGGGTGATGATGCTCGCCAACAGTCTGAAGCTGCTGGGCGCGCTGGTGATCTGCTTCGGCTTCAATCCCTTCCTCGGCTACACCCTGGTGGGCGCGGGCGCAGCGGCCTACTCGCCAGCCAAATATGGCATCCTCGGTGAGATCACGCATGGCGAGAAGCTGGTAAAAGCCAACGGGCTGATGGAGGCCTCGACCATCGCCGCCATTCTGCTTGGCTCGGTGGCGGGCGGGATGCTGGCTGACTGGCATATTCTGGCAGCGCTGGGGATCTGTGCGCTGACCTACGGCATCGCCGTGGTCGCGAACCTGTTTATCCCGAAACTGCAGGCGGCACGTCCGGGGCAGAGCTGGCAGTTTGGCGAGATGACACGCAGCTTCTTCAGTGCCGCTGCGCTGCTGTGGCGTGATGCCGAAACGCGCTTCTCGCTGCTCGGCACCAGTCTGTTCTGGGGGGCAGGCGTGACGCTGCGTTTCCTGCTGGTGCTCTGGGTACCAGTGGCGCTGGGCATCAATGACAACACCACGCCAACCACGCTGAATGCGATGGTCGCGATCGGTATCGTGATTGGCGCGGCGGCGGCGGCAAAGCTGGTGACGCTGGAGACGGTACGCCGCTGCATGCCCGCGGGCGTCCTGATTGGCGTGATGGTCGTCGTCTTCTCGCTGCAGCATTCGCTGGTCAGCGCCTATCTCCTGCTGATGCTGATTGGTGCGCTGGGCGGTTTCTTTGTGGTGCCGCTGAATGCGCTGCTTCAGGCGCGGGGCAAAGAGAGCGTCGGTTCCGGCAACGCGATTGCGGTGCAGAATCTGGGTGAGAACAGCGCGATGCTGGTGATGCTGGGGCTCTATACGCTGGCGATCAAGGCGGGCGCACCGGCGGTGGCGACGGGCGTCGGTTTTGGCGTGCTGTTTGCGCTGGCGATTGCGGTTCTGTGGCTGTGGCGACCGGCTAAGCGTTAACGAATTCGCCGCCTCTCTCCGGCTTACGCGGGCAGAGGCGGCCTGAGCTTAACGACGGACGGCAATCGCTTCGATTTCGATCTTCACATCTTTTGGCAGACGCGCTACTTCAACACAGGAACGCGCCGGGAAGTCAGCCTCATGCTCGGTGAAAAACGCTTCATAGGTCGCGTTGACCGTGGCGAAATCATTCAGGTCCTTCACAAACACCGTGGTCTTCACGATGTCACCCACCTTCAGACCCGCGGCTTCAACAATCGCCTTCACATTTTCCAGCGACTGACGCGCCTGTGCGGCAATGTCATCTGCCACCTGGCCGGTCGCCGGATCGACCGGGATCTGACCTGAGGTAATGATCATGCTGCCCAGATCGACACCCTGAACATAGGGACCGATCGCGGCAGGGGCTTTCTCAGTACTGATTTCACGAGACATCATGGCTCCTTTGATTATGTCGTCAGGCGGCGATGCCGCCGGGGTTGCCCATTATAAGGTCGGGCAGGGCGATTACCAGTGACCCAGCACCACGTGGCGGGCGAACTCTTTCTCGCAATATTTGCACTTCAGATGCACATCGTCGGCACGCTGCTTCACGGCAAAGCTGGAGAAGACCGGCTCGCTGCGGCTGATGCAGTTGCTGTTCGGGCAGGTCAGCACCCGTTCGATGCGATCCGGCAGCGTCGGGGCGATCTTGGCCACCACCTCATAGTCGTCGATGCGGTTAACCGTGGCATCGGGCGCATAGACCGCCAGCTGATTCACCTGATCGTCGGTGAGAAAGGTGTTTTCAATCTTGATCAGATCTTTGCGGCCCATCTCGCCCGACGGCAGATTCAGGCCGATGGTGATGCGCTGGTCGGTTTCGGTCAGCCGGAACAGAGAGAGCAGCTTAAAGCCGATCTGTGCCGGAATGTGGTCGATGACCGTGCCGCGTTTGATCGCTTCGACCTGCAATTTGTTGTCCTGCGTCATGATGAGATCTCCTTACAGGGCGAGTTCGCTGTTTAAAACTAGTGCCAGCAGAGCCTGGCGTGCGTAGATGCCGTTACCCGCCTGCTGGAAATACCAGGCGTAAGGGGTGCTGTCGACATCGGTGGTGATTTCGTCGATGCGCGGCAGCGGGTGCAGCACTTTCATGTTGTCACGCGCCGTGGCGAGATCGGCGGCGCGGAGGATGAACTGCGCTTTGACGTTGGCATATTCAGACGGATCGAGCCGCTCTTTCTGCACCCGCGTCATGTAGAGGATATCGAGCTGCGGCATGACCTCTTCAAAGCTGTCGTGACGGGACCAGGGGATACTCTTCTCGTCCAGCATATCGGTGATATAAGCCGGCATCGCCAGCGCATCGGGCGCGATAAAGAAGAAGCGGTTGCCATCAAACTTCGCCAGCGCCTGGGTCAGGGAGTGCACGGTGCGGCCATACTTCAGGTCGCCCACCATCGCCACGTTCAGGTTATTCAGACGGCTCTGGGTCTCCTGGATGGTGAAGAGATCGAGCAGCGTCTGGGTCGGATGCTGGTTTGCGCCGTCACCTGCGTTGAGAATCGGAATGCCGCCGGAAAACTCGGTCGCCAGTCGCGCCGCGCCCTCCTGCGGATGGCGCATCACGATCGCATCGACGTAGGTGCCGATGACAGAAATGGTGTCGGCCAGCGTTTCGCCTTTTTTGCCCAGTGATGTGTTGCTGCCGTCCGCAAAGCCCACCGCTGACGCACCAAGACGATGAATCGCGGTTTCAAACGACAGGCGGGTACGGGTCGAGGCCTCAAAGAAGCAGCTGGCAATCACCTTGTGCTTCAGCAGTTCCGGCTGCGGATGGGCTTTCAGCGTAGCGGCGGTGTGCAGCGCCAGCTCCAGCTCTTCCCGACTGAGGTCGTTAATTGAAATGATGTGCTTGCGATATAGCGGGTTAGGCATAGCTCTCTCCTCTGCGCGGCCGGATTGCGGACAAAAAAAAGCCCCTGCTTAAGGGGCTTTTTTATGATCGGGTCGATGACCGAAAGAAACAGCAGCGCCGCCTGCGGTCAGGCGTGATTGAGCGTTAAATTGTCCGCTGTGCTGTCGCATATTTCCTCCGGCAAATTGGGCCGCATTATACCCGTTCGCGGTGGGGCGGCAAGAGGAAAACGTTTGCGCTGCGAGAGGGCCGTGGCGGCAGGTGGGCGACAACCTATGGCGTCAGCCCGCCTGCCGCCGGACGATCAGCGCTGACCCAGCGTGGCGACCATCACCGCTTTGATGGTGTGCATCCGGTTCTCGGCCTGGTCGAACACAATGCTGTGCGGCGACTCAAACACCTCGTTGCTCACTTCCATGCCGTTGGGCAGATCGTACTGCTCTGCCATCTGCTGGCCCAATGTAGTCTGGTCGTCGTGGAAAGCGGGCAGGCAGTGCAGGAATTTCACCTGTGGGTTGCCGGTCAGATCGAGCATCGCGCGGTTAACCTGATAGTCACGCAGCAGGGCGATACGCTCGGCCCAGACTTCTTTGGCTTCGCCCATCGACACCCAGACGTCGGTGTAGATAAAGTCAGCGTCTTTTACGCCATCAGCAATATCTTCGGTGAGAGTAATTTTACCGCCGGTCTGCTGCGCGGCGTCGCGGCACTGCGTCACCAGTTCGTCCTCTGGCCAGCAGCTCTTCGGTGCCACCAGACGCAGATCCAGACCGACCTGAGCGGCGGCTTCCAGCATGGTGTTACCCATGTTGTTGCGCGCATCGCCCACATAAACCAGCGTCATCTCGCTGAGCTTTTTGCCCGGCAGATGCTCCTGCATGGTCAGCAGGTCAGCCAGCAACTGGGTTGGGTGAAACTCGGTGGTCAGACCGTTCCACACCGGCACACCGGCATGTTCCGCCAGCGTCTCCACCAGCTCCTGACCGTAACCGCGATACTGAATGCCATCGTACATGCGGCCCAGCACCCGCGCGGTGTCGCGCATTGACTCTTTATGGCCGATCTGACTGCCACTCGGGCCGAGATAAGTGACGTTTGCACCCTGATCGTAAGCGGCAACTTCGAAAGAGCATCGGGTACGGGTCGAGTCTTTTTCGAAGATGAGCGCGATGTTTTTGCCTTTCAGATACTGCACTTCGCTGGCGCTTTTTTTCGCCTGTTTTAATTCAGCGGAAAGGGAAAGCAGGTGATCGATTTCGGCGGGGGTAAAATCCAGAAGCCTGAGGAAATGGCGCTGATACAGCTGACTCATACAACACTCCGGTAACCATCAAAATGAATTAAAATTCAATTTAACCGTATGAATATGCATTTTCAAGTCTGGAGCCAATAAACTTTTCGTTTTGTGTAGTGGCGCGACAGGCAGTGTGGGAAAATAATTGATTATTGCCGAACTCAGAGAGGACATTGTCATGGCATATGAAGCATTACTGGAAGAGCAGCAGGAAGAGACGCGGCAGATTATCGAAGAGCTGCTGGAGGATGGCAGCGATCCTGATGCGCTCTATACCATCGAGCATCATCTCTCATGCAATAATTTTGATTCACTGGAAAAAGCCGCGGTTGATGCGTTCAAGCTGGGTTATGAGGTGACTGAGCCGGAAGAGCTGGAGCTGGAAGATGGCACAACCGTGATGTGTGTCGACATCATCAGCGAATCTGCGCTGAAGCCTGAACTGATCGATGTGCAGGTTGAGCAGCTGGTGAACCTGATTGGTAAGTACAACGTCGACTACGACGGCTGGGGCACCTATTTCGAAGATCCTGATGCCGAAGATGAAGACGAAGATGACGACGCCATCGAAGATGAAGATGATGATGGTATTCGCCACTAAGTAGCCGGGGCGGAGAGTTCTCCGCCTGTCACTTCTGCCACCCCTGTTCTGACATCATGAATTACGCACCCTTACTCGAACCGATTTATCAGTTTCTGCACTGCCGTACGCCACAGGCCTGGATTGATGAGGCGCGGAAGCCGGAAAACCTGACCCTGCTGTTAACCGACCATCTGGTGTGCGAGTTGAAAGCCGCCCAGACAGCGGTGTGGCTGATCCGCAAATATGTCGCTGACAAACCCAGCGGCGATGCCATTCTGGCGTGGCTCAAGCCCTATGAAGATTTTATCTTCCGCGAAGATGGCGACAGCGACTTTATCAACGCCCATAAAAATCTGACGAAACGCATCATCGTGCGCAATGCGCTGCCGTGGGCGGATGAACTGGTGGAGAAGATGGTGCTGCTGATTAAAGAGGAGCTGCATCACTTCTATCAGGTGTGGGAAATTATGCAGTCGCGCGGGCTGGTCTATCAGAAGATCACCTCCAGCCGCTATGCCAAATCGCTGCTGCGTAAAGTGACCACCCATGAGCCGGAAACGCTGGTGGATAAGCTGATTTGTGGTGCCTACATTGAGGCGCGATCCTGCGAGCGTTTCGCCAGTCTGGCACCGTATCTTGATGATGAACTGGCGAAGTTCTATATTTCGCTGCTGCGCTCCGAGGCGCGGCATTATCAGGACTATCTGACCCTGGCGGCGCAGATTGCCGGTAAAGATATCACGCCGCGGGTGCAGGCGATTGGCGTGACAGAAGGGCGGTTAATCAGCGAACCGGACAACGAATTACGCTTTCACAGCGGCGTTCCGGCGTTCTGATTCGATCATATCAGCGGGGCTGTCTGCCCCGATTGTCACAGAAGTTTCAGCATGCGCACTTCGCAGTCGACATGGCCGGTGCAGCCCATCGCGCCGTCGATATGCTCAAAGCCCAGCGACTCATAGAGTTTAATGGCCCGCGTCAGGCTGGCGGTCGTTTCAAGGTAGCAGCGACGGAAGCCGTGGCTGCGTGCATGCTCCATCGCCCGCAGCGCCAGTTCGCGCGCCAGACCCTGACCTCGCACCGCAGGCAGAAAGTACATCTTTTGCAGTTCGCAGATATCGGGCGCGCTGCAGGCGAGAGGCGCCACGCCTCCGCCACCCACGACCTTGCCCTGATACTCCACAATCCAGTAGGCGCTCTGATCGGCACTGTAGAGCTCAAACAGCTGGTCGAGCTGGGGATCGGAGACGGTATAGCCCTTGTCAGCCGTCAGGCCGAACTCCGCAGAAACATCACGGATCACCTGGGCAATATGCGGATTATCGGCGGCCGTAATTGGCCGCACCTGGAGGTGTTGAGAGTCAGAAATCATGTTGGGATTGAGTTATGCGAATCGGTTAAACATTTACCACAAGTAACATTATCGTCATCTAAAAGCAATATTCACCACAGGGCAAGGAGCCACACGTTATGTTTTTTAAATTCAATCTAAAAATCATCAAAGATCTTTCCTTACTTTTTATTATAATGGGGTTTATGAATGTATGGGGTTATTTTAAATGGATTGGTAGGGTTGATGTATTTCCTCTTATTATAAATAATGTAACTGGTGTGATTGCCATTCTGATAACTTCTCTTTTCTTTTTTGGCGTATTTTCAATTGTCTTGCTAGTTCCGTCAGTGCTTTGTTCACTTTCCGGCATGCAAAATAGTAAAGGGAATCGATTCAATAGGAAATATAACGAAGGCTGCTGTGCCATAACTGCTTTAACTGCGGTTGTTACTGCCTTTACATTATTGTTATTCGAGGTTATGTCTTATTCATGGTGGCTTTTAATAACGACTACTGCTGCAGCGTCACTGATACATGTTATATTTAATTATTTTCTTAATGGTAAAAGACAAGAAAACCGACGTAAAGCTCTATCTCGGTTAGAGGTAATAAAAATTAAATTCATTGAAGAATCTATTATAAAAAAAATGAAATTTACGATGCTATATATTAGGCTTAGCGCTGTTTTTGTTAATGCATGCTACATCTTATATTCTCTCCTGGTTGCTATAATATCAATACTCCCACTTGCATATTTATTACAGGGCGGTGTTTATTTTTCAGAAAGCGGTTCGTTGACTGAGTATTTTATATTTTTAGTGTTGTATTTATTGCTTTTTATGCCTGTTTTACTTTCACTTGTGATGTATAAAAAGAAAGTACACCACGGCATAAAACCCGTTATGGCTCTTTCTCCAGCAATAGTAATTGCAATCTTCGCCATGTTTTCTGTTCAGCTTATACAGATTAATCAACGATCAATTGAAATAGTTGGAATGGCTTCATGGCACGAAAGGGCCTTTGCTTTCAAATCTGAAATTTTCCCTGCGCATTATTTTCCACAGGATATTTGGGGTGCGAGTAAGGTCTCTGGCTCAGACCGTATTATTGAGGGCGTAGAACTTTTCTCAAATGGAGAAACTCATCTCATCTGCCCAAAAAATATTAAGATGCTAAGAGAGTTAGCGTTGAAAAAAAATGCCTTTGCCTGGCAGGTGGATGAAAAAGCCAAGAAGAAGTTAACTGACATGAGCCAGTATTGTTTATTAGCGAAAAGCGAGCAGGTTAGAACAGGTGCTGTATTTTCCTCATTATTTGAAACTCAAAAGCACTAAATATTTCCCCTTAAGAGTCGTTTATAAATAAAAAACCCCGCGCCAGAGCGCAGGGTTTTTTCAGAGCAGCGAATCAATCAGAGCGCCGCAATGACCGCCTGCTGTTCAATCAGTTTTGCTTTTGATTGTTGCAGGTCTGCCACGCGCTCGCGCTCTTTCGCAACGACGGCTTCCGGCGCACGTGACACAAAGCCTTCATTCGCCAGCTTAGTCTCGATCCTTTCGATTTCCACATCCAGCTTAACCAGCTCTTTCGCCAGACGCTCCAGCTCAGCGGTTTTGTCGACCAGATCCGCCATCGGGATCAGCAGCTCTGCGCCTTCCACAATTTTGGTCACCGAAACCGGACCTTTCTCGCCTGCCGGCAGAATGGTCAGGCTTTCCAGACGCGCCAGGCGCGACAGGAAGTTACGGTTCTCTTCAACGCGGCGCTGGGCAGCCGGTGAGCAGTCACGCAGCAGCACATCCAGCGGCTTGCTCGGCGCAATGTTCATCTCCGCACGGATATTACGCACGGCAACGATCGCCTGCTTCATCCACTCGATATCGGCTTTCGCTTCCGCATCTTCTTTCGCCGCATCGTACTGCGGGAAAGGCTGCAGCATGATGGTGTCGTCGCTGATATTTTTCAGCCCCTTCACGCGCTGCCAGATGGTTTCAGTGATAAACGGAATAATCGGGTGCGCCAGACGCAGCAGCGCTTCCAGCACGTGAACCAGCGTATGACGGGTGCCGCGCAGCTCCGCTTCGCTGCCACTGTTCATCACCGGCTTGGTCAGCTCCAGATACCAGTCACAGAACTGGTTCCAGGTGAAGTCATACAGAATGTTCGCAGCGATATCGAAACGGTAGCTGTCCAGTGCTTCACGGTAGGCTTTCACCGTATGGTTGAACTCGGTCAAAATCCAGCGATCCGCCAGCGACAGCATCATGTCGCCGCCGTTCTGTCCGCAATCCTGGTCTTCGGTGTTCATCAGCACAAAGCGGCTGGCGTTCCACAGCTTGTTACAGAAGTTGCGATACCCTTCCAGGCGCTTCATGTCCCAGTTGATGTCGCGACCGGTTGAGGCCAGTGCCGCCAGCGTAAAGCGCAGCGCATCGGTGCCTGATGGCTCGATGCCGTTCGGGAACTGCTTCT
Source organism: Pantoea sp. F_5 (assembly GCF_008631595.1). Taxonomy (NCBI): domain Bacteria; kingdom Pseudomonadati; phylum Pseudomonadota; class Gammaproteobacteria; order Enterobacterales; family Erwiniaceae; genus Pantoea; species Pantoea sp. F_5. The sequence goes on from NZ_VWUO01000023.1 coordinate 37,006, forward strand.
CGGTACGTTTGCGGATCTTCTCGGCCAGCTGCGGCTGCATCATGTTACCGGTACGTTTTTCCAGCAGCGCTTCCAGCGAGATGCCGTCGACCATATCCAGCGGGTCAATCACATTGCCCTTGGATTTTGACATCTTCTGGCCTTCTTCATCGCGGATCAGACCGGTCATGTAGACGGTTTTGAACGGCACCTGCGGTTTGCCATTTTCATCTTTGATGAAGTGCATGGTCAGCATGATCATGCGGGCAATCCAGAAGAAGATGATGTCGAAGCCGCTGACCAGCACGCTGGTTGGATGGAAGGTGCGCAGCGCTTCGGTATTCTCCGGCCAGCCCAGGGTGGAGAAGGTCCACAGACCTGAGGAGAACCAGGTGTCCAGCACGTCATCATCCTGACGCAGCGCCACATCGGCGGCCAGGTTGTTTTCCGCGCGCACTTCCTCTTCGGTACGGCCAACGTAGACGTTACCGTTGTTGTCATACCACGCCGGAATGCGGTGACCCCACCAGAGCTGACGGGAAATACACCAGTCCTGAATATCGCGCATCCAGGAGAAGTACATGTTTTCGTACTGCTTCGGCACGAACTGGATGTCGCCATTCTCAACGGCTTCAACCGCCACTTTCGCCAGCGGCGCGGTACGCACATACCACTGGTCCGTCAGCATCGGCTCGATCACCACGCCGCCACGGTCACCGTAAGGTACGGTCAGGTCGTGCGGTTTGATCTCGTCAAGCAGGCCCAGCTCATCGACAGCGGCAACAATCGCTTTACGCGCGGCAAAGCGTTCCATGTTCTGGAAAGCCGCCGGGATCTCATCGGAACAGGCATCGCTGGCTTCGCCGTTGGTGTCATACACCTGGGCGCGGTCGCGGATATCACCGTCGAAGGTGAGGATGTTGATCATTGGCAGCTTGTGACGACGGCCGACTTCGTAGTCGTTGAAGTCATGCGCCGGAGTGATCTTGACGCAGCCGGTGCCTTTTTCCATGTCGGCGTGTTCGTCGCCCACAATAGGAATCAGACGACCAACCAGCGGCAGCATCACGAATTTGCCAATCAGATCTTTATAACGTGGATCTTCCGGGTTGACCGCCACGCCGGTATCGCCCAGCAGGGTTTCCGGACGGGTGGTCGCGACCACCAGGTAATCTTTACCGTCGGCGGTTTTTGCGCCATCAGCCAGTGGATAGCGGATATGCCACATGGAGCCTTTGCTCTCGCGGTTTTCCACTTCCAGATCGGAGATCGCGGTGCGCAGCTTAGGATCCCAGTTCACCAGACGTTTGCCACGGTAGATCAGGTTCTCTTTGTAGAGGCGAACAAACACCTCTTTTACGGCGTTGGAAAGGCCGTCGTCCATCGTGAAGCGCTCGCGCTCCCAGTCGACGGAGTTACCCAGGCGGCGCATCTGACGGGTAATAGTGCCGCCGGACTCCGCTTTCCACTGCCAGATTTTCTCGATGAACGCATCGCGGCCATAGTCCTGACGCGTTTTGCCCTCTTCAGCCGCAATTTTGCGCTCAACCACCATCTGCGTAGCGATGCCCGCGTGGTCAGTACCCGCCTGCCACAGGGTATTTTTCCCCTGCATGCGCTGGTAACGGATCATGGTGTCCATGATGGTTTGCTGGAAGGCGTGACCCATGTGCAAGCTACCGGTGACGTTCGGCGGCGGGATCATGATGCAAAAGCTTTCCTGGCTGGTATCGCCATTCGGTTTGAAGTAGCCCTGCTTTTCCCAATGCTCGTAAAGCGGCTGCTCGATATCTTGCGGGTTATATGTCTTTTCCATTTCTGCTATGTCGTTTGCGGCTGTGGTGGCGCTGCCGTATTCAATTGGAATCCAACGCTGCGATACGCTTTGTAGCGGTCGCGCGCCAGTTGTTTGAGAGCGTCCTCGTAAGGAACGAAGTCTATCACTTCATGGAAAGCAGTAGCAAAATCTGCGAAGTGGGGCAGCAGGCTAATCAGCAGGTCGCGCTGTGAACTGCCGCGACGCTGTGGCCAGGCCAGCTCAACCGGCGCACCGTAGCGCGGGCCTTCACCCGCCAGGTTGTGCGGCACGAAGGCGTTTGCCGGTCGTTGCCACAGCGCTTCGTCAAGACGAATGGCCTGTTGTTCATCTTCGCAGGCGATCAACACCCGCTTTCCGGCCCGCCAGCGTGTTTCCGCCAGATTACACACCAGCGCTTCAACGGCGCTCAGGCCATCGCTCGGGGCATCGGTTTCCAGCACGTAGAAGGTTGCGTTTTTCATCGGTTAGCTCATCAGAAGATCAAGGGCGGATTCACATCCGCCCCTGCTGTCAGAAAAGAGGGCGCTTAGTCGTCGCCGTTCAATCCTGCCCGATTCAACAGAAACTGCGACAGCATCGGCACCGGACGTCCGGTGGCACCTTTGGCCTTGCCGGAACGCCAGGCGGTACCGGCGATATCCAGGTGCGCCCAGTTATATTTGCGGGCAAAGCGTGCCAGGAAGCAGGCGGCGGTAATCGCGCCGCCAGGACGGCCACCGATGTTGCCCATATCGGCAAAGTTGGACTCCAGCTGCTCCTGGAACTCATCCGCCATCGGCAGACGCCAGGCGCGGTCGCCTGACTGCTCCGAGGCGCTGATCAGCTCATGCGCCAGCGGATTGTGGTTCGACAGCAAACCGCTGATGTGATGGCCCAGCGCAATCACGCAGGCTCCGGTCAGCGTTGCCACGTCAATGACCACTTCCGGGTCGAAGCGTTCCACGTAGGTCAGCGCATCGCACAGCACCAGACGGCCTTCGGCGTCAGTGTTCAGTACTTCAACTGTCTGGCCAGACATGGTGGTCAGCACGTCGCCCGGACGCATTGAGCGGCCATCCGGCATGTTTTCACAGCCCGCCAGCACGCCCACCACGTTCAGCGGCAGATTCAGCTCTGCCACCATACGCATCACGCCATAGACGGCAGCCGCGCCGCACATGTCATATTTCATTTCGTCCATGCTGTCGGCAGGTTTGATGGAGATGCCGCCGGAGTCAAAGGTCAGCCCTTTACCCACCAGCACAATCGGGCGCGCTTCAGCATCCGGATTGCCTTTGTATTCAATCACCGACATCAGCGATTCGTTCTGCGAACCGGCACCGACAGCGAGATAGGCGTTCATGCCCAGCTCTTTCATCTGCTGTTCGCCGATCACGCGAGTAGTGACATTTTTGCTGAAGGCATCAGCCAGCTGGCGCGCCTGTGACGCGAGATAGGCGGCATTACAGATGTTTGGCGGCATATTGCCGAGATCTTTAGCGGCTTTCATGCCGGCAGCGACCGCTAATCCATGCTGGATAGCGCGTTCGCCGCTGGTCAGCTCACGGCGGGTCGGCACGTTAAATACCAGCTTGCGCAGTGGACGACGCGGCTCGGCTTTATTACTTTTCAGCTGATCAAAGTTGTAGAGCGCCTCTTTTGAGGTCTCCACGGCCTGACGCACTTTCCAGTAGGTATTGCGGCCTTTGACATGCAGCTCGGTCAGGAAGCAGACCGCTTCCATAGAGCCGGTATCGTTCAGCGTATTAATGGTTTTCTGAATGACCTGCTTGTACTGGCGTTCATCCAGCTCACGCTCTTTACCGCAGCCAATCAGCAGAATACGCTCGGACAGGATATTTGGCACATGATGCAGCAGCAGTGTCTGGCCCACTTTTCCTTCCAGCTCGCCGCGGCGCAGCAGGGCACTGATGTAGCCGTCGCTGATTTTATCCAGCTGCTCGGCAATCGGTGACAGACGACGCGGTTCGAAAACGCCAACGACAATGCAGGCACTGCGCTGTTTTTCCGGGCTTCCGCTTTTTACACTGAACTCCATGCACTCTCCTGAATCTTAAAGACAACGGCCGCTGCTGCCGCTAGAATGTAGCGCGCTCATGACCCATTTATTCATCGTCGCAGCATGACATTCTGCCGCTGGAGGTCATAATGAATCAGGGTGACAAGATGTTGTTTTTTCACCACCCGGACGCGTTTTTCATACAAATTTAGCTACGGCGACGGCCATTGATGAAGAAAAATGGCTGATAAGCGTTGAAACTAGCGATTTTCCTGCAAAAAGACAAGTTTTCACAGGCGTACTAAGCGTGATCATCATTAGATATCTGGTTCGGGAAACGCTCAAAAGCCAGCTGGCTATCCTGTTTATCCTGCTACTCATCTTCTTTTGCCAGAAGTTAGTCAGGATCCTGGGAGCCGCGGTGGATGGCGAAGTGCCGACAAACCTCGTTCTGACCTTGTTGGGACTCGGTGTGCCTCAAATGGCACAACTTATACTGCCCTTAAGTCTGTTTCTGGCGATCCTGATGACGCTGGGGCGTCTCTACACGGAAAGTGAAATTACCGTGATGCACGCCTGCGGCCTGAGTAAGGCCGTCCTGGTAAAGGCGGCGATGGTACTGATGCTGTTTACCTCGATAGTGGCGGCGGTGAACGTCATCTGGCTGGGGCCGTGGTCATCCCGCTATCAGGATGAGGTGACGCAGAACGCCAAAGCGAACCCAGGTGCTGCAGCGATGGCTGCCGGACAGTTCCAGACCTCCAGCGACGGCAGTGCCGTGCTGTTTGTGGAGGATGTGAAGGGCAATAATTTCGGTAACGTGTTCCTGGCGCAGTTACGGCCAAAAGGCAATGCGCGTCCTTCGGTGGTGCTGGCAGACAGCGGTCACATGGAGCAGCATAAAGATGGCTCGCAGGTGGTGACGCTGGATAAAGGCACCCGCTTTGAGGGCACGGCGCTGCTGCGTGATTTCCGTATTACCGACTTCACCAACTATCAGGCCATCGTGGGATATAAAGCGGCAACGCTCGATCCTAACGATGCAGAGCAGGCCAGCATGACTGACCTGCTCGCGAATAAGACACCGGATTTCCAGGCCGAGCTGCACTGGCGTCTGACGCTGGTGTTTGCGGTGCTGGTAATGGCGCTGATGGTGGTGCCGCTCAGCGTAGTGAACCCGCGTCAGGGGCGCGTGCTGTCGATGCTGCCCGCCATGCTGCTCTATCTGATCTTCTTCCTGTTGCAGAGCTCGCTGAAGTCGAGCGGGGCGAAAGGGCGGCTCGATCCGGCACTCTGGATGTGGGTGGTGAATATCAGTTATCTGGTGCTGGCGGTGCTCCTTAACCTGTGGGATACGGTGCCGATGCGTCGGATTCGCGCCCGCTTTACCCGCGGAGGGTCGGTCTGATGTTTCGCGTACTTGACCGCTATATCGGTAAAACCATCTTCAATACCATCATGCTGACGCTGTTCATGCTGGTGTCGCTTTCTGGCATCATCAAGTTCGTCGATCAGCTGCGTAAAACCGGTCAGGGCAGCTATAGCGCCCTGAGTGCCGGTTATTACACCCTGCTGAGCGTGCCGAAAGATATTGAAATTTTCTTCCCGATGGCGGCCCTGCTGGGCGCGCTGCTGGGACTGGGCGCGCTGGCGCAGCGCAGTGAGCTGGTGGTGATGCAGGCGGCGGGCTTTACCCGCATGCAGGTGGCGCTGTCCGTGATGAAAACGGCGATCCCGCTGGTGCTGCTGACCATGGCGATTGGTGAGTTTGTTGCGCCATCGGGCGAGCAGATGGCGCGTAATTATCGGGCGCAGCAGCTCTATGGCGGCGCACTGGTCTCAACGCAGAATGGTCTGTGGGCAAAAGATGGCAATAACTTCATCTATATTGAGCGCATCAAAGGCGACAACGAAATTGATGGGGTGAGCATCTATAACTTTAACGATCAGCGTCGTCTGCAGAGCGTGCGTTACGCGGCGACGGCGACCTGGGATGCGGCTAAGAAGCGCTGGATGCTGTCACAGGTCGATGAGTCAAATCTGACCGATCCGAAGCAGATTACCGGTTCACAGAGTCTGAGTGGCGAATGGAAAACCAATCTGACGCCGGACAAGCTGGGGGTGGTGGCGCTGGATCCGGACGCATTGTCGATTCGCGGTCTGCACAGCTACAGCAAGTATCTGAAGCAGAGCGGCCAGGAAGCGGGACGTTATCAGCTGAATATGTGGAGCAAGATTTTCCAGCCGCTGTCGGTGGCGGTGATGATGCTGATGGCGCTGTCGTTTATCTTCGGTCCGCTGCGTAGCGTGTCGATGGGAGTGCGTGTCGTAACCGGTATCAGCTTCGGCTTCCTGTTCTACGTGCTGGACCAGATTTTCGGTCCGCTGAGCCTGGTTTACGGCTTGCCGCCGATTCTGGGGGCGATTCTGCCGAGCTTTGCGTTCTTCGCGATCAGTCTGTTTATGCTGATTAAGCGGCGCTAAGCGCAATGAATGCAGTAAAAGAAAAGGCCGCGCAAGCGGCCTTTTTTGCGACCCGTGTAAGGCTCAGGGAGCCTGCGCTTTCCACAACGACGCTACCCATGCCCGGCAATGCTTTACGACAGGCGTATGCGCCCATCGTTTTATGTCTGCCAGCCGGAGGAGTACTGCAGTGGCCTGAAACGGCGTTACGCCACGCTATTTATCCAGCCTGACAGTGCGGGCAGGGCAGCGGGCAGCTGCGACAGCAGATAGAGAATCAGCCCGATGGTGCCGCCGACCAGCGTACCGTTGATACGGATAAACTGCAGGTCCTTGCCGATGTTAAGTTCAATCTGCTGCGACATATCGCGCGCATCCCAGCTCTTCACGGTGTCGCTGATATGACGCGTCAGGAAGCTGGCAAACTCCGGCGCAACGCTGCGCGCCGCCTGTTCCAGATGCTGGTTCATGGAGTCACGCAGCGCCGGGTCGGCGGCCAGGGTTTCGCCGAGCCACAGGGCTGCACCGCGCACTTTCTCCTGCACGCGCGAATCATCGCTGCTGAGATCGGCCTTGAGCCAGTTGCGCATATCATTCCACAGTTCGCCGATGTAGCGATTGAATGAAGCATCTTCTTTCAGCCAGCCCTTAATCTCTTCGGCGCGCTCCGCCATTTCCGGGTCGGTCTGCAGTTTAACGATCAGTTTATCAACCGCCCGGTTGAAGCCGAGGCGCAGCTCATGGCCCTGATCCAGCGCCACATCATCCAGCAGGGAATCGACCGCGTTTGCCACCAGCTCGGCGCTGTGTTCGCCCAGCCATTCAGTCGGCAACATTTTGGCTTTGATCGGATGCTCGCGTTTCAGCCAGCGCACCAGCTGCATGGCGATAAACTCGCGGGTACTGGGCTTATGCAATAACTTCAGCAACTGGTCGATGGCCGCGTCCAGCAGTGCCTGATGACGGTTATTTTTGGTCAGGCTTTCCAGCACCATGGCGCTGGTCTGGCTGAGATCGACCTTGTCGATGGCGCGATGCACCGCCCGGCGCATAAAGGTCTGAATCCGTGCGTCATCGGTGAGATCCAGAAAGCCGCGCATCACCTGAAGCAGATGGCGGCCAACGCGGTCGGCGTTGCCCGGCGCATTCAGCCATTGTGCCAGCAGGTTTGAGGGATCGTGACGGCGAATCAGATTCAGCAAAGAGTCGGTATCAAGAAACTTCTCCTGCACAAAGCGCCCGAGGTTTTCACCGATACGATCTTTGTTACGCGGAATGATGGCGGTATGGCGCGAGATAAAGGGCACCGGCACGCGCCGGAACAGCGCCACCACGGCAAACCAGTCCGCCAGTGCGCCGACCATCGCAGCCTCCGCAATCGCTTTGACGCCGCTGACCCAGAAGCCAGGCGGCAGAAAAAGGGTGACGATAAAAGTGGCGACGGCGAGCAGCAGCAACAGCAGCGCCAGGCGTTTCATCCGTTTCAGTTCGTAGTGTTTATCCATAACCTGATCTTAGCAGAGAGCGGGGTTCATCGGCGACGGCCACCCAGCAGGCTGCCGAGTACCCCACGGATGATCTGATTGGTGATCTGGCGGGTGGCGCTTTTCGCCATGGTCTGCACCACGCCATCGTGTTTGCCGCCGCGCGGGCCGGTGTGGCCGAACAGGATCTCTTTCAGACCACCGAGAATGCCATTGTCGACTGCGACAGCGTCGCCTTTGGCCGGTGGCGCACTCGCCTCATCGCTGGCGGCCTGGAAGCCTTTTTGCAGCTTTTCAAACGCCGATTCGCGATCGATTTCGGTGTCATATTTGCCATAGAGCGGCGAATGGTTGATCAGGCCATTACGCTCATCGCCGGTGACCGGACCCATGCGCGAGCCTGGGGCAATGACCATGGCGCGTTCCACCACCGACGGGCTGCCTTTGGCATCCAGAAAGGAGATCAGCGCTTCGCCGGTGCCCAGCGCCTGAATCGCTTCCACGCTGTCAAACGCCGGGTTGGCGCGCAGCGTATCGGCGGCCGTTTTCACCGCTTTCTGATCTTTCGGCGTGAAGGCACGCAGGGCATGCTGGACGCGGTTGCCGAGCTGTCCCAGCACCCGGTCGGGAATATCTGCCGGGTTCTGGGTGACGAACCAGACGCCGACGCCTTTGGAACGGATCAGCCGCATCACCTGCTCGATTTTTTCCAGCAGGACGGCTGGCGCGTCAGTAAACAGCAGGTGCGCCTCATCAAAGAAAAACACCAGCTTTGGCTGATCGAGATCGCCCGCTTCCGGCAGATGCTCGTAAAGCTCCGACAGCAGCCACAGCAGGCTGGTGGCGTAGAGTTTTGGCATCTGGTAGAGCTTCTCGGCGGAGAGGATGTTGATGACGCCTTTACCGTTGCTGTCGACGCGCATCCAGTCGGCGATATCCAGCATCGGTTCGCCAAAGAAGTGTTCCGCACCCTGTTGCTCCAGCGTCAGTAATCCGCGCTGGATCGCGCCCACCGAGGCGCTGTTGATATTGCCGTAGTGGGTCTGGAAGTTTTTGGCGTTGTCACCAATGTATTGCGTCATGGCGCGCAGATCTTTGAAGTCCAGCAGCAGCAGACCCTGATCATCGGCGATGCGGAAAATAATCTGCAGCACGCCGCTCTGTACTTCATTCAGATTCAGCAGGCGCGCCAGCAGCAGTGGACCGAGATCGGAAACGGTGGCGCGCACCGGATGGCCTTTCTCGCCGAAGATATCCCACAGCACCACCGGATTGCTCTGCGGCTGCCAGTCGGTGACGCCGATTTTCGCCAGCCTCTCCTGCAGCTTTTCGCTGGACTGGCCCGCCATCGCCACGCCGGTTAAATCGCCTTTAACATCAGCCATAAAGACCGGCACGCCAATGCTGGAGAACGATTCGGCCAGCTTCTGCAGCGTCACGGTTTTCCCGGTGCCGGTCGCACCGGTAATTAAACCGTGACGGTTGGCCATTTGCGGTAACAGATGAAGTTCGACGTCTGGCGTACGGGCAATCAGTAGCGGGGAAGTCATGGTTTTCCACTCTCAGTCAAAGGATTATGCCTGAAGGATAGCAAGCGGAGCATAGACAGGAGGAGAACAATTCGTCAAAAACGCGGCCGCTGCCCGCAGAGCAGCGGCCTGAAACGCAGGATTACTTCTGGACCTCTTCGAAATTGAGCAGGCTGACGCCGATGCCCTGCTGCAGATGACTGAGGTTGCTGCGCACCGCCACCTGGGTCGCGCCCTGTAAGAGTACGATAAACGGCGAATCCTGCTGGATGCGGGTTTGCAGCCCGGTATAGAGGCTACGGCGTTTAGCCGCATCGCTCTCTCCGGCGGCGGCGCGGGTCTGTGCACTCAGCGCCGGAATGGTCCAGCCGACGCGCCACGCCAGGGTTTTGCCGCCGCCTGGCACGTTAGAAGCAAAGGTGCTGGCATTGGTGTTAGGGTCGATGTAATCCGCGCCCCAGTAAGTGAAGATAGCCTGGAAGTCGCGGCTGCGCATTTTGCTCCACAGCTCCGATTCCGCCACCGGCTGGATATCGAGCTGCACATCCGCTTTGGCAAAACTCGCCTGCAGCGCCTGCGCCACATCGATATACGGCGGCTGGTTCACCACCGTCAGCGCGATATGGGTGCCAGGTTTGATGCCGCCTTTCTGCAGGATTTCCTGCGCCTTTTTCAGATCGTAATGGAACGGCGTGGTGTTCAGTGCACCATCGAAGCCGTCCGGCAGGAAGCTCTGATGGATGCGGTACTGACCTTTCAGCAACTGATTTGCCAGGCTGTCATAGTCGACCAGCCAGCGTGCAGCCTGCCACAGGGCCGGATTGCCCAGCGCCGGTTGCTGTGCGCTCTGAGTGTTTAAGCCGATGTAATAAACCAGGCTGGACGGGAAGGCATCGACCCGCACATTTGCCTGTGTTTTCAGCGCGGCTATCTGGTCCGGACCAAGCTGATAGGCGACATCCACATCACCCTGCTGGAGCAGCAATCGGCGGCTGCCGGCATCGGCTACGCCCTTGAGCAATACGCGTTTAAGGTGCGGCTTCTGCGTGCTGTAAGGGTTAGCTTCCAGCACCAGCGCCTGCAGCGGGACAAATTGTTTGATGGCATACGCCGCGCTGCCAGCCGAGCGCGTTTTCAGCCAGGCGTTGCCGTAATCGTTATTGCTGACGTGTTCCTGGGCCAGTTTACTGTCAACGATGGAGGCGACCGGCGCGGTCAGCAGGCGCAGCGCCAGATCGCTGCCAATTTCAGCGGGCCAGCGCAGCTCAAGCTGGTGGTCACTGATCACCGTGAACTGCTGATCGATATTTTCCGGCGTCCAGCCAAACTCCCCCAGGATAAAAGAGGGCGCTTTATTCAGCTTCACCGCGCGGGTTAAGGAGAAGACCACATCCTGCGCGGTCAGCGGATGACCGCTGGCGAAACGGGCCTGCGGGTTGAGGTCAAATACCAGGCTGTGCAGCGTTTTTCCGGCCTGCCAGCGTGTGGCGGCGAGTGGCGAGAGCTGCTGCGGGTTCTGATGATTCGGCTCCAGCAGCGTCTGGTAGATATTGCGCAGGCTGCTGTTACTGACGGTTTCAAAACTTTCCGCCGGATCGAAACTGATGATGCCATCGAGTGGCACGGCGACCACCAGCGTGTCGGCAGGCGTTGCGGCCTGTGCCGGGTGAATCAGTGCCAGTGCAGTCAATAAAGAGAGTGAGAGTAGCGTTTTGCGCATCGAGAGTTATCCTGAGTCGTTGATCGCTCTACTTTATCGGGTGCCGGATAATCTCAAAATGCCGCTTTGTTATGAGCTTTGCACAATTACTTGCTTAGTTATTCAGGCAAAAACACAAATTAAGATAATGTCCGTCTGTCATTATTTCAGCGTCATTTTACAACAGGCTGAATAATGCCGGATTTACTCAGGCGATCACAATTTGCGCACTGTCTGATTGTATGACCATCAAAGTCACTATAGTGTTAACGATGAGAATGATTCTCTTGTATGGAAGTATGATATTTTTTTATCGGTTATTCGGCGTGATGATGACGGGAGGAAAATAATATCCGTGGCTTCTGCGTCAAAAAGGCTAAATACCCGATGTTTATGCGGTTTCAGGCGCAATTTCCTTGCTGTAAATCTTTTACCTATCCGCAACCCTTCCGCAACACCATGATAAACTTTCACTGCGACACATTTTAAATTGAATTTTTACATTCAGACATGGTTATATCCCTAATATTGCCAGGCTATTAACCGATATGTTCCGTTAGTCACCGAACCATAATTCTACCTGCCTTCTCTGTTCTGCCATTGTCTGTGCTGTGTGCGTTTATCTCTGCGGAGAGTTTCCTGCCTGCACCCGGCCTTTCAGCGTCATAACACAGTAAGCGGGTATTTAGCAGATGAGAGTCGTGCGGATATGCTTTTAGAAAAACCCACCACCAGGCGTAAATTTTTGCTCGGTTCACTGCTGGCGTTGCCATTAAGTGAGCTGGTCCTGAAAGGCATGACTGCGGCACAGGCTGCAGAGATGGCCGCACCCGAGTTAGCCGATTACAAACCGATCTTTTTTAGTGCCGATGAATGGCAGTTCATTCTGGCCGCCACCGACCGCCTGATTCCGGCGGGCGGCAAAGGTAAAGCGCCGGGCGCGCTGGAAACCAACGTGCCGATCTTTATCGATCAGCAGCTGCACAGCGAAGCGTTTGGCAGCGAAATCTATATGCAGGGGCCTTTCAACACGAAAGCACCCGCCACGATGGGTTATCAGATCCCGTTCCGTCCCCAGCAGATGTATCAGACCGGTATCCGGCTGATCAATCAGTGGTCGCAGAACACGCACCAGAAAGCGTTTCATGCGCTGACGCTGGAAGAGAAAGATGCGGTGCTGACCCAGGTCAACAAAAACGAGATCGACTTTGCCGCGCTGGGTGAAACCGATCTTAAACCTTCCCATTTCTTCAGCCAGCTGCTTTCCGATACCAAGCATGGCTACCTGGCCGACCCGATGTATGGCGGTAATAAAGGCATGAAAGCCTGGATCGCCATCGGATTCCCGGGCGCGCGTGCCAGCTTCACCGAATGGGTGAAACAGCACAACGTTCCTTATCCGCTCGGCCCCGTCAGCATCAAAGGTGAACGCGCATAAGCGCTTCCACATCAGGTAAACAGGATTATCATGGCACAGGTTACTAAAAAAGAAGTCGACGTCGTGGTCTGCGGCCTCGGCTGGGCAGGCTCGCTGATGAGCATTGAGCTGGCACTGGCAGGTCTGGACGTGCGCGCCCTGGAGCGCGGCGGCGATCGCGATTATGACGAGTTCGCCTACCCGAAACCGGCGGATGAATACGCCTATGCGGTGCGCAACAAAGTGTTTGCCACACCCGCCGAAGTGGCGGTCACCGTGCGCTACAACAGCAGCCAGACGGCATTGCCAACCCGTAAATGGGGCGCATTTGCACCGGGCACCGGCGTGGGCGGTTCCGGCCTGCACTGGACGGCAGTACTGATTCGTCCGACGCCGACCGATATCAAACTTAAAACCTACGTTGACGAGGCTTACAAGCCGGGCATTCTGCAGGAAGATATGCGGGTGATGGACTTTCCGTTTAGCTGGGAAGAGATCGAGCCCTATTACTACAAATTCGAACTGATTTGCGGCCAGTCGGGCAACACCGGCAACCTGCGCGGCAAAATCCTGGAAGGCGGCGATCCATTTGAAGGCCCGCGTTCTGAGCCTTACCCACTGCCTGCGCTGGATGACACGCTGAACAACGTGATGTTCAAAGAGGTGGCGACGAAACTCGGTTACCATCCGTTCCCGAACCCGTCAGCCTGTGTGTCGCGTGCGTGGAAAAACCCATACGGCAACCAGATCGCACCGTGTAATTACTGCGGCTACTGCAGTAAATATCCGTGTCTGAACTACTCCAAAGCGTCGCCGCAGACGGCGGTGATGGATTCGCTGAAGCGGATGCCGAACTTCTCGTATGAAGTGAATGCGGAAGTGATTAAGGTCGTGCTGAACGATGATAAGAAAACCGCTAAAGGCGTAATCTACATCGATGCGCAGGGCAATGAGTGCTTCCAGCCCGCGAAAATCGTGGTGCTGAGCAGCTTCCAGCTCTACAACGTGCGCCTGATGCTGCTTTCCGGCATCGGCAAACCTTACAACCCGATTACCGAAGAGGGCGTGGTAGGCCGTAACTACGCGTTCCTGTCGAACGGTGGCGCAACGCTGTTCTTCAAAGATAAAAACTTCAATCCGTATGCGACTGCGGGCGCGACCGGCCAGATGTTTAACGATATCTCGCCAGGCAACTTCGACGGCCCTTCACTCGGCTTCCTGGGCGGCGCGAAGATCCACAGCTCACAGGCGACCGGCACGCCAATCAGCACCGCGCTGCCAAAAGGCACCCCGACCTGGGGCATGGGCTACAAGGAAGGGCTGGAAGAGTGGTACGGCCATTCGATGAAGATCAGCATCACCACCACCTGCCAGTCTTATCGCGACATCTATCTGGATCTCGATCCGAACTACAACGATCACCGTGGCCTGCCACTGCTGCGTATGACGTTTAACTGGAAAGAGAACGAGCTGAAGCTGCAGCAGCATCTGAAAGGCATCGTCGGTAACATCGCCAAAGAGCTGAACCCGGACAGCATGAGCATGAGCTTCCTGCCGATGGGCGCGGACTTCGATATCACCAAATATGTCTCTACGCACAACGTGGGCGGCGCGGTAATGGGCGATAACCCGAAAACCTCGGCGCTGAACAAGTATCTGCAGAGCTGGGATGTGCATAACGTCTTTGTGCCCGGCGGCAACGCCTTCCCGCAGAACTTCCAGGCGAACCCGACCGATACCATCGGTGCGATTACTCTGATGGCGGCGCAGGCGATCAAAGATCACTACCTGAAAAATCCCGGCCCACTGGTACAGGCATAAGCGCATGAATAAGCTGAAACTGAAGTCTTTTATCTTTGCTAACGCGGTGCTGCTGGCCAGCGGATTTGCGCTGCCGGTTCACGCCGAAGATGAAGCGCAACTGATTAAGCAGGGCGAGTATCTCTCGCGGCTGGGCGACTGTATGGCGTGCCACTCGCTGCCCGGCAAACCGGCCTATTCAGGTGGACTGGCGATTGAGTCGAACCTCGGCACTATTTTCTCCACCAACATCACGCCGGACAAGCAGCATGGTATCGGCAACTACAGCGAGCAGCAGTTCTCTGATGCGGTGCGCAAGGGTGTATTACCGGACGGATCGCATCTCTATCCGGCGATGCCGTATCCTGACTACGCCAAAATCAGCGATGCCGATATCCACGCGCTCTACGTCTACTTCATGAAAGGCGTGCAGCCGAGCGCAGAACAGCCACCGGAAACCGATCTGAGCTTCCCGTTCAGCCAGCGCTGGGGCATGCGGTTCTGGAACTGGGCGTTCGCGTCCGATAAGCCGTTCCAGCCGATTGGCGGTGCATCAGCCGAAGTTAACCGCGGTGCCTATATCGTGGAGAGTCTGGGTCACTGCGGCAGCTGTCATACGCCGCGCGGTCTGGGCATGAACGAGAAAGCGCTGGATAGCGGTGACGATAAATTCCTGGCGGGCGGCAGCCTGAATAACTGGGATGTGCCGTCACTGCGTGGTCTGCCACACTGGAGCGAGCAGGAAGTCATCGATTACCTGCAGACCGGTCGTAACGATAAAGCGGCAGTAGGCGGCGAGATGACCTCGGTGGTGGAGCACAGCAGCTCACACATGACCGATGCCGATCTCAAAGCTATCGCGGCCTACCTGAAGTTCCTGGGCGGCAATCCGCCATTACAGGCCTTTAACGTGCAGGCGCAGCAGGCAACGGAAGCGAAACTCACTGCCGCGAAGAACCTCAGCGAAGGCGAGCGTCTCTATCTGGATAACTGTGGTGCCTGTCACTTCGTGACCGGCAAAGGCGCACCGGGGATCTTCCCGGAGCTGGATCAGGCGACGATCGTCAATGCCAAAGATCCAACCGGCTTGATTCACACCATCCTGGCGGGCGCACAGCAGCCTTCCACCGCGAAAGCCCCGTCGAAACTGGCGATGCCGGGCTTTGCCCAGCGTCTGAGTGATGATGAAGTTGCGCAGCTGGCGACCTTTATTCGCCAGGGCTGGAGCAATACCGCGCCTGCGGTAAGCAAAGATCAGGTTGCTGAAGTGCGTAAAACGCTGAAGTAATCGCGCTTTCCCCTCTGCCTGTCCGGAGAGGGGAAAACCTGAATTAGTGAAAGGTGCGCACCACTTCCAGCACGCCGTTAATGATAAACTGCACGCCCATACAGACCAGCAAAAATCCCATCAGGCGTGAAATCGCTTCAATACCGCTTTTACCCACCAGCTTCATGATGGCCCCCGAACTGCGCAGCGAGATCCACAGGATCAGGCTCACCAGCAGGAAGGTCAGCACCGGCGCAACACTGATCACCCAGGCGGGAAAATCGACGCCACTTCTCACCGTTGAGGCAGAAGAGATGATCATCGCAATGGTTCCCGGTCCCGCCGTGCTTGGCATCGCCAGCGGCACAAAGGCGATATTCACCGGCTCTTTGGCCCCATCCAGCTCATCCAGTTTATGTTTCGCTTCAACCGAATGACCTGCGGGCTTCGCCGGAAACAGCATCCGGAAGCCGATAAAGGCGACGATCAGACCGCCCGCCATACGCAGACCCGGTATAGAGATACCGAAGGTGTTCAGCACCGCGCTGCCCGCGTACCACGCCACCATCATGATGGCGAAAACGTAGATGGAAGCCTGGCGCGCCTGACGGTTGCGCTCCTGGAAGTTCATGTCACCCGCCAGCCCTAAAAACAGCGCCACGGTGGTGAGCGGATTCGCGAGCGGCAGAATGACGACCAGCCCCAGGCCGACCGCTTTAATCAGCTCCAGCATGTCCGATCTCCCTGGTTAGTGTTTCGGGCGCTCCAGCGCCTCAAGCAGCTCCGGGAAGAAGTCCTGCAGGATTTCGGGCGTCATCAGTTCGGGATACTGCATAAGATGTTCGCGGATACGCTCATTGACGTCCGGCATCAGACGCTGGGCCGCGGCGCTGGCGGTGATTTTGTGCTTCTTCATGGCGCGCAGCAGATCGCCTGGCAGCGCGTCTTCGTCATCGCCGTCGTCGACCATCTCCAGCGCATCCAGCTCGTCGAACATCTCCATCAGCGCTTCGGTCTGCGGCGTGCGCGACTCATATTCACGCGGATGTTCATCTTCCAGGAAGCGCAGCATGGCGCGCATTGGCGTGCCGTCTGGCGTGGAAGGCGGTTCAGCGGCGAACCAGCTCAGCAGCTGGTGCATGGTGACCTGATGGACGCGATAGCCGCTGTCGACCAGCTCATCGGCCAGCAACTCGGCGGTTTCGTTTTCAATCAGGCAGATGTGGGTGCGTTTGGGTTCGTACTGCTCCAGCCACTGGTAGATCTCTTCAATCACGCCATCGTCATACTCGAATTTTTTGCTGAGATAGCTGCCATCCTGTTCATGAACGCAGGCCTGAATCTGATCGGGGTCGAAGTAAAGTGCGATGTTGATGCCTTTCATGCGTGCTGTCCTGTAGAAACCAAAACAACACTATAGCGCTCAACCCCAGGTTAAGGGAATGTCAGGCATCACAGCAAAGCGGGGTTTAACGCCCCTCTCAGAGAAGAGAGGGGAGAGAAGAGAAGAGGGATCAGGAGATAAAGTTTTTGCCCTGCTTCAGGACCACGTCGCAGGCTTTGGTTTTCAACTTCTCACCCATCGGTGAGTTGCTCAGGCTTTGCAGATTGAGCTGCTGGCCGTTCCCGGTGTTCAGTAGTCCTGCCACGCCCTGGGTGTAGTCGGTTTTCTGTTCCTGCGCGGTAGCCGTGTTCAGACCGAGCTTGCTCAGTACCTGATCTTTCACCGACTGCACGTTGTTTTTCACCACGTTATGTTCGACGCAGTACTGCATCACACCGGCGGCATTGGTCATGCTGTTGGCGCTGACCGCTTTGTCGCCGCCGCCCAGCATGCTGGTAATAGTAGAGAGCGACATGCCGCCATTTTGCTGGGTGGTGCTGGTGGTGCTGCCGTTATTCTGCTGGCTGAGCTGCGATGCTGCACTGCTCAGCTGATCCTGCCAGCTTGCCGCTGATGCACTGCCTGCCACCAGAAGTGCCGCCATGCCCAACATCCATGCACTGCGTTGTGCCTGTTTCATCTTAACCTCAGTATCTGCGTATTCAGTTTTGCTAAGAGAGCCTGACGTCCAGAAAGTTCCTGAACTTCCTTCATAAATAACGCTTTGGGAATCTTCTGTAATAAAGACGATAAAATATTCATATGAGCACGGGGGTTATTATTTCGTGAGGCGATTCTCCCTGATGCGTTAATTATCTCTCCGGCTGAAACATTCTTTAATATTCTCTCCGCTTTTATCAGGAATTGTCCTGGTCTGAATTAAAAAATTCGTTTTTCTATAAGCGGATTTATAAGCCTTTGTGTCTGCGGTGTTAATATTTACCCATGCAATTACTTTTTAACAACTTGCAGTTTTATAAGGAATTTTTATTTTTAGCGTAGCGGTAGGGAAAGAGAGTTTACGGGTTTCAGACGGGGTTTTTCGTACCGAAATTAAATTGTGCCTGCAAAATTTTTTATTATTACGCCTTGCGAAAATCGCAAGGGTGTTCATGCTTAATCACTGTGTCAGGCAGTTGTGGCCGATATTTAAAATTAACGGGAGAGTTATTATGGCTGGGCAGCCAGAGCACAATAATAATGCAGAGGTCACGCTTAAACTCGCTGAAGAGCAAATAGCCCTGACGAAGCAAAAGATTGTGGATGGACATGTCCGCGTTACCCGTTCCACAACTGAACATGACGAGGTCATCAGTACACTGCTTACCCAGGAGAAGGTTGAGGTTAAGCATGTAGCGAAAGCACAGCCCGTTGAAACGATGCCCGAAATCAGGGAAGAGAACGGTGTACTGATTGTCCCGGTAGTCGAGGAGGAAATCCAAATCGTCAGAAAGCTGGTGCTTAAAGAGGAAATCCACATCCGAAAAGTGCAGGAGAATGTTCCTTTTCAGGAAGTGGTGACCCGACGTGAGCAGCAGGTGAACGTTGAGAGAGATGACGATCAAATCAGCTAACAGAGAGGAACCTATCATGGCACAGGAAAAAATCGTAACACTGTTCGATTCTGCAATTCAGGCAGAGGCCGCGAAAAGAAATCTCGTGAAAGCAGGCTTTTCTGATCGGGACATCAGTCTTATCAGTGGAGAACGTTTGCAGCAGGAAGGGCAGTCTATCCGCCATCCGAGCCTGTGGCAGCGTCTGTTTGGGCACGACGTCGATAAAGATGAGGCAGATGTCTATACCCGAGCAATGGACAAGGGCGGCGTCGTGCTGACCATCCGCACCGAGGAAGAGAAGCTGGCCCGCGCCATGACGATTCTCCATTCTCATGACTCGGTAGATGTGCCGTCACGTATGCAAAGCTCCGTTGAGAACGGCACCACCGTGCCGGGTATCAACCCGACGGCAGGTAAGCAGTTTGCTGGTGAGACCAACGACCGCCCGGCTGAGCCGCTACGCACCTCACTGACCGGTGATGAGAGCGAAGCTGATATTCTGCGTCTGGCCGAAGAGCAGATAGAAGTGGGTAAACGTCTGGTAAGCGAAGGCTCCACCCGCGTACGCCGCTATACCGTGACCGATAACGTATCTGAAGATATCTCGCTGCATGAGCAGCACGCTGACATCTTCCGCCGCTCGGTGAATGAACCCGCGCTGGCCGGAGAAGTGGACTGGTCTGAGAAAACCGTCGAAGTCGCTGAGACTCACGAACAGCCGGTGATTAACAAAACGACCCACGTGAAAGAAGAAGTGGTGGTGCGTACCGACGGCAGCGATCGTACCGAGACCATTAACGACACGGTGCGTCGTCAGGAAGTGGACATCGACCATGCACGCGGTGGTCTGGAGAGCGAACTGCCGGGTACCACAGCAGGGGTAAAACCTGCCGCCGCTTCGCAGTCACCAGCGGCGCATAACCATGACCACAAAGAGAGCCTGACTGAGAAGGTGAAGGACAAAGCTGGCGAAGTGAAGGATAAGGTGGAGCATAAGCTGCATGATCATTCGCATTGAGGCGCTCATCCTGACAACGACAGGCGCTGATGGGTATCGCTGATACCCGATGCTGAAGATGCAAGGAAGAGCCAACCGTGAGGTTGGCTCTTTTGCGTGGTGGGGGAGGGAGAAAAAAAACGGATAACGACGTCAAATTCTCTTCGATATAATCAGGCGCTATCTGTGCAGGCCGGACAGAAATAAAACCTGAGGGATTAAAGTGAACTGTAAACCGATGCTTTTCATGCTGGCGGCGTTCTCCCTGTCGGCTCAGGCCGCTCAGAGCGGAAAAACGCTTGAGCACAAAGACTGGGAAGTTGTCTGTGATAACACCCTGACCTGCCGCATTGCGGGTTATGCCAAAGAAGAGGATCCCTCCGGCTCCATCCTGCTCACCCGTGCCGCTGGACCGGGAACGGAGACAGTGGGCGAAGTGACGCTGGGCGACACCGAAGATGACAGCGAACCGGCGGAAAAGCTGACGCTATGGATCAACGGGAAATCCACTGGCGATCTGGTGGCGGCCGATGACAACTGGCGAATGTCGGCCAGTCAGACTTCTGCGGTAATCAGCGCCGTTAAAGGCAGCGGTAAAGTCGAGTTTAAAGGCGGCACCAAGCCATTTCAGCTTTCCGGTGAGGGCGCGTATGCCGTGCTGCTGAAAGCGGACGACGTACAGGGCCGTATCGGCACGCCAGGCGCGCTCACCAAAAAGGGTAATAAGCCGGAAAGCAGCGTGGTTAAGGCTTTGCCCGGACCGGTTATTCAGGCGGCTAAAACCCTCGGCGGCGAACCCCGGTTGCTGACTGCCTCGGAGAGCGACGCACTGAAAACCCGGCTGCTTGCAACGGTCAATCATAATGACGATGACACGTGCGACCCCCTCTATTCACCTGCAGAAAACAGCGATCCGGAAACCGACGGACTCACGCTTACGCCACTGGACGACACACATGCTTTGCTTTCGGCGCTCTGCTGGCGTGCCGCTTATAACGAAGGATATGGCTACTGGGTCATTGATAATCAGCTGAAAGGCAAGCCCGAACTGGTGACCATTTCCGGGTCGGATTACGACAAGGGCGAGATTACCAGTGTGCAGAAAGGCCGGGGCATCGGGGACTGCATGAGCCAGGAAAGCTGGGTATGGGATGGAAAGGCTTTCCGCAAAAGCTATGAAGGCGGGACCGGTATGTGTCGTTATATCCACGCGGGCGGAACCTGGGATCTGCCGACGCTGGTGACGGATGTGAAGGCTGTTTCGGGTTAAGCAGGTGAACCTGAGAACCCAAAAGACGGTTTTTTCAGCAGTTGCACCACTGCCTGCGGATAAGGGTTGCGGAAACAGGGGGTAACGGTATAATCCTCAACGTTTTCCGCATACCCTTCAGTGCCGAAGTGGCGAAATCGGTAGACGCAGTTGATTCAAAATCAACCGCCGCGAGGCGTGCCGGTTCGATTCCGGCCTTCGGCACCAGGTATGGAAATTAAAGTCGCTTAAGGGCGGCTTTTTTTGTGTCTGAGAGCTCATGTGGTTAAAGCCCTACCACGCTAAATCACCCCCCCTATGCTTGCCTAGTACGACCTATATCAATGGTACAACGTAAACGCTGATATATCCCGCCTGATACTTTTAGTTCTCACACAAAACCCACTAAGACTGGTTTAACTCAGCTCTGAACGATATGGAAGTTGTGACAAGCCAAGCCTCAAAAAAAGCTTAGAAGTTTACTTATGACCTGAGCTTTGAGGCTTATCTTGGCCATATAGACTGATTCCGCTAAGGTTTTTTAAGTTATTGAATGTTAAGTTTTTATTGTAAATTTTTTGCTGATTTTTAGATCTAGTGACCTGCCCCCCGTTGATTAATACACCACGATGTTAGTAATGTCTTCATAAGCCACATGAGGACATCCCCATGAAGAAGCGTTTTTCCGACGAACAGATCATCAGTATTCTTCGCGAGGCTGAAG
>NZ_VWUO01000024.1:0-55714 GCF_008631595.1 Pantoea sp. F_5
AACCCGGCCGGAAGATGTTGCTCAGGCAGGGAGGATGGTGGCAGAGTCAGTAGAAATCTATAACAGTCAGCGGCCACATCTGTCGCTGAAATACAAAACGCCTGATGCAGTGCATCAGGCGTTTTAACGGCATAACGTGTCAACCTATGCCAGGACTAGTCACTGCCATCCGCTGATTCTGGCGGGATAACGACTTATTTTTTGCTTTCTGCCGCCCGCTCTGCGCGCTGACGACGCAGCTCTTTTGGATCGGCAATTAGTGGACGATAGATCTCAATACGATCGCCCTCCTGAACCACATCATCCAGCTTCACTGGCCGACTATAGACGCCAACTTTATTACTGGCGAGGTCGATTTCCCGACGCAGTTCCAGCAGGCCTGACTTCAGTATGGCCTGCTCTACCGTGCAGCCCTGCTCCACTGTCACGTAAAGCTGATACTGCTTTTCAGGCAAGGCATAAACCACCTCGACGGAAATATCAGGCACGGTAAACCTCTTTGGCACGCTGAGTGAAGGCCTGCACCATGCTGTTGGCCAGCTCTTTGAAGATACGACCAAAAGCCATCTCTACCAGCATGTTGGTGAATTCAAACTCCAGGCTTAACTCAACCTTACAGGCATCATCGCCCAGCGAGACGAACGTCCAGCCGCCGGTCAACTTGCGGAACGGTCCATCAACCAGTTGCATATGGATGCTCTGGTTATCCGTCAGGGTATTGCGGGTGGTAAACGTTTTGCTGATGCCCGCCTTTGACACATCCACGGACGCCGTCATCTGATTATCAGAGACATCCAGCACGCGACTTCCGGTACAACCCGGCAGGAATTGCGGATAGGCATCCACGTCATTTACAAGTTGGTACATCTGCCCGGCACTAAACGGGACCAGCGCCGAACGACTAATCTGAGCCATAATGGTTCCTGTTCATCACAAAACCGCTGAATAATAGCATTTTCAGCGATTAAACAAAAATGTCCCCGGGTAAGGGTGTGCTAGAATATCCCGTTTCCTGCTGCCCCGCTGGACTGGGGATGCGATAACCGACTAAGTGATGTAAAATACGCCGCACTATGACAAAGAAAAAAACACACAAACCCGGTTCTGCCACTGTTGCCATGAACAAACGCGCCCGCCACGAGTACTTCATTGAAGAGGAGTATGAAGCGGGATTGTCGTTACAAGGATGGGAAGTTAAGTCGCTTCGTGCCGGTAAAGCCAACATCAGCGACAGCTATATTTTGCTGCGCGATGGCGAAGCCTTTCTGTTCGGTTCAACCTTTCAACCCTTAGCCGTTGCCTCCAGCCACGTGGTCTGTGACCCGACGCGCAGCCGTAAGCTGCTGCTGAAGCAACGTGAACTCGACTCTCTGTATGGCCGCGTTAACCGCGAAGGCTACACCATCGTGGCACTGTCGCTGTACTGGAAGAATGCCTGGTGCAAACTGAAGATTGGTGTTGCACGCGGTAAGAAAGAGCACGACAAGCGCGATGATATTAAAGATCGCGAATGGAAATTAGACAAAGCACGTATCATGAAGAATTCAGCGCGTTAAGCACTGGATTTTAGGTTGTTTAGTTGCTAGTATTTGTAGTTCTGGGGCTGATTCTGGACTCGACGGGATTGTGAAGCCTTAGGAGCATGCCGAGGGGCGGTTTGCCTCGTAAAAAGCCGCAAAAAAAATAGTCGCAAACGACGAAAACTACGCTTTAGCAGCTTAATAACCTGCTCTTAGCCTTCTCTCCCTAGCTTCCGCTCTTAAGACGGGGATCAAGAGAAGTCAAACCCAAAAGAGATCGCGTGGATGCCTTGCCTGGGGTTGAAGCGTTAAATCCAATCAGGATAGTCTGTTAGTGGCGTGTCTGTTCGCAGCTAACCGGCGAATGTAAAAACTGACTAAGCATGTAGTGCCGACGGTGTAGTAATTTCGGACGCGGGTTCAACTCCCGCCAGCTCCACCAAATAAATCAAAGGGTTACGTTCCAGCGTAGCCCTTTTTCATTTTTAGTGGCGGCAATATGGCGATTGAAATCCAACACCTGTAGACACTACCAATCACAAGTAGCCGTTCTCTAAACCATGTCTAAAGGTTTGAAATCGGCTCTGTAAAATTTTGGTAAATGGAGATATAGGGATGTCATCCGAAATTAATCCAAGAATTTTAGAAGCAGTTAAAAATGTGACTGGCAAAAGACCACGAACTGTCATCGAACATATAATTAAGCATGGGTATGTAACCACTGAGGAACTGAAAGAACTTTACGGTTATAATCATGCCCCAAGGGCGGCTAGAGATGTGCGGGAAGCTGGAATTCCATTAGAAACATTTAAAATGCCATCATCTACGGGTCGCGCGATTGCTGGTTACAGATTTGGTGACCCTGACAAAATTGAAGCTCACAAATTAGCAGGTCGCCAAATATTTTCTAAGGCTTTTAAAAACCAACTAATTGCGATTTATGGTTCCAGATGCACTATCTCAGGCGAGTATTACGAACCTATCTATCTTCAGATTGATCACCGTATTCCATATGAAGTTGCTGGTGATGATATTGGTCAAGAAAACGAACCCCATAATTTCATGTTACTGACCGGCACATCGCAAAGACAAAAATCTTGGTCTTGTGAACATTGTGATAATTTCAAAAACAATAAAGACATTTCCATCTGCAAGACTTGCTATTGGGCTTATCCAGAAGAATACTCTCACTTAGCAATGACCGAAGCCAGAAGGATAATTTTAGAGTTTAAAGGAATTACAGAAATTGATATTCATAATAAGATAAAGAAAATTAGCCAAGAAGAAGGCTTGAGTATTCAGGACTTCATTAAAGTAGTCCTGAATACTATTTAAGACATTCTTTTTAGCAACGCAGGTGAGAGATATAACGATTCTAAGGTTTCATCATCTCTCCCTAGTAATGTCGCTTGCGAAGATCGCCCTGCCTTCAACATAATTTTCTTCAGTTGCAAACTTGTTGGCAACTCATTCCCATATGATTTATCGCCACACGTCCCATCGAATGAAAGAATATAGGGAATCCCCCGAATATTCATCCTCTCCATTTCATTGACAAGAGATTCTAAATCAAGAATATAGGCATATCTTGGGTCTTTTTTTGTACTTGTACCTTGCCAAGGAGGATCCATATACACTAGATCATTAGCAGTCGCATTTTGGGTTAGTAATCTGAAATCTCCACTGAAAAGCTCTGTCTGCTCTTTTAATAAAGCGGAAACCTGAAGTAGATTTTGATGGATTTTTTCTGGTTTTGTACCTAAGCGACGCTTATCCTGTGATTGATTAAATTCTCCAGAACTATTAAACCTAATAGCATTTTTTACACATCTTGCCATCAGATATAATAATTTGACAGGATCATTATCTTTATTAAAATCACTACGAACTTTCAAAAAATACTCATTCGGTTCTTTTAGTTGTTCGAACCATAATTTTGAATATCTTTGTGATACATCTATAGGGCTATTAATGATTAAATCCCAGAGTTCTATTAAGTGTTGGTATTTATCTCCAATGACATATTTTTTTGCACTTTGCCTTGCAGCAGCGGCTAAAGTTACAGCTGCTGAACCAGCAAACGGTTCGTAGAAAGTATCAACCTTAAAACCGTTAATATGTTCTAAAATATCATTAGCTAGCTTACGTTTACTGCCTTGATAAGGAATAACGTGAGGTACAACTTTCATTTAACATTATCCGTTAATGTATAATAAACAGAACGCCCTTCATTGTGACGAATAAATATAGCGGCTTCTCCATCCATTACTCTCCTTTTCTCCCTTTTGTAAATCATTGCATACAAAGTATTTTGAGGAGTTTGCCCAGAAAGTAACAGTGGGTATTTTTGATGGATTTTTTCAAAAAGGTGCAGTAACGACAGTGGTTCCTTGTTCCGCTTAAGAATTTTTATAGCGATCTTTTCAAGGTCACTTCTACGCCTACTCCCCATACCACCTTCCTCTCATTGAAAATTATGATGCAAAATTAACATGCTATAGCATGCTAATCAAAGCATTCAAGACCCGAAATTCTAGTAACATATTTAATATCATAACCGTTAATCTGTATATAATCACAGTGCGTGAGCTTCTAGAAATTTCAGTTTTCCAAAACGATGTAATTTTCCCACAGCCCACGCCACGCCTGGCTTGTTATCTTTTCATAGGTTTACCGTTTTGATCTTCCCAGCGATCCTAAAATTCAAGAAAATCAGATAAAAACATTTTAATTCAATATGTTGTATTTTTACTAAGATCCTTCTTAGATGCAGAAAACTGAAAAGCACTGAAAATCCTTTCAACTTTTTCAGTTGGCGAACTCTGACAGAAGGCCAGTAGCCATGCGCTCTGGCCATGCCCTTTGCAAAAAAATAAAACTGAAAAATTTTTATGATGCAAAACCTGCAGGCGGGTGCGGTGTAGCGCCGATTTTGTCTGCCGGACGATTATTTTGCCGTGCTGACGCGCAGCCAGTGCCGCGCTGTGCGGATGATCTGTTTATGGTTGTCGTGCGTGATGGGCGCGCCTTTGCGTGGCGCATCGTGCGTCTGAGGCGTGCTGGTGACGGGCAATAAAAAAACCCGCTGCGATAGCGGGTCAGTGTGCTGGCTTACTTGCCGATGACGGGTGAATATTTCGTACTGAGCGCGGCGGCCTGCTGGCTGATCTGTGCGATATCGCTGCTGTTCGTGGGCTGCCCGGTTGACGGGTGCGTAT
The DNA here is from genome assembly GCF_008631595.1 of Pantoea sp. F_5. Taxonomy (NCBI): domain Bacteria; kingdom Pseudomonadati; phylum Pseudomonadota; class Gammaproteobacteria; order Enterobacterales; family Erwiniaceae; genus Pantoea; species Pantoea sp. F_5. Next base: position 4,739 of record NZ_VWUO01000024.1, read on the forward strand.
GGCTGGCCTGCTGGTCAGCCAGCTGCTGAACAAGCGCCACGGTATCGAGCATCAGCTGGGCCACGTTAATCTTCTCTGAACCAATCCACACAACCGGCGCGATAATTTCCTGACGCGTTCCGGCAATGCTCTGGCGCAGCTGGCCAATTTTTTCAGTCAGTGCCTGACCGACTTTAATCGCCGCGCTGCCGGTGACATCCGTTTCCGCATTACCACCCACTGTAATCAGCTGGCTCTGCTGTGCGGCCATGCTGTAATTGCCGGTCGTCACGTGCTGGATTGCCCCGGCCATCAGGGACGCCGTGCCGATCACGGTCGTTCTGTCAGTGGCTTTGACCGTCGTTTCCCTGCTGACCAGCTCACGCGTTTCCGTATCGGCTTTAACTTCCCGGCTCATGGACGTTTCACGGATGGCCTGATCGGTCTGGCGTTCCCAGTCTCCCGCCTGTGTTACCCGCTGTGATACTTCCGCGCGCTGCTGCTGCAGCTGTTCACCCGGTTTCACGTCCGGCAGGCTGGTCCCGCCCGGCATGGTCTGGCGCACAAACGGCTTGTCCGGGCGTCCGCCGGTAAAACCGACCTCAACCAGCGTTCCCTCTGGCGGAAACTGAAACATGCCGGAATCATTACCGGCCATCGGAACGGGCAGCGGCACAGCAGGATAAACCGGCGTACTGCCGTCCGGATTGCCGTCAGCGTCCAGCAGCTGCAGATCGACGGCATAGCGCGGCCTGAAGGGGTCAGCAAAGTTTCCGCTTTTAACCGCCTCAGTCGGGGCAACAACGCGCGCCATTTTGGGCAGGTGCAGGCCGCTGGCCAGCTCCGGGTAATGGCTTTCAACCTGCCGCTGTACCGGTGTTTTTTGTAGCGGCTGGCCGGTGATACGGTTTCGCGGCGTCCAGGTTATTGTCATGGTGTCGCCGCTCAGCTGCACCTTTGTCACGCGCTGGCCGTTCACCTCTACGCCCGGACGCAGTGACTGGATCACAGGTACGGTCATCGTATTGCCACCGGCAGTGGACTGGCTGAACTCCGGCGGAATGTCCACCGGCTTACCGGCAAACAGCGCCTTTTCAGCGCCGCCCAGATACATGCTGCCATCAGGCAGCTGATACCAGAGGTAATCGGCAATCCCGAAGGCGCGCCCCAGACTGGCCAGCAGCTGAAATCCTGTGCCGCTGTGTGTGAAGTGCGGGATCGGCCTGTCGCTGTAATCTGCCTGCGGCACGGTAACGGTCAGGCCGCTGTGTTCTTCCAGCCAGGCGGCAATCTGGCGAAGCGTCGGGTGCTGAAATGCGCACGGCCATGCGCGATCAAATACGCCGCACAGCTCCCGGATGAAAAGACGCTGATAGCCGGTTTCCGAAGGCTGCGAGCGCTCCACGTATCCGGTAAACCAGCGCAGCAGCCTGTCAGGGTAGCCGGTATCAATGCGGACCATTTTGCCGGTGTAATCAGTGCTGGTCTTTGCCGTGACGAAGCCACGGCCACAGCTGCTAAGCTCCAGCACCAGAGCGGCATCAGTCAGATGCACTTCGTCAGTTGACAGGTAAAGTCGGGTTACAGGTTTCATCGCTATTCCAGTGCGTCGTTTACCGGCTTAAGCACTTTGCGCTCAAACCACGTCATTTGTTCGTCGCTCTCGCCTGCGGCCTGCGGTCCGCCTTTGCCGCCGCCGGTCTGTTTGGTGGCCGTGGTTTTGCCGCTTGCGCGCGCTTCACGCTTTTCCTGCACGCTTACATGCTCTGTCAGGGTGAACGTTATCAGCCAGGCCATTTTTCCTTCCTGCTGCGGAGCGTCCACATTGCCGGTGAACGTCGCCTCGCGAAAACTCACCGCGCGCGCCACCTCATGCGCCACGCGGTATTTTTGCCGCTGGCCGCTGGCGTCAGTTGCTGAAGCCAGCTCAAAAATACGCTTCAGCAGGGCAGCATCACTGAACCCGATTTCGCCGCTGATCCTCAGCTCTTTTCCCTTGATGCCCTGCTCTGCCTTAGCCGTTGAACTGGTCTGCCCGGACTGGTCTTTGTCCTGAAAAGCCATTGATACGGTAACCCGCATATTTTTAAGCGGGATGCCCTCACCGTTAAGCGCCAGCGTCGGGTTTGTACTCATGGATCATGCCTCTTATTCCCTCAAGATTGTCACCGACCAGCATCACGGCCGCCGAATACACAGCGGACGGCTGCGGAATATCTTTTTCCAGCTGCGTGAGCGTGGTCACCACGTCGTCGCCGCCGGTAAACACCCATGCCCGTGCGCTTTTGCCCTGCAGATCGCTCAGCCCGGCGGCAATCTCTGCCAGCATGGCATCACGTTTCTGGCCAAACGCAGCCAGCTGCGCTTTCAGTCCGTCCAGCCCGGCTGCTGCGCCTGCTTCACTCTGGGCCTGCTTCACGGCGGCGGCTGCAAACGCAGCGCGGCTGGATGGCACGGACAGCGGCACGGATGGCGGCATCATCGTGTTCATCCGTGCAGGCCGCTGCATCTTTTCCGTGGTCAGTGTGGCGGCAGACTGCGCCAGACGCTTCACCTGAACAAACGCCGGTGCCGGGAAAACCTCAGCCAGCTGGTTCAGTGAGGAAATAAAATTGTCATGCGTCTGGCTGGCCACCATCAGAATAACCACGTCAGCTTTTCCGCCAATGCCTGCCAGCTTTTGCGCCAGATAGGCCGTGGCATTCACCGGACTCAGATATGCGCCGTTATCGGTTTGCTGTCCCAGCCCGTAAATCCACGGATGCACCGGGACCATGCTGCAGTTCAGCGCGGTCACTGCATCCGTCAGCGCCAGCCGCGCCTCACGCCACATCGTTAAGCTCCGGCCAGACAATGTTATCCGGGTCTGAAACATCAAGCTCAATCAGATCGAGGCGGTAATTCTTAAGCGCCATCAGTCGCGCTTTCTGCTCAGGCGTTGCCCTGCCCAGCTCAACCGCATCCGCCAGCGGGGACATTTCAGCAACCGCATCAGCAATGAGTGACAGGCGTTTTTTATCTGCCAGCTCAACCCGCTCAGTCTGGGTGTAAGTGCGGGGCACAATTGCGGAACCGTCAAACATCCATGAACCATCAATTGAGATATTTTCAGGCACCGCATTTTTTTCGACTTCTGCAACAGAATATCCGCCAGGGTAAAGGCGTGACGCATCAAACCCGAAAGAACGGATCACGCCCTCGCTGTCGTAGCAGACTTTTAAAGTGTCAGCACTGAACCGCATACGGTGAAAATACCAGTCCTCACCCTTTTCACTTTGAAAATAAAGCGCGGGGATCATCAAATCCGCATATTCCGGAATGTACTGTGTGAAATTTTTAAGGATTAACATCATGCTGTATGCCCTACATTTACCCAGCCTATTGACGGATAATATTTCTGAATCGGACGGTAAAACACCGTATCCCCGCCGGGGTTATCGCCTTCATAATTCCAGCCGGTCATGACACAACCACCGGGAACACGCTGCTGGCCATTTTTAACAATGAGGAATGCACCTTCTCCACCCAGAGCAACATCAGAAACTCTGTTAAGCTGCGCATCATTCGCTTTATTCCACGCATCATTAGCCCTGTTGTTAGCATTATCTGCATGTGTGGTAATGGCTCTCAGCGCCCCATTTAAATTGATGTTATTCCAGTAGCCCCGAAAAATACTTTTAGTACCACCGCGCTCAACGATGTCACCGTTTTCCTGATAAACGTGGCCATTTCCGCCCCATGAAATAACCAGATTTGACTGAATAGTGACGCCGTTCGCAAATGTGACCTGTCCCGTATCGTGGTTAACCGATAGCGGACGTAAGTCATTCCATGAGCCATAGGGATCGCCGGGCTTTGTAAACATCAGGTAAAAATTACTTCCATCAAACCGCCAGAACTGCGCACGCCCGTTTGATGACACGATCCTGTAATTATCGGGCTGACTTGAAACCGCTTTGCCGTTCAGCCTAATAAAGCAATCAAGTGAGGACGGGTTTATCTGGATATGGCCACCATTAAATTCAGACATCAGGCTGCCCGTATTAACTACGTTTCCATCTTTAATTTTTTGAAAAAAGAACGCTCCCCCATAGGTATTTCCCGGTTCAGCACGCGCTATAACATTCGCTGATATGGCTAATACATCTCCTCTTGCCTCAAGCGAACCATCCAGCACGCCCCCCTTCTGCGAGTAACGCCCGTTTGCGTTGTCCATCGCTGCTTTAACGGCTTTTGGCGTGGCGGCCAGTTTTTCGCTGTCGCTGTCCGTTCCACTGAACAGTTTTACAAAACCCTTTTCCTCAAGGGTTGCATCAGGATGGTTTCGTGATTTCTCATGCGCAGCCAGGGCATTGCTGGCTGCCTGTTCGTTCAGGCTGCCTTTTGGCCGCAAATCGGTAATGTTGCCGGCAGCGTCGATGCCCGCCAGCGCTGACACGTAATGCTTCACGCCGTCCAGCTCGTAGTCAGCAAGATCAGCCGCCACTGTGATTTTGCTCTGCACGCCCCAGACGCTGGCCAGCGTCCCGGTAAAGCACACGTCCAGCCACACTTTTACCGGCTTCACACCGACCTTAATATTCTGGTCAGCGTCCAACCGGTACAGAAGGCTGACAATTAATCTGACGCAGAAAACCGTCCAGAATGGTTGGGTCTTCAGTGAGATCGATGATCGCCAGCAGTTCAGGTAATGTCAGCTGGTGCGACTGGTCTGGGTTCAGTTTGTTGCGAAGTGTGGCCGGTTGCATTCCAACTTTTTTTGCCAGTTCTGTGACGTTGTGTGCCAGTGAAAACTGCCGACAGGCGTCATCTAGATAGTTACGTGCGGATATTTTGTAATCGTACATGCTCACGCCCTCGAACTTATGCATTATTGAATCGTGCAGCGCTTTGCGAGGCGATATTCATCAGGCACCTTGATTTCTTCGCCTGTTACATTGATTACAAAATTGGAATGACCCAAGGCTAAACGTATCTGCTCTTCTTTGTATTTCAGATACTTAATCTGTACTTTGCCGCCAGCACGTTTGCAGCCCTTACGGATTTTTTTAGGGAAAACTTCAACCACTCCGCGCTCTTTCCATTTGTAGACGGTGTGAATTGACAACTTCTCTAAAAACGCAAACTCAAGCGGGTACACCCAAGCGCGAGGAATGTTGATTGAAATAGGTGCATTCATGGTGCAAAATCTCCTGTCGATTGGTTCGTATTCGTATCTTTTAGTATTTATTGGTCTCTATTGACCTCCGTTTGCACCGGAAGGTCTCTAGCTGGTTCATTTGGACGCCTCTATTTATATTCGTCCATACGAACCCTGTCAAACTATTTTGGAGGTTCATTTGGACTTGTCGCAGGGTGTGAAAACGTCTGACGCAATTGATAGGGTTATGGAAGCCTATGGTTTCTTTATAAAAAATGACCTTTGCGCGCACGTTGGACTATCACCTAACACGCTTTCAACGTGGACAAAAAGAAATACATTCCCTGCTGAGCTGATCATTCGCTGCGCACTTGATACAGGTGTTTCGTTGGCATGGCTCACATCTGGCCAAGGTCTTAAACGCAATCCACTGACTTCAGATATTGTTTCTATACCGAGCAATGTTCTGATAAATGGCGAACTTAAGCCATCTGGCTCAATCTCTTTTGATAAGCTTTTTCTGCCTGTCGAAATGAGAGACCCGTTAGTTTTGAGAAGTAATGGCGATTTTTACTTTTTAGATAAAGCCATTGAAGAGCTTAGTGACGGCCAATGGCTTGTAGAAATTGAAAATAAGGTAAGCATTAGAGAGTTAGCATTTATTCCCGTAAAAAAGGTTCGGGTTCTTGGTGGCGGCGTTCATTTTGATTGCGGTGTTGATGAGATAAAAATCCTATCGAAAGTGGTTGGCGTTTCTAAAAAGGTTTGAAATGACAATTAGGAAATTACCTTCGGGAAAATGGCTTTGCGAATGTTACCCAAGTGGCAGAGACGGCAAGCGAGTACGAAAACAATTTGCCACCAAGGGTGAAGCGGTTGCGTTCGAGAACTTCACAATGGATGAGGTTAATAGTAAGCCGTGGCTCGGAGAGAAGGCGGATAATCGTAGGCTTTCAGATTTAATAAAGTTATGGCATTCGCTATATGGTCAGACTCTCTCTGACCCTAAAAGACTTATGGCCAAATTGAAGATAATTTGCGATGGGTTAGGCGATCCATATGCGATGGATGTTACTTCTGGGATGTTTACAACTTATCGTGAAAAGCGTTTAGTTGGTGACATTCGCGATTCAGACGGCATTCCTTTAAAACCAGTAAAACCTAAAACAGTTAACTTAGAGCAGGCTAATTTATCTTCTGTCTTTGGTACTTTGAAAAAGCTAGGTCACTGGAATGCACCAAACCCATTAAGCGGACTACCAACATTTAAAATTGCTCAAACAGAATTAGCATTCCTGAATAATGAGGAGATTAAATTAATTCTTAATGAGTGTGAAAATTCAGGTAATAAAGACTTACTTACTGTTGCCAGAATCTGCCTTGCAACTGGTGCGCGTTGGAATGAAGCAGAATCCTTGCATCGCTCGCAGGTTACGCAATACCGGGTGACATTTACTAAAACTAAAACTAAAAAAAACAGGTCTGTCCCTATTTCCCAAGAACTTTATAACGAGATTCCCAAATCTAATGGGCAATTGTTTAGTCCATGTCGAAAAGCGTTCCAACGGGCGATGGAGCGTACTCGCATCAACCTGCCAGAAGGGCAATGCACACACGTTTTACGCCACACTTTTGCCAGCCACTTCATGATGAATGGCGGAAACATTCTGGTATTGAGAGACATACTCGGCCACGCGGACATAAAAATGACCATGATTTATGCCCACTTCGCACCTGAACATCTTGAAGATGCGATTACAAAAAACCCTCTTGCAAACTTAAAATGGTCTCGCCAAAATGGCGGCGATTTGGCGACAGACTAAATAAAAAGATACTAACTGATACTAATGCATACCAATCGATACTATTCCTTTTCAAACACTTAGACGTAAGTCATTGATTGCGTAAAACATCAGAAGGTATGTAGTAATTTCGGACGCGGGTTCAACTCCCGCCAGCGAGGGTTACCAGAACCCTCATCAAAGTCCTGAGAGCCCGCAAGGTGAAAGCCTTGCGGGCTTTTTTGTGTCTGTAATCGGCTGAATTGCTCCAAACAAACGCGGTAATTGTGGAGCGGTGACGGTGCCCGCATCAATGCCATCATCGGCAGCATATCGAGCCGCAGGGTGATCCTGCACATGTCGGAGCCAAATGAACTCTATAGGGGGAATGTCACTATCAGTCCGCGTCAGGCCAGGCATTACCTCCACTACGACAGATTGCCTGAATGGAGGCCAGCAGCCTCAAGAATCCGTTCAGTATGAAAATTCGGCGGATTGCATAATGAGGCAATTTTCAATTTCATTAGCACATTTGTTATATTCGTGGAGTTGCTCATCTAACAGGGACTGAAAATGGATACGGCCTTACTTAGTGCGCTGGACTCAGACGGCAAAACGAAATTTGAAAGTGCGGTGAACGCATTACAAGGCGATGTATCTGCGGCGGCAGCAAGGCTCTCTGTCGATCCCCGACTGCGTCTTGAGTACTCTAAACGCATTAAAGAAATGGCTGAAGATCTCAGAGCAAAAGTGAGTAGTGGCATTATTAGCTGGGATAAAGCTGCAATGGAGGCACAGGAAACCAGAAATCTGATAATGGATATGGTGCGCACCCGGAGTACGCCACTTGGCAGGGCAATGGCAGAAAGGATGAAGACCTCAGGCGTAACGCTCAATGAGTTAGTCGCCAAAAAAACTGCCGCTATGTTCGGGCCAAAGGCTAATTTTTACAGCTTATCTGAAACGCAAAAAAATCAGGTTTATGCCGCGATTGTAGAGTCAGCGGGTAAATCAAATCCTCAGGTCAACCTGAGAATGATGGAACTATCCCATGCAGCTAAAGGCTTGATAGTTCTTTCTATCGAGATATCAATGTATGAAATATATACGTCAGACAACAAAGCATCAGAAACCGGCAGGCAGGTTGCTATTAACGGAGCTGGTATTGCGGGCGGTTGGGCTGGCGGTGCCGTTGCAGGTTTGATGTGTGGACCTGGCGCCCCCTATGCGTGCTATTAGGCGGATTTGTCGGCGGTGCTTTAGCGGCGTGGGAAATGGGCAACTGGTGGAAATAGAAATGGAAGAAGTCACTACAATATCGCTGTCGGAAGTTAATGAGGCAACAGATACCGCCCAGGCTCGTTCCGAAGTTTTGATTGACGGCATCTCAACGGGAATTATCATCCCTGGAAAAGTGCTTGAGGGTGCGATAATAATTGATGAGCGCCGCTATCTTTTATTCATAACAGATGACGTTCTTTTTGAAGAGATGCTGACGCTCCTGCTGTTAGATCTCTCTCAGGGAATTTTAGAGGAACTGACTATTGGGGGTATTTATACTTCAGGTCATTTCGAGGCTTTGAAAGTTTCACCTCATTCTGCAAGTTTCCGCTTCATCGGTGATACCACGTGGACAGTAAAAGTATCAGCATCGCCAACGTTTAAGATTCCCTTTTCTGATCCTCCCGGAGTAAGCCGCCCAATGGGATTGAGAAAATACATTGATATCAATGCTAACCCTGCACCAGCCAAAGCAGATGGTAGTAGATAGGGTAATCTGAAGCCCTTTTAACCTATCAGCAGAGCAGGTGACCAGGCAGCAGACAAAACGGCATTGGTTTACGCTTAGGAATATCAGTTAAATGTGCGAAGCTGCCCGCATTATTGCTTAGCCAGTTAATCTCGCTACGTGCTTAACCCGGTCAAGGACAACACTGTCAAACGTCGGAGAAAGTTTTTCATGACAGATACGCAAGTTAATGACACATAGCAGCTACGGGCTCACGTTTCGCAGGGCTGACTGCCAATAAGGATCTGCAAGTTCAGTAAACGCCGCACAGTGTAATCCAATTTACTTTTTGCCGCTGCCACATCATTTCAGCATTGTCTCCTGTTTATCCAGCGCCAGCTCCTTTCAGCCACCTGTGAGAAATGAATAGCTTTCACTAACTTAATTTATGGCACTGAAATGGTTGGCAGCACCTGAAAAAAGCATACAATTATGCTGTTTGCCTTTTAAACAAATAAGGTCACATTATGGATGATGGCATAAAGATCGCGATGTCCCCTGTTCAGCTTGCTGCCGCACTCTCTGATAAGACAGTGACAGAGGCGGAAACAATGAGTAACCGCCTTCTCGGGGGGTTGGGACTTGTCATGGGATGCCTTGAACTGGCTGGTGCAACTGCTCTATGTATAGCACCTGAACCTACCGGATTAACAAAAGCAGGATGTGTTGTCGTCGGCGCACATAGTCTCGATAGCATTAATGCTGCTGCAAATCAGCTCATTGTGGGCAGAGACACTCGCACAGCAACATACGAGACAGCAACAGCAATTGCCAAATCCTTTGGAGCAGATGAAGATACGGCTATGAAAATCGGCCTGACTGTCGATATCGCTGTTCCACTAGGATTTGCACTTGGCATCGGCGCAAGTCGTGTAGCAGCAGTAAGAGCTGGCCGCATTAAACTTACTGAGCATGAGTCAGTCACAGGTTTGAAACCCGGCGGGCATACGCTTTCCACACATGTTGGCAAAAGCGATGCAGAACTATTATCCCGCTTTGAAGCCAATAAGCGTTTGCAGTATTCCACTACCTTTACCAACGTGCAGATAGCCGAAGAAGCCATATCGAAAGCGATTTTTGCTAATCGGGACGTTATAAAATCGGTCCTTGGCGGAGGCAGACAGGGAGCTAGGTTAACTATTCGAAATGCATCTGGCAAAGCGATTGGCTACGGTTTCCAGCGCGGGAGTAACCAGCGAATAGTCATGACAAATGTGAGAATTGTTATCGAGTTTCAGCAATATAACGGCAAACCCTATTACATTCTCACAGCATTCCCGGATCTATAGGTACAAAATGCAAAAATTCCACTTTCTTGACCAACTTATTTTCGGTTATTTCAACCAGGACGCGGACATCATCAATGATGGCGAGGATACGGTCGAAGGCATAGTACGGCTATTCAAAAAGTCAGTACCAGACTGGATGCTCAAAGATCTCGCCGAAGAAGTTGATGATTTTATCTCCGCCTATGGTGACGGTGTCGAAGAGGAGTTCAGGAAACGATATGGGTTTGATTTTGCCCCTGAACTATGGGAAACCACGGCTCAGGAATTCCTGATGACTGTTCGTCAGATCTCGTCAGAGAAATGAGGCTTTCAGGATAATATTTTCCTGGTTGATGGTTACCAGAACCATCATCGAAGTCATTAAAGCTCTTACAGCACAAGCCCTGCGGGCTTTTTTGTGTCCTCAATCCGAACATTTCAAACACCTGTTTATCTTTTTCCGGTAACACCTTTCTGTTCATAACCTCGAATATCAGAATGTACCGGATGGCGTTTCTGACTGACCATCAACCGTCTCCCACGCACCATCTCAGCGCACTCATTTTTTGCAGCCCATCACATTTATTCCGCCCGTAACTCCGTTACCAATTGAATTTAAGCATTTTTTCAAACTGGCACACATCCTGCTTTATTGCTTTACGTACATATTTATGTATCGGGATGACTGTCTCAGGGATTTAGCATTTGCAGCTAATGGTCTGGATAGGTGCGACAACAAAAACGTGGTTAAGCAGAGCAAAGCGTAATTATGGAGACAGACAATGACCTCGATAAGTGAACCAGTAGTAATAGCGAAACACAGCAAGTGGGTACAGCTTCTGCTTGGATTACTTTGCATGGCAGCCATTTCCAGTCCGCAATATGTCTGGACGCTGTTGACCAAACCGATGATTGCTAAACTCGGCGTCGGGCTGGCGGAACTTCAGGTCACATTCTCGCTGCTGATTATTCTGCAGACCTTTTTCTCACCTTTTCAGGGTCGGCTGGTCGAACGCTTTGGCCCACGTCTGCTGATCTCCATCGGTACACTGATGGCGGGTTTCAGCTGGGTGATCGCTGCCCGGGTCAACAGCCTGACTTCACTGTATCTGGCCTACGGCTGCCTTGGCGGACTGGGGACGGGTATTGTTTACATCGGCGTAGTGGGACTGGTGATGAAGTGGTTTCCACAGCAGCGCGGTTTTGCCGCCGGAACCGTGGCGGCGGGCTACGGCATGGGGGCCATTTTCACCACCTTCCCGATTTCTATTTCTCTTAATAGCTACGGGCTGGAGCAGACGATGACGACATTTGGCCTCATCTTCGCTGCTGTGGGTCTTCTCGCCAGCCAGAACCTGAGACTGCCTGAAACCAGCATGATGATCCCGGCCAGCAAAACACCGTCTCCCGTACTGGACCAGCGCCAGTTTAAATCCGGAGAAATGCTGCGCCAGCCGTTGTTCTGGCTGATGTTCATGATGATGACCATGATGTCGACTTCAGGGCTGATGGTGACTTCGCAGATGGCGATTTTTGCCGAAGACTTTGGCATCAACAAGGCGGTAATTTTCGGCATGGCCGCCCTGCCCCTGGCGCTGACCATTGATCGTTTTACTAACGGTTTAACACGTCCCCTATTTGGTTTTATTTCTGACCGCTACGGCCGTGAAAATACGATGTTTATTGCCTTCGCGCTGGAAGGCGTAGCGATGACGTTGTGGCTTGCCTGCCGCGAAGATCCGTTGCTCTTCGTACTGCTTTCAGGCGTCGTTTTTTTTGGCTGGGGCGAAATCTTCTCGCTGTTCCCATCCACACTGACCGACACCTTTGGCAGCGAAAATGCTTCAGCGAACTATGGCTGGCTGTATATCTCGCAGGGTATCGGCGCGGTCTTTGGTGGTCCGCTGGCGGCGCTGATGTATCAGCACACCCATAACTGGCACCTGGTCTTTGGCTGCGCGATTACCTTCGACTTCATCACCGCTGGCCTGGCGTTGTGGGTTCTCAAGCCCTGGCGTGCGCGGTTTATGCAGGCACAAAATACTCTTTCACGCTGATTACCAGGAAGTGAATAAAGCGCTTAAAACAGCGTCCCCCGACTACGTGTATTGCCATTGAAAATACTTCGCCTGTCAGAACTCCGGGCGCATCGTTAAAACTCTGTTCGATAGCGGAGACAGTGACCACCCGCTGATCTTCATTCCCTTCTCTCCGTGATGTAAAACGCCCCGGCAGTCGGGGCAAAGTACTTTTTACCCGGTCCAGTAAGTGCCGGTCGATTCGACGGCGAGGAACGGTTTATAGCATTGCGTTTGCTACGCATCGGGAGCGGCAAACTTCTGCGGATAAAACACCCTGGCGAAGAACTGCACGGCCAGCACGTTACAGGAGGAATGGTACCAGATGCCAAAACTGCGACCGGCTTCAACCGCTTTCAGCGTGCTGATGCCTTTACGCGACAGCAGCAGCTTCAGGCTGGCACTCACCTGTTCTGCAGTAGTCTGCGTGCCCGGCACTAAACCGGCGGGTAGTGGAGCGCCCGCTTTTGGCGGTCTGGTGCCACCGCGACCAGATAGACATCCGGCTGCGCGGCAATAACTTTTTCCAGATTCACCTGCCCGAGCGCCCCCGGCAGATCAATAAAATCCCCCATATTACCGTTACCGTCTAAGCGACAGCTTCATGAGCTGAAGACGCCTGAGCCATGACCATTTTGTTGTTCACCACGCCACACTAAGCGCCATAGTAAGACATTGCTGCTCTGCGCCTGCACCAAAAAAGTGCTTTAACCCTTGCACTATCTCGGCTTTGTACCGTTCCGCTTCTTCTGAGGCTGGCACACTTTATGCTTGGATAGATTCACAGCCTTTAACGTCTGCGAGGTGACGATGCTGAATATCAATCTCTCCGCTTCACCCTTTTTTGATGAGATGCTTCTGGCTGAAGGCGAACACCGTGACCACTACGCCGCCTACTGGCAATGGCTGCAGCAGGCCGATCACCAGGCGGTACAGCGCAAGCGGGAAGAAGCCGCCCTCCTGTTTCACCGGGTAGGGATAACGTTCAATGTCTACGATGACGATAATGGTGCTGAACGGTTGATCCCGTTCGACAGCGTGCCACGTATTATTCCGGCCGCCGAGTGGGCCATGCTTGATGCTGGTATCCGTCAGCGTGTGCAGGCGCTCAATGCCTTTCTCTACGATATCTACCACGAACAACACATTCTGAAAGCGGGCGTCATTCCGGCAGAACAGGTTCTGGCTAACGAACAGTATCAGCCCTGTATGCAGGGTGTTGATCTCCACCGTAACATCTACGCACACATTATCGGCGTGGATATGGTGCGCAACAGTGATGGCGAATATTACGTCCTGGAAGATAACCTGCGTACCCCCTCCGGCGTCTCCTATATGCTGGAGAACCGTAAGATGATGATGCGGCTCTATCCGGAACTGTTTGCCCAGCAACGCATTGCGCCCGTAGAACGCTATCCGTCACATCTGCTGCAAACGCTGCGCGAAAGCTCCCCCGTCAACGATCCCACCGTGGTGGTATTGACCCCAGGCCGCTTTAACAGTGCTTACTTCGAACACAGCTTCCCGGCCCAGCAAATGGGCGTTGAGCTGGTTGAAAGCGCCGATCTGTTCGTGAAGGATGGCATGCTGTTTATGCGCACGACCGCCGGGCCATGCAGAGTGCATGTGATCTATCGTCGGGTTGACGACGCCTTCCTCGATCCGCTGGCGTTCCGCCCGGACTCCATGCTCGGCGTACCCGGACTGCTGTCAGTTTATCGGGCTGGCAATGTTGTCCTGGCCAATGCCATCGGCACGGGTGTGGCTGATGACAAATCTATCTACCCCTACGTACCGGATATGGTGCGCTTTTATCTGCAGGAAGAACCGATTCTCAACAACGTCCCAACCTGGCAGTGCAGGCATAAAAATGAGCTGTCGTATGTGCTGGCAAACCTCGAAAAAATGGTGGTGAAGGAAGTTCACGGCGCTGGGGGTTACGGCATGTTGATTGGCCCCGCCGCGAGCAAAGCTGAGCTTGCCCACTTCCGTGACCTGTTGCTGGCGCGTCCGCAGAATTACATCGCGCAAAACACGCTGGCGTTGTCCACCTGCCCTACGTTTGTCAACGACGGCCTGGCACCACGTCATATCGATCTCCGGCCCTTTGCGCTCAGTGGCGCGGAGATCCGACTGGTGCCTGGCGGGCTTACCCGCGTCGCGTTGACGGAAGGATCGCTGGTCGTCAATTCATCTCAGGGCGGCGGAACCAAGGACACCTGGGTACTGGAGGATGATCTATGCTGAGCCGGACAGCCAGTGAACTCTATTGGATGGCCCGCTATCTGGAGCGGGCAGAAAATATCGCCCGGGTGCTGGACGTCACCAACAAGCTGTCGATGATGCCAATCCGTAACGGGGGTACGCATGATCTGCTGGTACCGCTCAACCTGACCAGCACCAGCGGGCTGTATGCTGAGACCTACCCGACACTGACGATGCCCAATCTGGTCAGTTTTTTCGCCCTGGATAACCGGAATCACAGCAGCATTTTCAGTTGCCTGCAGATGGGCTGGAACAACGCGCATGCGGTGCGTGGCAGCCTGTCATCTGAAGTCTGGGAATGTATTAATGCCACCTGGATCGGGATGAAATCGATACGCCGTCAGGGCATCGGCTCAGACGGTGCCGACGCCTTCTTTGACTGGGTGAAAGAGCGCTCTCATCTGTTCCGCGGTGCCATGTTCGGTACCCTGCTCCGCAGCGATGCGATGCACTTTATCCGCCTGGGGACGCTGCTGGAACGGGCTGATGGCACCGCCCGTCTGCTGGAGGTGAAAAACCGACTAATGGACATTGATGACGATCCGGTGCGCGAATATTACCGCATGGACACACTGCTGCAGGCGGTAAGTGCGCGCGAAGCCTACCATAGTATTTATAAGCAGCCCCTGAGCCGGGAGACTATCGCCGAACTGATGATCCTGCGCAACGAGCTGCCACGTTCGTTGCTGGCGTGTATCAACGATATGGTTCAGCAACTGGAGCTGATTGGGGGCCGTGCAAATCCGCCACGCCGCCTGGCGCACATCCTGCACGCCGAGCTGCGCTTCAGCTCCATGAAAGACCTGAACAGAATCGGGCTGAACAACTGGCTGGAAGCCTTTCTCGCTCAGGTCAACGAGATCGCCGAAAGTATTCATCACACGTATCTGGAGGCGCAATGAAACTTAGCATTGAGCACAACACGCACTATCGCTACGACCAGGCAGTGCAAAGGAGTATCCAGTACCTGCGTCTGACGCCTCAGGAATCGCCTCATCAACGTATACTTTCCTGGCAACTGACCTTGCCGGAGAAGGCGGTTTGCACCACTGACGCCTTCGGCAACATTATGCATGTGCTGACACTCGATGAGCCGCATGAGTCCATCACCATTCAGGCACATGGCGTGGTAGAGATTGAACACGGCATTGAAGATCAGGCTCAGGGACATCTGTCGCCGCTGGTCTTCCTGCGCCATAGTCCGCTGACCCAGCCCGATGCGGCGATTCAGGCGTTTGCCCTGCGTTATCATCAGCCTCAGGCGATTCTGGCCGCCCTGGAAAACCTGATGGCAGACCTGCTGCTCAGGATGCCTTACACCCCAGGTACTACCCTTGTGACCGACAGTGCCGCTGAGGCTTTCGCCGCCAGTACCGGCGTCTGCCAGGATCATACGCATGTCTTTCTGAGCTGCTGTCGTACTCTGAATATACCGGCACGCTACGTCAGCGGTTACCTGCACAGCAAAGATTCTACCCATGTCGCCACGCATGCCTGGGCCGAAGTGTGGGTGGAAGACCGCTGGCACTGCTTTGACGTCACCAACAATACCCGTATCCCTGATCAACATCTTAAGCTTGCCGTCGGCATCGATTACCTGGATGCCTGTCCGGTGCGTGGTTTACGCATTGGCGGGGGATATGAAGATATGTGTGCGATTGCCGCCGTACAAATGATGTAAATCGCGACTTGCTGATGGTGAAAACTTCATGCACGCTGATGGCGTGCAAATCTTTTTTTGAGGGGAGTGTGGTATGACCTATTGTGTGGCCATGCGCCTGTCATCCGGGCTGGTCTTTGCATCCGATTCACGTACCAATGCTGGCGTGGATCATATTTCCACCTTCCGTAAACTGCACGTGTTTCATCAGGACGGCGATCGTACGCTGGTGCTTCAGACTGCCGGTAATCTGGCGACCACGCAAAGTATTATCAGTCTGCTGCGACACCGCAGCAAAAATGCCGACTGCCCCAATCTGCTGAATGCCTCAAGCCTCTACGACGCCGCATCTCTGGTCGGCGAGACGGTTCGTGAGGTGATCCAGCGGGACAGTGAGGCGCAACAGAATGGCAGTACAACAGACTTCAGTTGCAATCTGCTGCTCGGCGGGCAAATCAATGGGGATGAGATGGGTCTGTTCCATATTTACCCACAGGGTAATTTCATCGAAGCCACCCGCGATACGCCCTATTTCCAGATTGGTGAAAGCAAGTATGGCAAACCGATTATTGACCGGGTGCTGCACTACGACATGTCTCTGGAGCAGGCGATGCAATGCGCGCTGATTTCACTGGATTCGACCCTGCGCAGCAATCTGTCCGTTGGTCTTCCGCTCGACGTGATGATCTACCCGTGTGATAGCTTCAGCGATGCCCGGCAATACCGCATTACCGAAGACCATCCGTACTTCAGTACTATCCGTAAAGGCTGGGGAGAGGGATTAGTCAACACCTTCAGACAGCTTCCGCCGCTGGTTCTCTAGTCAGAACCGGGTATCCTGTTCCCCTTTACAGCCCCAACCCAAACACGAAATAATACCGCCACAAGCCGGGTCAGAATCCGGTCGCTACTTACTCTCAACTCTGCGGACCCCTTATGAATAACGAAATTTCTCTCAAATATTATGATGTCGCAGATGAGTACGCGACGGAGGCGGCTAAGCCGGTCAGCGAAGCAGAGCGTACTCCGCTGGCGCATTACTTTCAGTTGCTGATCACCCGTCTGATGAATAACGAAGAGATCAGTGAAGAGTCGCAGCAGGATATGGCGCGCGAAGCGGGTATCGATGAGCAGCGTATTGATGATATCGCCGGGTTCCTGAACCGCTGGGGCAACGAGTAAGAGATACGCACCGGCAGACGAGCATTGCGCCGTCCGCCGGTTAACCGTTCTGACTACCGCATTAATCTCCGCGTCGGGCATCCGCCCCGCCTCTTGCCCGGCTGTAAATTATCATCCAGACTTATATAGTCTGCGCAGGCATTGTGTTTTACACTGCGCGCTGTAAAAAACTGAGTAGATTAAGCAGGCAAAAATGGCGATGAACGGAACGATCACAACCTGGTTTGAAGACAAAGGTTTTGGCTTTATCAAAGATGAAAACGGTGATAACCGCTATTTTCATGTGATTAAAGTCGCCAATCCTGATCTGATTAAGAAAGATGCGGCGGTGACATTCGAACCCACCACCAACAACAAAGGCTTGTCCGCCTATGCGGTGAAAGTCGCGCCAACCAGCAAATATATCTATATCGCAGGTGAGCGGCTGAAGATCACTTCGATTAAGTCTTATCTGGTCTATAACGAAGAGGTCCCTGTTGATGCTGGTGTCGATAAAGAGAACGCGGTGTTGTCAGTCGGTCTGTTGCTGAATAATATCCGTCCGAAGTCTGACCCGAACGCCAGTAAGATGCGCTCGCTGAAAAAGCTGGCGGTGACCACTTTCCAGGGAACGACGCTGATCTTCTCCGAAGATGAGATCGACATTGAAAGCACGGTTAAAGTGCTTAAAGGCCTGAAGTAATCCCGCAGGCAGGCCGGGATTCTGTGAGCAGGATTTCGGCCTTATGCCCATATCCACCTGCTATTCAGGCACATCTCGCTGACATAATGTTGCCCTGTGCCGTAAGAAAGCGAATCTCTGGCAGATAAAACCGCCCTGCTCTCCCCCCTAATCCCTTGTTTATGATAAAACAAAGGTCAAAAGCGCAACGCATTAAGGTTCATCCCCACAAAACAACTTTCCAGGGTAGAATCGGATACTTTGTTCAGTCATTGCCAATGTTTTCCATCATCGCAAATTGATACGAAAAGCGGGTGAAATAAGGTATAAAGCCGCATGAAAATCCCAAACAGAATCCAGCCCCTGGTCGATGACGGCCTCATTGACGATGTGCTGCAGCGGCTGAAAAGCGGCAAAGAAGCAGACGTCTATACCGTGCTTTGCAGCGGTAAAGTGCAGTGCGCCAAAGTCTATAAAGAAGCGACCCAGCGCAGCTTTAAGCAGGCGGTTCAGTATCAGGAAGGCCGGAAAACCCGCAACAGCCGTAACGCCCGCGCCATGCAAAAAGGCACGAAGTTTGGCCGTAAGCAGCAGGAGGAGTCCTGGCAGACCGCCGAAGTCGACGCCCTGTTTCGCCTGGCTAATGCCGGTGTTCGCGTGCCCCAGCCTTACCTCTGCATTGACGGTGTATTATTGATGGAGCTGGTGACCGACGCCAATGGCTCTGTCGCGCCGCGCCTCAGCGACGTCACGCTCTCCGAAGAGGAGGCGATTACCGACTTCCACACCATGATCCGCAACATCGTGCGCATGCTCTGTGCCGGTATCGTCCATGGTGACTTATCCGAGTTCAACGTGCTGCTGGACGATCAGGGACCGGTAATTATTGACCTGCCACAGGCGGTCGATGCAGCAGCCAATAACCATGCTGAGTCGATGTTCGAACGTGACGTAGACAACATCACCTCCTACTACGGTCAGTTCGCTCCGGCGCTGCTGAAGACGCGCTATGCCAAAGAGATCTGGCAACTTTATGAAGATGGCAAGCTGACCCCGGAAACACCGCTGACCGGACAGTTTGTTGAAGAGGAGCGCGTGGTGGATATGGATTCGCTGATGGATGAGATCATCACCGCAGAAGATGAGTACTACGAACGCCAGCGCGCCAGCCGTGAGCGCGACGAAGATTAGAAAAAAGGCAGCGAGTTGCCTCGCTGCCTCTGTACTAACGCACTATTACAATGCCCTCATCGTACGACGACCGTCAGCGCAATCAGAGTTAAGCCGATGATCATCACGCCGACAAATACCGTATCGAGCCTGCCTTTTTTCATCTTCGCCTCCCTAGAACCACTGACCAAACCGACGGATATAGAAACGTTTCATGCCCTGCGCCACCATGCAGTAGCTGAACAGCGTCAGCACCAGCCAGGGGAAATATTGCCATGGCAGTGGCACCAGACCGACCATCGCACCCAGCGGTGAGAACGGAATCAGGATGCCCAGCGCCATCACCGCCAGCGTGGTCAGCATGACCGGTAAGGTGGCACGACTCTGGATAAACGGAATCTTCCGCGTACGCAGCATATGTACCACCAGCGTCTGTGACAGCAGTCCCTCAATAAACCAGCCAGACTGGAACAGCGACTGCACGCCTGCATGGTTAGCGCCGAAAACGAACCACATCAGCGCAAAAGTGGTGACGTCAAAAA
This sequence comes from Pantoea sp. F_5, assembly GCF_008631595.1. Taxonomy (NCBI): domain Bacteria; kingdom Pseudomonadati; phylum Pseudomonadota; class Gammaproteobacteria; order Enterobacterales; family Erwiniaceae; genus Pantoea; species Pantoea sp. F_5. The sequence continues at coordinate 24,254 of NZ_VWUO01000024.1, forward strand.
TTGATGAAGTCGGACCCATCCACAGCATGAAGCGTTTAATGTTGCCGGCATCCCATTTACGCGGCTTATTCAAAAACTCGCGGTCAACCTTGTCCCATGGCAGCGCCAGCTGGGAAACGTCATACATCAGGTTTTGAATCAGCAGATGAATCGACAGCATCGGCAGAAACGGAATAAAGGCACTGGCCACCAGCAGCGAGAACACATTGCCGAAGTTGGAGCTGGCGGTCATGTTCAGATACTTGATGATGTTGCCAAAGGTCTCGCGTCCTTTGAGTACACCCTCATTCAGCACCTGCAGATCTTTCTCCAGCAGGATGATGTCAGATGAGGCTTTCGCCACATCCGCCGCACTGTCTACGGAGATCCCTGTGTCTGCCGCGCGCAGTGCAGGCGCGTCATTGATACCATCGCCGAGGAATCCGACGGTGTGACCGTTCTGCTGCATCAGGCGCACCAGACGTGACTTCTGCAGCGGCGTCAGCTGGGCAAACAGGGTGCAGCGCTCTGCTTCCAGTGCCAGTTCATCGTCGCTCATCGCCTCAATCTGATCGCCAGTCAGCATAGCCGGATCGGTTAATCCAACATCGGCACAGACCCGCAGCGTCACCAGCGGATTGTCACCGGTCAGCACTTTCACCGTTACACCACTGTCGCGCAGGGCTTTAATGGCCTTGCCGGCACTGGCTTTCGGTGGATCGCGGAAGGTGAGCATGCCCTGGATAACCAGATCGCGCTCATCACTGTCGCTGAGCGGCGCGTGCAGCTCGCCATCACGGGTTGCCACCAGCAGCACGCGGTAACCCTGCTGATGATAGCGTTCGGTCTGCGCCAGCAGCGCCGCACGCTGTGCTGCATCCAGTGCAACGACCACATCCCCCTGACGCACAGCAACGCTGACTGCCAGCATCTCTTCTACTGCACCTTTACAGATCAGTTGCGAGCGATGCTGAGTCAGATCTTCCACCAGCACCGACACCCGACGGCGGGTAAAATCAAACGGCAGCTCATCAACCAGCTGATACTGACTACGCTGACTCTGTGAAATGACCTTATCACCCGCGCAGAGCACGGCACGGTCCATCAGGTTTTTCGCACCACTCTGACTGCCGCTGTTGAGCCAGGCCAGCAGCAGGACCTGCTCATCTTCACTGCCCCGTGCATCCAGATGATGCGCGAGCAGGATCGTGTCCTGGGTCAGCGTGCCGGTTTTATCGGTGCAGAGCACATCCATCGCGCCAAGGTTCTGAATGGCGTTGAGCTTTTTGACGATCACTTTGCGCCGTGACATCGCAATGGCACCCTTGGCCAGATTAGCGCTGACAATCATCGGCAGCATTTCCGGGGTCAGCCCGACTGCGACTGCGAGGGCAAACAGCGTGGCATCCATCCAGTCCCCTTTGGTGAAGCCATTAATCAGCAGCACCACCGGGACCATCACCAGCATAAAGCGGATCAGCAGCTTGCTGACGCTGTTCACGCCGCGGTCAAACGCGGTCTGCGGACGGCTTCCGGTCAGCGATGAGGCCAGTGAGCCAAACCAGGTTTCGCCACCGGTCGCGACGACGACGGCGCTGGCTGTGCCGCTGGCTACGCTGGTGCCCATCAGGCAAATGTTCGGTGACGCCAGCAGCTCCTGGGCAGTCTGCTCTTCAGCATCAAGACCCGCATCGCTGCTGTGTTTCTCAACCGGCAGTGACTCGCCAGTCAGCACCGCTTCACTGATAAACAGATTACGTGAACTCAGCAGGCGCACATCGGCGGGCACCTGATCGCCGGTGCTGAGCAGAATGATATCGCCCGGCACCAGCTCACTCATATCCACATCCTGGCGCTGCGCGGTGTCGCTGCCTGGCTCCCGCCGCAGCACGGTGACCTGGCTGCGAACCAGGGACTGCAGCGCCTGCGCGGCACGGTTGGTACGAAACTCCTGCCAGAAGCGCAGCAGCCCGCTCAGCATCACCATGGTGCAGATGATGATGACGCCGGAGAGATCGGTCTCCTGACCCGCGCGCAGCGGCAATATATAGTCGGTAAACAGGCTTACCAGCGCCAGGACCAGTAATACGTAGATAAACGGGTTATTAAACGCCATCAGCAGCTGAATCAGCGCCGGTGGTGCTTTCTCATGTGCCACTTCATTGCGGCCATACAAGGCCAGTCTTTTCGCCGCTTCAGCCTGAGTCAGACCCTGACGCTGACTGCGCAGGTTTGCCAGCGTCATCTCAACGTGCTGGCCTGCCTGCTGTGCGACAGCAAATATTTTTTTACTTTTTTTATCGTTACGGTTACCGGATGTGGTGATCGCAACCTGCTCCAGTTTCATGTCGCTCATTTCGACATCTCCCTGATTTAAAGCAATAGTTGTCCTGCACGCAAAATATGCGTGCATGGATAAAACCTGGCGTGGCCGGGTTATTTAATAAGGCGACCTTTTGGAATCATGACGCTAATCAATCTGCGCGCAAAATAATGACCCGCACAGGATGACGTAACGCCTGTTAAGCGCTGCGTTTTAAAGGTCTGATATCGGCGTTCGGGCGCAGCCTGAGCTACGCCAGTCGGGGTGGAGGAAAAAGGGCTAATATAAACAGCAGCATAACGCGCACTCCTGTAGCTGACAGGATTAAAAACAAGGAGCGCGATTGTTAATTAAAGCGGGGATCGCTGCTCGCCGGTTGGCAAGCAGCAGAGAAAATTCAGCTTGCCAGAATTAAAATTAATCGAGGGTGACTGTCCAACTGAATTCTCCTGAAGTTATTTGCCGCTATTATAGAGAGAGGAAAATTGGGGTAAAGCGATTCAGGGATAAATAACCGCTTCGTTGAGGATTTGTTTCTGCTCAGGTTGCCGCTTCGGTAACAACATGGCGATCTTCTTATAACCACAACCGAACCCTTATAACCTTTTTGCATATGATTAGCCCATATTCGACTATTCTTCGCATTAGCCCTTTCGTAAACTCGCGTAACTTTCTAAGGCAAGGAAATTTCATGAAAACTATAATTCCATCACTGCTGGCGCTGACGCTGGCTGCCGCCTTCACAGCACAGGCCGCAACACCTAAAGATACGCTGGTGATTGCCCAATCTACTGACGACGCCGACAGCTTCGACCCGGCTAAAGGGTTCGAACTGACCAGCGTTCAGGCTTTTACTAACATCTATCAGCGTCTGGTTCAGTCTGACCCGCAGAATCCGGTGGACCTGAAACCCACTCTTGCCACCTCGTGGCAGCCCGGTAGCGACAATCGCAGCCTGACCTTTGAACTGCGCAAAGATGCGAAATTCTCCACCGGTAACCCGCTGCGCCCGGAAGATGTGATCTTTTCGCTGGGCCGCGTGGTGAAACTGAACCTTGATCCCTCTTTCATCCTGACGCAGCTCGGCTGGACCAAAGATAACGTTGATGGCTTCCTGAAGAAGATCGACGACAATCACGTGCAAATCAGCTGGACCGCCAACGTCAGCCCGACCTACGTGCTCAGCCTGCTCTCTGCCCCGGTTTCTTCGATCATTGATGAGAAAACCGCGATGGCGAACGCGAAGAACGGCGATTTTGGTAACGCCTGGCTGGCAACCCACTCAGCGGGCAGCGGTCCGTACCAGATCCGTAAAGTGGTGATGCATCAGGTGGTGCTGCTCAGCGCCAACCCGACTTCACCGGCGGGCGCACCAAAAATGAAGAACATCCTGATCAAGAACGTACCGGAACCGGCAGCGCGTCGTCTGCTGCTGGAACAGGGTGATGCCGATATCGCCCGTAACCTGGGTGCCGATCAGATTGCTGCGCTAAACGGCAAACCTGGCGTGAAGACAGAAGCGATTCCAATGGCATCGCTCTACTACATTCAGTTCAACATCGGCGCGAACGAGACGATGAAGAACCCGGCCTTCTGGGAAGCAGCACGCTACCTGTGGGATTACAAAGGTATTGCTAATGAGCTGCTGAAAGGTCAGTTCGATGTGCATCAGAGCTTCCTGCCTAAAGGCTTCTTAGGCGCAATCAACGATACGCCATACAGCTACGATCCGGAAAAAGCTAAAGCGATTCTGAAGAAAGCGGGCCTGAACAACGTCACCTTCAAGCTCTCCACCAGCAACCAGCCGCCTTATCTGGATATCGCGCAGGCGCTGCAGGGCAGCTTCGCCAAAGCTGGCGTAAAAGTGGAAGTGGTACCGGGCCTGAGCTCCGAAGTCTCAACCAACGTGAAAGCGCATAAATATGAAGCCACGCTGAACGCCTGGGGCTCCGACTACTTCGATCCTAACACCAACGCCGCTTCATTTGCTTACAACCCGGAAGATGGCAGCAAAACCATTGCTTTCCGTTCAGACTGGCACATTCCTGAACTCAATAAGCAGGTGATTGCGGCCACTGCGGAAAGCGATCCGAAGAAGCGTATCGCGCTGTATGAAGCGATGCAGCGTGAGGTGATGAAGACCTCTCCTTACGTGATTGGCATGCAGGCGAAGAACCTGATTGCCCTGCGCGACAACCTGAAAGGCTATGTGCAGGGCATCAACCCTGACATGGTGTATTACTCGCAGGTCACTAAGTAATGGCACAGTCTGTTCCTTCAGCCGGGTTCGCCCGGCTTTTTTGGCAGCGTGGCGGACGGCTGATCGGTAGCCTGTTGTCGCTGCTGGTCACACTGCTTGGTCTGCTCGCCTTCACCTTTATGCTGTCGCATCTCTCGCCGATTGATCCGGTGCAGCAGATTGCTGGCGATCATGCCAGTGAAGCAACCTATCAACAGGTGCGTCACGACCTGGGTCTCGACCAGCCGGTGCTGATGCAGTTCTGGCGCTACATCGAACATCTGGCGCACGGCGATCTCGGTGTCTCCCGTCTGACCAATCAGTCGGTGAGCGGCGACCTGATGACCACCTTCCCCGCCACCATTGAGCTGGCGACCTGCGCGATGATCTTCGCAGTGGTGTTCGGCGTCACGCTGGCGCTGCTGGCCGCCTGGAAACCAGGCAGCTGGATTGATAATCTCGCCCGCTTTATCTCGCTGCTGGGCTACTCGGTGCCGGTGTTCTGGCTCGGCCTGCTGGGTCTGCTGCTCTTTTATGCGGTGCTGCACTGGTCCGCCGGACCGGGACGGCTGGATGATATCTGGGTTTATACCCTGGAGCCGAAGACCGGCTTTGTACTGATCGACAGCTGGCTGTCGGGTGAACCGGATATGTTCCGCAATGCGATTGCGCACCTCTGGCTGCCGGTGGTGATCCTCGGCCTGCTGGCGATGGCGGGCATTACCCGTCTGCTGCGTGCGGCGCTGCTGGAAGAGAGTAGCAAAGAGTATGTGGTGCTGGCGCGTGCCAAAGGCGCGGGTCGGGTTCGCATCCTGCTGCGCCACATCTTCCCCAACGTGCTGGGCACGCTGGTCACGGTGATCGCCCTCTCTTACGCCACGCTGCTGGAAGGCTCGGTACTGACCGAAACTGTCTTCGCCTGGCCGGGGGTGGGTCGCTACATGACCAATGCACTGTTCTCCGGCGATGTGCCGGCAATTCTGGGCTCCACCCTGTTGATCGGTAGCTGCTTTATTCTGATTAACGCCCTGGCGGATGTTTTAACCTGGTTAACCGATCCGAGAACCCGATGACGCAACAACTCTCTGAACTCGAAACGCTGCGACCACGCCGTCGCCGTCAACGCGTGACCTCGTTAAGCGTTGGGCTGACGCTGGTGGCGATTCTTATCCTGATGGCGCTGCTGGCACCGCTGATTGCGCCGTTCGACCCAAATATGCAGACCATGTCGAGCCGCCTGCTGGCACCGTCGGCGCAGCACTGGTTTGGCACCGACGGCTTTGGCCGCGATCTGCTGTCGCGCGTGATTTACGGCGCACGTCCTACGCTGCTGCTGGTGTCGCTGATTCTGGTGCTGACCATTCCGGCCGGGCTGCTGATCGGCATCACCGCCGGTTACGTCGGCGGCTGGACCGAACGCCTGCTGATGCGCATTACCGATATCTTCCTGTCACTGCCAAATCTGGTGATCGCGCTGGCGCTGGTGGCGATTCTCGGCCCAGGCCTGATGAATGGTGCGCTGGCGCTGGCGCTGACCAGCTGGCCGCCGTTTGCTCGTCAGGCGCGTGCCGAAACGCTGGCGCTGCGCCGCAGCGACTACCTTGCCGCCGCGCGGATGCAGGGCATTACGGGCTTTCGCCTGATGTTCGGTCATATCCTGCCGCTCTGTATGCCGACGGCGGTGGTTCGCGCCGCGTTAAGCCTGGGCGGGATTATCCTGGCTGCGGCCGGTCTTGGCTTCCTCGGCATGGGCGTTCAGCCGCCGACGGCGGAATGGGGTTCAATGGTCGCCGAAGGCAGTAAAGTGATCTTCGATCAGTGGTGGGTTGCCGCCGCACCGGGCGCGGCCATTCTGTTTGCCAGCCTGGCCTTTAACCTGACAGGCGATGGCCTGCGCGACCGACTGGATACCCGTCATGCAAAATAATCTGCTCCATGCCGAAGGACTGACCATTCGCAGTGATGAAGCGCTGCTGGTCGATAACATCAGTTTTTCCGTGGGCTGCGAGCGCGTGGCGCTGGTGGGTGAGTCCGGTTCCGGCAAGTCACTCACTGCCCGCAGCCTGATGGGCTTACTCTCGCCCGCGCTGCATCTGCAGGCCAGCCAGCTTCAGGTCGCCGGTGAGAATGTGCTGACGCTGAGTGAACGCCACTGGAACCAGCTGCGCGGTAACCGTGTGGCGATGGTGATGCAGGACCCGAAATATGCCCTTAATCCGACGCGTACCATTGGCTGGCAGGTGGAAGAGCCGCTGATCCTGCATCGCCGTCTGAGTCGTGCCGAGCGTAAAGAGAAGGTGTGCGAGATGCTGGATGCGGTCGGCCTGCCCGATCCGCGACGTCTGATGCAGCACTATCCGCATCAACTCTCTGGCGGTATGGGTCAGCGCGTGATGCTGGCGATAGCCCTGATCACCGATCCCGACTTTCTGATTGCCGATGAACCGACTTCTGCACTGGACCACGCTATGCGCGATCAGGTGCTGGCACTGATCCGCGGTCTGGTGGAAGCGCGCAATATGGGGCTGCTGCTGATCAGCCATGATTTGCAGCAGGTCTCGGAACATTGCGAGCGGGTGATGGTGATGTACAAAGGCCGGTTGCTGGATACACTGCCCGCCGCCGATCTGCCGCGCGCGACCCATCCCTATACCCGCACGCTGTGGGCCTGCCGCCCGGGCAAAGCGACTCACGGACAGGCTTTACCGGTGCTGGATCGCGCTGCGCTGGAGGCGAATTATGATCAAGCTTAAGGATTTAAGCGTCGCCCACAAGCAGGGTTATGACCTGCGCACCGTGGTGCACGAGGTCAATCTGGAGGTTAATGCTGGTGAGTGTTTTGGTCTGGTAGGGCCTTCGGGCTGCGGTAAGTCGTCGCTGCTGTGGGTGCTGGCGGGTCTGAATCCACACTGGCAGGGCCAGATGCAACTTGCCGGTCACGAGGTTCAGCCGGGCAAAGTCTTTACCGGCGCACTGCGTCAGGAAGTGCAGATGGTGTTTCAGGATCCTTATGCCTCGCTGCATCCACGTCACCGCCTGCGCCGCACGCTGGCGGAGCCTTTGAAGCTGCTGAAACGCGACAATATTAACGATCGTATCGATCAGGGCTTCCGTCACGTCGGACTCGATCCCGCGCTGGCAGATCGCTATCCGCATCAGCTCTCCGGCGGTCAGCGTCAGCGCGTCGCTATCGTGCGTGCCCTGCTGCTGCAGCCGAAGATCCTGCTGCTGGATGAGCCGACGTCGGCGCTGGATATGTCGGTACAGGCAGAGATCCTTAATCTGCTCAACGATCTGAAACGACAGGATGGCCTGACCATGGTGCTGGTCAGTCACGATCCCGACGTTATCGATCACATGTGTGATCGCGCAGTGCGCATGGCGCAGGGTCGCATCATCGAACAGATCTCTGCCTGAAAACAGGCCGGACGGCGTCAATCTGCCGTCCGGCGCTATTGCTTTCTTCGGCCAGTCTTAACACGTCTCTATACCCACCGTTAACCTCTCTTCTCCCATGCCAGAACGGTGTACTGTTCGCTGAAGCCAGCAACCCTATGCGACTGCGCAAATCGCAGCACCAGGCTGATGCGGTATACTCGCCGCAGTTTCTTTAAAAAAGGAGTCAGGTAATGACGGTAAAACTGCGTCCGCTGGAGCGGGAAGATCTGCACTTTGTCCATCAGCTGGATAACAACGCCAGCGTAATGCGCTACTGGTTCGAGGAGCCTTATGAGGCGTTTGTGGAGCTGTCCGATCTCTACAACAAACACATTCACGATCAGACCGAACGCCGCTTTGTAGTGGAACATAGCGGGCAAAAAGCGGGATTAGTGGAACTGGTCGAAATTAACCATGTACACCGCCGCGCCGAGTTTCAGATCATCATCGATCCGGCCCATCAGGGCAAAGGGCTGGCCACGCAGGCGGCGAAACTGGCGATGGATTACGGCTTCTCGGTGCTGAATCTTTATAAGCTCTACCTGATTGTCGATCAGGAAAACGAAAAAGCGATCCACATCTACACCAAGCTCGGCTTCGAGATCGAAGGCGTGCTTAAGCATGAGTTTTTCATTAACGGAGAGTACCGCAACACCATCCGCATGTGCATTTTCCAGCATCAGTATCTGGAACGCCATAAAACGCCAGGCGGAATGGTGAAGCCGACCGCGCAGTAATCAGCCGCGCGCGCCAACCGGGTTCATGAAGGGACGCGGATGGTCCGGCTTGAGGTCGTACATGCCGCCATAGAAAGGATCGACCAGCAGCCAGCCAGGAAATCCGCCCAGCGGAATGTTCCCCAGCAGATACCAAAGGTTAGCGCGTGCTTCAATCGGCACCGTGACCGGCACGTAGCCCGGACTTTCCAGCATCAGCAGGTAGTGCTTTTTGCCAAAGTAGCGACCGGTCGATTTAGCCAGTTCAACGGTCTGCGGCGTGAAACCCTGCGCCACCGCATAGCCACGTTCATCCTGCACGGTAAAGCGCGCGCCCTGCGGAAGAGAGTCGATGCGCACCATCTGGGTTTCAGTGCCGACAATGGTGGCACAGCCGCTAAGCAGCAGCGCGGCGGCCAGAGCCAGAATTCGCTGTTTCATGAAGGGGTCCACAGAGTGATCAGTGATCAGAGTGTAGACCGCCCTCTTCATCTCAATCGGGCTATCATCGCCCGATTCAGCCAGCTTATTGCGGTTGACAAGCGCGGGCGATAGCCGCGATGTCGTTGGGAGAGGTGCGACAGCAGCCGCCAATCAGCTTCGCGCCCGCCTGCTGCCACTCATCCAGCTTGTCATGCAGCGTGCAGCCCGACGGCGCTGAATGCCAGGTTTTGCTGCCGGCATCATACTGTTCGCCGGAATTGGGATAGACCACCAGCGGTTTGTCGGTCAGCCTCTGCAACTGCTGCAGCGCAGGCGTCACGCTCTCCAGTGCCACGCAGTTAACCCCCAAAGCCACCACCTGTGGTTGCTGATTCAGCCAGCTCACCACCGCTGACAGCGGCGTGCCATCGCTGATGTGTCCGGCGTCACGCAGGGTAAACGTGAACCAGGCGCGGCTTTCAGGAAATTCAGCCAGCAGCTTCACCAGTGCCTGCGCTTCAGCAAAGGAAGGCAGTGTTTCACAGGCCAGCAGGTCGGCACCCGCCGCCAGCAGCGCCTGCACGCGCGGGCGGTGAAACGCCATCATCTCCGCTTCCGGCAATGTGTAGTCGCCGCGATATTCCGAACCATCTGCCAGGAATGCACCATACGGCCCCACCGATCCCGCCACCAGCAGCGTCTTCGCATCAGGGCGTACAGCCAGATAATCGTGACGGGCGCGACGCGCCAGGTCGACGCTCTGGGCGATCAACGCCAGTGACTGCGCCTCATCGAGACCACGCGTGGCAAAGCCCTGCGGTGTCGCCTGGTAGCTGGCCGTGATGGCACAGCGCGCCCCGGCAACAAAATAGTCGTAGTGAACCTGGTAGATCAGCTCAGGATTTTCCATCAGCACTTTCGCTGACCAGAGCGCATCGGCCAGATGACAACCGCGGGCTTCCAGCTCGGTGGCCAGCGCGCCATCAAGGATCAGCGGCGACGACTCCGTTAAAGCCTGCGCGACAGGGTTATGCGACATCTTTGGCCTCCTCAGGCTTTGGGGATGATTTGTGGGTCAGATGGTAAGCGGCATAGCAGAACAGCACAAACGGGATGCCACACCACAGCGCAATGCGCTGGGTCGGATCAAACGCCAGCCCGATACAGGCCAGCAGGCAGAGCAGAAAGCCCAGAATCGGCGTCAGCGGATAGAGCGGCGCACGGTAGCCCAGATCGGCCAGCGATTTGCCCTGCTGAAGATGACGGCGACGAAAAACAAAATGCGAGGCGCAGATGCTGAGCCAGACCGCGACTACCGCAAAGCCGGAGATGGCCGACAGCGCCACAAATACCGTGTCTGGCGCAACCACGCTGGAGACCAGCGCCAGTAAGCCACCGATCATGCTGATGGTGATGGCCAGCAGAGGCACGCCGCGTTTGTTGACGCTGGCAAAGGCGCGTGGCAACGTGTTTTCGTTGGCCAGCGACCAGAGCATACGCCCGGAGGCATAGAGGCCCGAGTTGGCCGCAGAGAGGATAGCGGTCAGGATCACAAAGTTAATGATGTCAGCGGCATAGGGAATGCCGATCTTTTCAAACACCAGCACAAACGGACTTTTGACAATCCCCGCCTGATCCATCGGAATCAGCGCCGCCAGCACAAATACCGTGCCGATAAAGAAGATGATCAGTCGGGCCACCGTCGTGCGGATCGCCAGCGGCAGCACTTTCTCCGGCTGCTGAGTTTCACCGGCCGCAATCCCGATCAGCTCGGTGCCGGAAAAGGCGAAGTTTACTGCCACCATGGTCATCAGAATCGGCAGTACGCCGTTGGGCAGCCAGCCGTGCGCGGTGAGATTGCTCAGGCCCGGCGCTGGAGTGCCATCTTTCATCGGGATAAAGCCAAACATCGCTGCGCCACCCAGCACGATAAAGGCGACGATAGTGACGACTTTTATCAGTGAGAACCAGAACTCTCCTTCCGCGAAGAAGCGGGTTGAGATGACGTTCAGCAGATAGATGGCGCAGCAGAAGACCAGGCACCATATCCACACCGGGATCTGCGGGAACCAGTACTGCATACAGAAACCCGCCGCCGTCAGGCTGGATCCCAGTGCCACCGTCCAGGTCAGCCAGTAGAGCCAGGCCACGGTGTAGCCGGTTGCCGGGCTAAGGTAACGCGCGGCGTAAACGTGAAACGCACCGGTTTCCGGCATCGCTACGGAGAGTTCGCCCAGGCAGACCATTACCAGCCATACTACCAGCGCGCCAATCAGATAGGCGAGCAGCGTTCCCGCCGCGCCGGTGGTTGAAATGATATAGCCGGTGTTAAAAAAGAGGCCGGTGCCGATCACGCCGCCCAGCGATAACATCACCAGATGGCGCACTTTCATGGTGCGTTTAAATTGTTCCTGCGAGGGAGTTGGCTGTTCGCTCATCACTTTTATCCGTATGGACGTCTAAACATCTATAAGGGACAAATTTATACGCGTCACAGCCGGTAATTGCAACGGCAGGGTAAACAGGGAGGATGGTCAGGAGGTTCAGTGCCCCGTCGCGGCGGGGCCTGATGCGTTAGCCGAAAACGCTTTGAATATAGCGTTCCAGCGCCATGCGGGAACTGAATCCGTGCGGGATGCCGTAATGTTCCTGTGAATCACCCGCCAGGTAGAGAGGGAATTGGGTGTAGTGATCGCAGGTCTTCATTTCTGAAGCAGGTTCAGCGAACGGCTGGCTTTTCTCTTTCAGCGTCGGGTGAATCACTAAAGCCATGCGCCCCATGCGCGCTTCGCGATTCACATAAACGTAGTTTTCACCACGGCGATAGCCATAGGCCCGTGGAGTAATTTCATCGACTTCGAAACCCGCTTTTTCCAGTACGCGCGCTACCTCATCTGGTCGTAAATACATGCTCGATCCTCTCCTCTTTCAAAAGCTTCGCAACCTTACATCAGCATGACAGAGTGGGCATTCGGAATTTTCCCTAAACAACACTCCCGCGTCTCGTTTATCAAAAGGTCGTCTACACTAATATTACGTTTTTAAATCAAAGGGAGCTAAAAAATGTTTAATCGCACTGTAAAAAACGATGACATTGATATCAATCAGGATGTGAATGAGCTGGCCGATTCACTGGAAGCACTGTTGAAATCTTATGGCAGTGACGCCAAAGACGAAGTGGATTCTGCTCGCAGTCAGGCAGAGAAACTGCTGAAGCAGACCCGTTCTAAACTGAACGGTGGCAGCAACCGCGTATCTCAGGTTGCACGTGATGCCGGTGCCCAGGTTGATACCTACGTGCATGACAAACCATGGCACGGTGTGGGTGTCGGTGCCGCGTTCGGTATCGTAGTGGGTATACTGCTGGCTTCTCGTCGCTAAGTACAAAAAAAATCTCCTGAGCCCTGCCCCGTGCGGGGCTTTTTTTGCGCGTAATTAAGCGCGATCACAGTACATCCTCCCTCTGAAGCCGGAAGCCTGGCGCTCTGATGTAAGCTAATTGCCAACCTGGTCTTAACGATGCGCCACACTAAAGTTGATGGATTGCCACATCCCGCAACCAGGACTATAGTAGCGATTACAGGTATGAAAACGGATTTTATGCTATGGGAATTTATTTAACGCCTGATTTCGATGGTGATCGTAGAAAAGCGCGGATTACAAATGGGATGCTGTGTAAAACCGCCGGAGACATTTTTCGAGGTCTGCCAGGTGATTCACTGGGAAAGTTTACCTATAAAAAAAGGATGGGCTTGCCTGGTGTTAGTGCCCGTGCTGGAGCGCGTGCAATCGTTTTTTTAACGATGGTGAAAATATTTTTTTCTTTGATATGTACCTTAAAAGTGAGCTTTCAAAGAAAAAAGGAAAGGAACTTGAGGATGATGAAATCGATGCTTACTGTAAAATCGCATCCGATTTCATAAGTATGGGTCAGGAGTTGATAGATATCCTTCTGATCAAAAATGATTTGATAGAGGTAGTTTGTGATGACTGAAAGACTCAAGCGCATACAGGGTATGGCTAAGCGTTATAACGAATTGGGCGTTGTTAAAGATGAAACGCTTACAGCAATTAATGCTGCTGTTGCCGCCCGTACTATCCCTGCAATCAGGACAATGACCGGCAGTGAGATCAGAGAGGTTCGTGTACGCTATCACATGTCGCAGGCTGCACTGGCTATCACTACTGGGATGTCAGTAGAGAGTGTATCGAAGTGGGAACGAGGTGAGAGTAAGCCCAATAATGCCGCGATGCGCATCATTAATATCATTGATGCTAAAGGCCCCCAGGTCTTTATGGCTTAGAGAGATTGAAGTAAAAATTAGCCAGATTGAAAAAGCCTTTTTGCCCTTTTTCCAGCCTGCGACATTTACAAAAGAATTTTCCGGGCGGCAGGGCGCATCCCTGCTGGCTTTGCCTGAGTTGCGCAAATGCAAATCATAAAACCCTATATCTGGTGGGCTTGACCCACCAAACCACTACATCTAGTATTTAACTCATCAGCACGACACCCTATGCCCGCCCGAATAAAGCCCGCAAACTGCGGTCCCTGCTTCGTTTCCGGGTATCAGAACCGCATACAGAGGGAAATACGAATCATGCGCATTATTATTTACACTAAAGATAACTGTGTCCAGTGCACCGCGACCAAAAATGCTATGGATCGTCAGGGTCTCGCCTATCAGATGATCAATCTCGACAATCAGCCGGATGCGATCGATAACCTGAAATCACTGGGGTATCGCCAGGTACCGGTGGTGATGGCGGATAACGACCACTGGAGCGGCTTCCGCCCGGATAAAATCGCCACGCTGCGCACGCTTTCTGCCGTCGGGAACTAAGCGCATGTTCCCGCTGGTCTATTTTTCCAGCCAGTCGGAAAACACCCACCGGTTTGTGACACGCCTCGGCCTGCCCGCCCGGCGCATCCCGCTGGATGCCCGGGAGGCGCTGCATGTCGACCATCCCTATATCCTGGTGGTGCCGAGCTATGGCGGTGGCAGCAGTCGCGGTGCAGTGCCCGGCCAGGTGATTCAGTTTCTTAATGATGAAGCGAACCGACGCGGTATTCGTGGCGTGATCGCGGCAGGCAACCGTAACTTCGGTGCCGGTTACTGCCTGGCGGGCAGCATCATTGCAAAAAAATGTCAGGTGCCCTGCCTCTACCGCTTCGAGCTGATGGGAACGCCTGACGATATTGCGAACGTTAAAGCGGGAGTAACCCAATTTTGGCAACAACAGATACCCTCAACGGCGTGACGCTCGATTATCACGCTCTCAATGCCATGCTGAACCTCTATGACGCGGAGGGCCGCATCCAGTTCGACAAGGATCGCGAAGCGACACGGCAGTTTTATCTCCAGCATGTGCAGCCCAATACGGTTTCTTTCGCCAGCAATGCTGAGCGTTTACGCTATCTGGTGGCGGAGAGCTATTACGAAGCTGAGATGCTGAACCAGTACGATTTCGATTTCCTGCTTGCGCTGCATGAGGTGGCGGAGACGTGGGGATTTGAGTTCAAAACCTTCCTGGGTGCCTGGAAGTACTACACCAGCTACACGCTGAAGACCTTCGACGGCAAACGCTATCTGGAAACCTTTGAACAGCGCGCCTGCATGGTGGCGCTGACGCTGGCTCAGGGCGATGAAACGCTGGCGCGGGCGCTGCTGGAGGAGATCCTGAGCGGCCGTTTCCAGCCTGCCACACCTACCTTTCTGAACTGCGGCAAACAGCAGCGCGGTGAGCTGGTCTCCTGCTTCCTGTTGCGTATCGAAGATAATATGGAGTCGATTGGTCGCGCCGTGAATTCGGCTTTGCAGCTGTCAAAACGGGGCGGCGGCGTCGCCTTTTTATTGTCAAACCTGCGAGAGTCCGGCGCACCGATCAAGCGCATAGAAAATCAGTCGTCGGGCGTGATCCCGGTGATGAAAATGCTGGAAGATGCCTTCTCTTATGCGAATCAGCTTGGCGCACGTCAGGGCGCTGGCGCGGTGTGGCTCAATGCACACCATCCCGATATCTTCCGCTTTCTGGATACCAGGCGCGAAAACGCCGACGAGAAGATCCGCATCAAAACGTTGTCGCTGGGCGTGGTGATCCCCGATATCACCTTCCAGCTGGCGAAAGAGAACAAACCGATGGCGCTGTTCTCGCCCTACGACGTGGAGCGGATCTACGGCCAGGCCTTTGGCGATATCAGCATCAGTGAAAAGTATGACGAGATGCTGGCCGACGATCGCATCCGCAAAACGTATATTCAGCCACGCGACTTTTTCCAGACGCTGGCCGAGATTCAGTTTGAGTCGGGCTATCCCTACATCATGTATGAGGACAGCGTGAACCGTAGCAACCCGATTGCCGGTCGCATCAATATGAGCAACCTCTGCTCTGAGATCCTGCAGGTGAACAGCGCCAGTGAGTACAACGACGATCTCAGCTATCGCCGGGTCGGCAAAGATATCTCCTGTAATCTCGGCTCACTGAATATTGCGCACGCCATGGATTCGCGCGATCTGGCGCGTACCGTGGATGTAGCCGTTCGCGCCCTGACCTCAGTGTCGATGATGAGCGAGATCGGCTCAGTACCTTCCGTCGCCGAAGGCAATCGCCGCTCGCACGCCATTGGGCTGGGACAGATGAACCTGCACGGCTATCTGGCCCGTGAAGGGATCGCCTATGGTTCGCCGGAAGCACTGGACTTCACCAATCTCTACTTCTATTGCATCACCTACTATGCGCTGCGCACCTCTAATCAGCTGGCGCAGGAGCATCAGCAGACCTTCGATGGTTTTGCGGATTCGGACTACGCCAGCGGCGTCTACTTCGATAAGTATCTGCAGCAGGAATGGCTGCCGCGTACTGAACGGGTGGCTCAACTGTTTGCCGATGCCGGACTGACGCTGCCAACTCAGGCGGACTGGCAGGCACTGCGTGATGCGGTGATGCAGCACGGGCTGTTTAATCAGAACCTGCAGGCTATTCCGCCGACCGGTTCTATCTCCTACATCAACCACGCCACCTCCAGCATCCATCCGATTGTCTCCCCTATCGAGATCCGCAAAGAGGGCAAAACCGGCCGCGTCTACTATCCCGCGCCATTTATGACCAATGAGAATCTTCATCTCTATCAGGATGCGTATCAGATTGGGCCGGAAGCGATTATTGATACCTACGCAGAAGCAACGCAGCACGTCGACCAGGGACTGTCGCTGACGCTGTTCTTCCGCGATGACGTCACCACCCGTGACATCAACAAAGCGCAGATTTACGCGTGGAAAAAAGGGATCAAAACGCTCTATTACATTCGACTGCGTCAGATGGCACTTCAGGGCACGGAGGTTCAGGGCTGCGTTTCCTGCTCCCTGTAATAACAACGATGAAACTTAAACAGATTCAGGCTATTAACTGGAACCGCATTCAGGATGATAAAGATCTTGAGGTGTGGAACCGTCTTACCAGCAACTTCTGGCTGCCGGAAAAGATGCCGCTCTCCAACGATCTGCCCGGCTGGCAGACGCTGGATAAACAGCAGCAGCAGCTGACTATCCGGGTCTTTACCGGCCTGACGCTGCTCGACACCATCCAGAACGTGATCGGCGCGCCGGGACTGATGGAGGATGCCATTACCCCGCACGAAGAGGCAGTGCTGTCGAATATCAGCTTTATGGAAGCGGTACATGCCCGCTCCTACAGTTCGATTTTCTCTACCCTGTGTAACACGCAGGATGTGGATGCCGCCTACCAGTGGAGTGAAGAGAATGCGCCGCTGCAGAACAAGGCGCGCATCATCCTGGAACACTACCGCGCCGATGATCCGCTGAAGAAGAAGATCGCCAGCGTCTTTCTGGAGTCGTTCCTGTTCTATTCCGGCTTCTGGCTGCCGATGTACTGGTCGAGTCGCGGCAAGCTGACCAATACCGCAGACCTGATTCGCCTGATTATCCGTGATGAAGCGGTGCACGGTTACTACATCGGCTACAAATATCAGCAGGCGCTGGCCGCCGCTGACGATTTGCGTCGCGAAGAGCTGCAACAGTTTGCCTATGATCTGCTGCTGGCGCTGTATGAGAACGAAGTCGCTTACACCGAAGCGCTCTATGGTGATGTCGGTTGGGTGGAAGAGGTGAAAACCTTCCTGCACTACAACGCCAACAAAGCGCTGATGAATCTGGGCTACGAGGCACTGTTCCCGGCGGAGCTGACGGCGGTCAATCCGGCCATTCTGTCGGCACTGTCACCCAACGCTGACGAGAACCACGACTTCTTCTCCGGCTCAGGCTCCTCCTATGTGATGGGGAAAGCGGTCGAAACTGAAGACGAAGACTGGAATTTCTGATGGTCGGGACGACCTGCGACAGCTGATAAAGATGCTGGCTCAGGGAGCATACGCCTTCTGCAAAGACGCAAACGACGCCCTCTAAGGCGTGGCTCAGCGCGGGCGATTACGCACCTCATTCCTGAGGTGCGCCCGTAAACGGGCCAACACTTAGCGTTTTAGTCCATGGCCCGCGATGCTTAGCTACAGGCGTATGCTCCCATCACTTTAAACTTCTGAGCTGTCTGTGAGACGTTAAGCCCTGAGCCGTTAGTTGCCACAACCTTCTCAGGGCACACCTCCTCCACCATGGTTTAAACCTCTTGTTATAACTGGTATGGCCTGTTAATAATCATGCGTGTGAAATAGTTTTTTGAGTTATTATTAACCTCAAATGATTATTAGCGACCGATGCTGTTTATGAATGCGACTCGTCAGGGGCTGACGCCTGCTTTAGTGGTCCTGATGTCGGTAGCAACCGGCCTCTGCGTAGCCAGTAATTACTACGTTCAGCCACTGCTCAATACCATCGCCCAACAGTTTGATCTCTCTGTGAGCCTCGCCGGGTTTATTGTCACCACGGCGCAACTCGGCTACGCCTGCGGTCTGCTGTTGCTGGTGCCGCTGGGCGATCGCTTTGAACGACGCAGCCTGATTGTGACGATGATCCTGCTGGCTGCGGCGGGCATGGTGATTACCGCCCTGTCGCACGCGTTCCTCTTTTTGCTGCTGGGTACGGTCATGACCGGCCTGTTCTCGGTCGCCGCACAAATTCTGGTACCGCTGGCCGCCACGCTAGCCGAGCCGGAGCGGCGCGGTAAAATTGTCGGAACGGTAATGAGCGGTCTGCTGTTGGGGATTCTGCTGGCACGTACCGTGGCAGGCGGCCTGGCGCAGATTGGCGGCTGGCGCACGGTCTACTGGACCGCCAGTCTGCTGATGGTGGTTATGGCGCTGGCGCTTTGGCGATCGTTGCCACGCGTAAAACAGTCAGTGCCCATGAGCTATCCGCAACTACTGGCTTCCATCTTTCGTCTGTATGCAGGCAATCGGGTGATCCGGACACGCGCCTGGACCGGCTGTCTCTCCTTTGCCAATTTCAGCCTGCTCTGGACCTCAATGGCCTTTCTGCTCTCCGGCGCGCCTTATCATTTTTCTGAGGGCAAGATTGGCTTGCTGGGATTAGTTGGTGCTGCGGGTGCGCTGGCCGCACGTCAGGCGGGTTCACTGGCCGACAAAGGTAAAGCGAAGCTGACGACCCGACTGGGTCTGCTGCTAATGCTGCTGTCGTGGGCCGCCATTGCGTGGGGTGCGGAGCAGCTTGTGCCGCTGATCGTCGGCATTCTGCTGCTGGATCTGGCGGTGCAGGCTGTCCATATCACCAATCAGAGCGTGATTTATGCGCAGATGCCGGAGGCGCGAAACCGTCTGAATGCCGGTTACATGACCAGCTACTTTATCGGCGGTGCGGCGGGCTCGCTGCTCTCCGCTACCGCTTACCATCTTTGGGGCTGGTATGGCGTCTGTGGTGCTGGCGCGCTACTGACGCTGATTAATCTGCTGATTTGGGCAGGGGGATCGCGCTTTGAGCCGGAAAAAATCAACTGAAGGCTATCCGGACAACGCATTGCTCTGGTCACAAATGGTTAGGTTTGTTATGGTTAGCAACAAACCTATTCACTTCAGTTATTTTTCCTCGCGATATTAATAAATTTGCCCCCTTTTTGATAACGTCCTGGCACTGCGGCTGCCGCCGGGCGTACGGGTTTTTGACCCAGGGCCAGGGACTGGCCTGGAATACCTTTGATGGTGCAGCGTGCGAGTCTGTCAGCGATCGCCTGCTAAAAAGTGACTACGCTTAGCCTGTCACCATAGTTATTATACAAGTTGCAATTAGTGAGGTTTTTTTTAATGGAAAGTTCGTTTACTCCCATTGAGCAGATGCTAAACATCCGTGCCAATCGTCATAAGGATTTTCCGTTGCAGGAAATTATTCTGACGCGTCTCTGTATGCATATGCAGGGTAAACTGCTGGACAACCGCAATAAGATGCTGAAAGCACAGGGTATTAATGAGACCCTGTTTATGGCGCTGATTACGCTGGATGCGCAGGAAAATCACAGTATCCAGCCTTCTGAGCTCAGCTCTGCCCTTGGCTCTTCACGCACCAATGCTACGCGCATTGCTGATGAGCTGGAGAAGCGCGGCTGGATTGAGCGTCGCGAAAGCGATCACGACCGTCGCTGCCTGCATCTGCATCTGACCGATAAAGGCATGGAGTTCCTGCGTCAGTTGTTACCCCCTCAGCATCAGAGCCTGCAGTACCTCTGGTCGTCGCTGTCAGTCGAAGAGAAGTCTCAGCTCGAAGGTATCACCCGTAAGTTGCTTAATCGTCTTGATAAAATGGATGAAGATCAGCTGATCGCCTCGCTGTCCCGCTAATAGCAATAAGTGCGACACAATCACCTGTCGGAATCGTTATTTTAGCTTCCTTTTTTATCTGGCCAGCGCTCAGTCGCTGGCTTTTTCGACTCGGGCGCAGGCAGAAAAGGAGTTCTGTCGCCCGACTAAATGGAAAATGTGGAGAAAGTCATGAGTGCAACGGCAGAAGCACAAAGCCCGCAACCGTCAGCCAGCAAAAAGAAGAAGCGCAAAAGTGTGCTCATTGTGCTGGCGCTGATCTTTGTGCTGATTGGTATTGCCTGGGGCGTTTACTGGTTCCTGGTCCTGCGCCATTTTCAGGAAACCGATGACGCTTACGTTGCGGGCAATCAGGTGCAGGTGATGGCCCAGGTCTCCGGTAGCGTGAATAAGGTCTGGTTTGAAGATACCGATTTCGTCAAAAAAGGCGATGTGCTGGTTTCACTCGATAAGACCGATGCCGAGCAGGCGTTTGAAAAAGCACAGACGGCTCTGGCCACCAGCGTGCGTCAGACACATCAGCTGATGATCAATGGCAAACAGTATCAGGCCAGCATCACGCTGCAGCAGACCGCCCTGGCACAGGCAGAGGCGGATCTGAAACGCCGTGAGCCGTTAGGAGCAGCAAACCTGATTGGCCGTGAAGAGTTGCAGCACGCCCGTGATGCCGTTGCAACGGCTAAAGCTCAGCTGGACGTGGCCATTCAGCAATACAATGCCAATCAGGCGATGATCCTCAACACCTCGCTGGAAAATCAGCCTGCCGTGCAACAGAGCGCAGCTGAACTGCGTGACGCCTGGCTGGCGCTGCAGCGCACCGAAATCCGCAGTCCGATGGATGGCTTTGTCTCCCGTCGCAGCGTACAGGTCGGTTCGCAAATCTCTACCAGCACCCCGTTGCTGGCTGTCGTACCTGCCACCAATCTGTGGGTCGATGCGAATTTCAAAGAGACGCAGCTGGCAGGTGTCCGTATCGGTCAGCCTGCCACCGTGGTCGCCGACATCTACGGTGACGAAGTGGTTTATCAGGGCAAAGTCGTGGGTCTGGATATGGGCACCGGCAGCGCCTTCTCTTTGCTGCCAGCACAGAACGCCACCGGTAACTGGATTAAAGTGGTTCAGCGTCTGCCGGTTCGTATCGAACTGAATCAGGACGATATCGCCAGACATCCGCTGCGCATCGGCCTCTCCACGCTGGTTAAAATCGATACCACCAGCAAAGAGGGTAGCGCGCTCGCCACCAGCCCCCGTCAGCAGGCCGCTTACAGCAGTAATGCTCTGGCGATTGACCTTGCGCCGGTCAATCAGCTGATCACCGATATCGTCCGCGCCAACGCCGGATGATGACGCGGAGGCTGTAATGGCACAAAAACCGCTTGAAGGGATGCCGCTGGTCCTGATGACCATTGCGCTGTCGCTGGCGACGTTCATGCAGGTTCTGGACTCGACCATCGCCAACGTGGCTATCCCCACCATTGCCGGGAATCTGGGGGCGTCGAACTCTCAGGGCACCTGGGTGATCACCTCGTTTGGCGTCGCCAATGCGATTTCTATCCCCCTGACCGGCTGGCTGGCAAAACGCATTGGTGAAGTGAAGCTCTTCACCTGGTCGACTATTCTGTTTGCCATTGCCTCCTGGGCGTGCGGCATGTCAGATAGCCTGGAGATGCTGATCTTCTTCCGCGTCATTCAGGGGATCGTCGCCGGTCCGTTGATCCCGCTGTCGCAAAGTCTGCTGCTCAACAATTATCCCCCGGCCAAACGGAGTGTTGCGCTGTCGCTGTGGGCGATGACGGTGATCGTGGCACCGATCTGTGGCCCGATACTGGGTGGCTGGATCAGTGATAACTATCACTGGGGCTGGATCTTCTTTATCAACGTGCCGATTGGTGTGGCAGTAGTCATACTGACGCTGCAAACCCTGCGTGGCCGGGAAACCAAAACCGAAATCCGCCGGATCGACATGGTCGGGCTGGTGCTGCTGGTGGTGGGAATCGGCTGTCTTCAGGTGATGCTGGATCGCGGAAAGGAGCTCGACTGGTTTAGTTCGACGGAGATTATCGTGCTGGGGGTCGTGGCCCTGATTGCGCTGTCAGTCCTGCTGGTGTGGGAGCTGACGGACGATCACCCGATCATTGACCTGTCGCTGTTTAAGTCGCGCAACTTCACCATCGGCTGCCTGTCGATCAGCCTGGCTTATATGCTCTACTTCGGCTCGATAGTCCTGTTGCCGCAGCTGCTGCAGGAGGTTTACGGGTATACCGCAACCTGGGCAGGTCTGGCATCTGCGCCGGTGGGGATTTTGCCGGTGATCCTGTCGCCGATCATTGGTCGCTTCGCCCATAAGCTCGACATGCGGCGGCTGGTTACGTTCAGCTTCATTATGTATGCCGTCTGCTTCTACTGGCGTGCTTATACGTTTGAACCGGGGATGGACTTTGGTGCCTCAGCCTGGCCGCAGTTTATTCAGGGTTTTGCCGTGGCCTGTTTCTTTATGCCGCTGACCACCATTACGCTGTCGGGACTGCCACCGGAGCGCATGGCTGCCGCATCCAGCCTGTCGAACTTTCTGCGAACCTTTGCCGGTTCAGTGGGAACGTCGATTACCACTACCATGTGGACGAACCGCGAGTCGATGCATCATAGCTATCTGACGGAGTCGATTACCCCGTACAACGTTAATTCACAGCAGATGTATAGCCAGCTTGAAAGCCTGGGGATGACGCAGCAGCAGGCATCAGCTTATATCGCACAGCAGATTACCAATCAGGGACTGATTATTTCAGCGAATGAGATCTTCTGGGCGTCGGCGGGGGTCTTTTTAATCCTGCTGGTGCTGATCTGGTTTGCCCGCCCGCCGTTTGGCGCAGGCGGTGGTGGTGGCGGTGCGCACTGATGTCACACAGCAAAACGGGCCTTTCGGCCCGTTTTTTTATGCGTTCTGACGCCACCATTCGGCGAGCAGTACGCCGGTTGCGACTGAGACGTTGAGACTTTCTACGTTACCGGTGCCGCCAATTGACAGGCTCATGTCACCCTGTTTGAACGCGGTGTCAGAAAGACCTTCACGCTCCTGGCCTAACACCAGCACCATTTTCTCCGGCAGCTGAGCCTGCGCCAGCGGCGTGCCCTGATGGCTGGAGGTGGTCACGATGGTGTAACCCGCTTTACGGAACGCTTCCAGACCTTCACTGAAGGTTGCGCCGCTAATCGCCTGCACATGCTCAGCGCCGCCTTCTGCGGTACGCACGGCTGCACCTGACTCCAGCAGTGAAGCATCATTCACCAGCAAACCTTTTACTCCAAAGTGCGCGCAGCTGCGCATAATCGCACCGAGGTTATGCGGGTTGCTGACATCTTCCAGTGCCAGTACGCAATCTTTCGTATTCGCCTGGCTCAGCCATTCAGACACCGCCATGCCCATACGCTTTTTGATCAGGAAGCAGACGCCACCATGATGTTCAGTACCTGACGCTTTGGTGATCTCAGCATCTTCAACCACATGATAGGCTTTGCGGTTAGCGGCCAGCCAGCGCAGCGCTTCGCGAAAACGTGGTGTGACTTCCTGCACGAACCAGGCGCGAACAATCGCTTCCGGACGGCTCTGGAACAGCGCCTGGCAGGCGTTTTCGCCATAGACGCGTGTCTCTTCGTTACGCTGACGACGAATCTGCTCAGGATCAACGAAGCTCTTGCCACTGATGCCGCCGTGATCCGGCTTATCGCTCTCAGGCGATGACGCACGATCGGCGGATGGTGCGCGTGACACGGTGCGCCACGGGAAGTCGCTGCTGCCATAGGCACCGCGGCTGTCATCGCCACGATCGTTGCGGCGACCTGCGCCATCGTCTGAACGGCGTGGTGCGCCACGTCCGCCTTCATCACGACGCGGTGAACTGCTGCGACCGGTGTCGTCACTGCGACGACCAGCGGAGCGACCGCCTTCCTGACTGCGTTCAGAGCGGGGGCCAGATGAACGACGATTATC
This sequence comes from Pantoea sp. F_5, assembly GCF_008631595.1. NCBI lineage: Bacteria > Pseudomonadati > Pseudomonadota > Gammaproteobacteria > Enterobacterales > Erwiniaceae > Pantoea > Pantoea sp. F_5. Next base: position 48,095 of record NZ_VWUO01000024.1, read on the forward strand.
ATCCTGGCGGGCAGCAGAGTGACCACCTTTGCCTGTACGAGGATTCGGCGCGCGCACGCTTTTATCGTCCTCGCCACGCACGTACATCACCTTAACTTTGCCGCTCTTGCCTTTATATTCGTCGTTCATCTCTTCCTCCTGCATTCAGAGCGCGCAGATTACCTGATGTGCTGGCGCTTAGCTATCAACTATTGAACCTATAGAGCAATCCAGATTGAGCGAAAATCCCCCCCCTTCCATAATGAACAACTATTACCAGACTGACACTTTTCAACATCAGAGGTTCCTATGAATACGGTATGCGCTTCCTGTCAGGCAACCAATCGCGTTCCTGACGAACGCCTTGCCGACGTGGCGAAATGTGGTCGCTGTGGAAATGAGCTGTTCGATGGCGAAGTGGTGAATGCCACCAGCGCCAACTTTGACAAATATCTGCAGGATGATCTGCCGGTGGTGATCGATTTCTGGGCGCCCTGGTGCGGTCCCTGCGTCAATTTTGCGCCCGTGTTTAAAGATGTCGCCAGTGAACGCAGCGGCAAGGTCCGCTTTATTAAAGTGAACACTGAAGCAGAACCGGCCCTGAGCGCCCGTTTCAACATTCGCAGTATCCCGACCATCATGCTGTTTAAAAATGGCGAGCGGGTAGACATGCTGAACGGTGCTATGCCCAAAGCGCCGTTTAACGAATGGCTCGACGAATCACTTTAAACTTCAAAGGCCAGCCAGTCTGGCCTTTTCCTTTTCATCTGCGCTTCGATTACACTGACGTTTTTCCTGCCCTGAATACTCATGTCTGATAATGCCGTTTTGCGCTTGCGCACCCAACGCCTTGCCCGTGCCACCCGTCCCTTCCTCGCGCGGGGGAATCGGGTCATTCGCTGCCAGGGCTGCCTGCTGCCAGAGGCCAACTGTCTCTGCAGCCAGATTGCACCGCAGTCTGCCCGGAGTCGCTTCTGCCTGGTGATGTTTGATACCGAGCCAATGAAGCCGAGCAACACCGGCCGTCTGATTGCCGATATTTTGCCGGATACCCAGGCATTTGGCTGGTCACGCACCGAGCCGGATCCGCTGCTGCTGGCGGCCGTGCGCAATCCCGATTATCAGCCACTGGTGGTCTTTCCGGCCGCTTATGCCGATCCTGGTCGTGAAGTGCTGACAACGCCGCCGGCCAGCGGCAAGCCGCCGCTGTTTATTATGCTGGATGGCACCTGGACCGAAGCACGCAAGATGTTTCGCAAAAGTCCCTGGCTCGACGCCCTGCCAGTGATGTCACTGGATGTCAGTACTCCTTCGCGCTATACGCTGCGTGAAGCCCACGGCGAAGGTCAGCACTGCACCGCTGAAGTGGCGACGGCGCTACTGGCACAGGCGGGCGATCGGCTGGCGGCAGAGGCGTTATCTCACCATTTCGATCGGTTCCGCACGGCTTACCTGGCAGGAAAACCGCATCACGCTGGACAGGCTTAACCGTATCTCTCTCCGGCTGGCTGGCGTGAGCCTCTCCTGACAGTTTCCAGGATCCGGATGTTCAGCCTGCGATCTGCCCGGAAGCACGGCCAGCAAAAAGCGTTTACAATCACGCAAATCCCGATCTCTGGAGGGCGAGATGAGCCAACGCGGACTGGAAGCGCTATTACGACCTAAATCAATTGCGGTGATTGGTGCCTCGGTTACGCCCGGGCGTGCTGGCTACTTTATGATGCGTAACCTGCTGGCGGGCGGTTTTAGCGGACCGGTACTGCCGGTGACGCCAAAATATAAAGCGGTCAGCGGCGTACTCGCCTGGCCCACCATCGACAGCTTACCTTTCGCGCCAGACCTGGCGGTAATCTGCACTCACTCAAAGCGTAACCTCGAGTTGCTGCAACAGCTCGGCGAGAAAGGCTGTAAAGCCTGCATTATCCTCTCCGCACCCGCCAGCCAGTCGGCTGAACTCAAAGCCTGTGCCAGCCAGTGGCAGATACGTCTGCTGGGACCAAACAGCCTTGGCCTGCTGGCACCCTGGCAGGGACTCAATGCCAGCTTCTCGCCCGTGCCGATAGAGAAAGGCCGTATCGCGTTTATCTCTCAGTCCGCTGCCGTCTCTAATACGATTCTCGACTGGGCGCAGCAGCGTAATCTCGGCTTCTCCTGGTTTATCGCGCTGGGTGACAGTCTGGATACCGATGTCGATGACCTGCTCGACTTTCTGGCACGCGACGGCAAGACCAGCGCCATCCTGCTCTATCTTGAGCACCTCAGCGATGCGCGTCGTTTTGTTTCCGCCTCACGCAGCGCCTCACGTAATAAACCGATTCTGGTCATCAAGAGTGGTCGCAGCCGTGAAGCACAGGCGCTGCTTGGTACCCATAGTGGTCTGGACGCTGCCTGGGATGCGGCCATTCAGCGCGCCGGGTTACTGCGTGTGCAGGACACGCACGAGCTGTTCTCCGCCGTTGAGTCGCTGAGCCATATGCGGCCGCTGCGCGGCGACAGGCTGATGATCATCAGTAATGGTGCTGCGCCCGCCGCGCTGGCGCTGGATGAGCTTTACGCCCGCAATGGGAAACTGGCGCAGCTCAGCGAGGAAACGCGTCAGCAGCTTGAGGCTATTTTGCCTGCCGGTGCAGGTCGCGGAAATCCGCTGGATTTAAAAGATGACGCCACAGCTGAGCGCTACGCTGCCTGTGTGGAGATCCTCCTCGACAGCCATGAACTAGATGCCTTAATGATTATTCATGCGCCAAGCGCGGTCGCACCCGCGACTGAAACAGCCGCACATCTGATCGATACCGTGGCCCGCCACCCGCGCGGTAAGCTGGTAACGCTGCTGACTAACTGGAGCGGCGAATTCTCTTCACAGGCTGCGCGTCGTGCCTTTACGCAGGCAGGTATACCGACCTGGCGCACGCCGGAAGGCACCGTCACCGCCTTTATGCATCAGGTTGAGTACCGGCGTAATCAGAAGCAGCTACGCGAAACGCCTGCCCTGCCCGTCACGCTGAACCAGGATAGTGCACATGCTCACCAGCTGCTCTCACAGGCGCTGGCGCGCGGCATTACCTCACTGGACACTCACGAGGTTCAGCCGGTGCTGCAGGCTTATGGACTGGCCACACTGCCAACCTGGATCGCCAGTGACAGCGCGGCAGCGGTTACCATTGCCGATCAGATTGGCTATCCGGTGGCGCTGAAGCTGCGTTCACCCGATATCGCCCATAAATCAGAGGTTCAGGGTGTAATGCTCTACCTGCGTAATGCCAGTGAAGTGGAGCGTGCCGCCGAAGCCATTTTTGATCGGGTAAAGCAGACGCTGCCTCAGGCACGTATCGAGGGACTGCTGGTTCAGAGCATGGCCAGCCGGGCGGGCGCGCAGGAATTGCGGGTCGTGGTCGAACAGGATGCACTGTTTGGCCCACTCATTATGCTGGGTGAAGGCGGAGTTGAATGGCAGGCTGATAAACAGGCTGCCGTTGCCCTCCCCCCGCTAAATATGACGCTGGCACGCTATCTGGTCATTCAGGCCATCAAGAGTGGAAAAATCCGCAGCCGCAGCGCCCTTAATCCGCTGGATATTGCGGGTTTAAGCCAGCTGCTGGTGCAGGTCTCTGATCTGGTGGTGGATTGCCCGGAGATCCAGCGACTGGATATTCACCCGCTACTGGTGGCGGGCAATGATTTTACCCTGCTGGACGTCACCCTGACGCTGGCCCCGTTCCACGGCGATAACGAAGCAAGGCTGGCCATTCGCCCTTATCCGCAGCATCTGGAAGAACAGGTAGAGTTAAAAGATGGGCAATTCTGCCTGTTCCGCCCAATCCTGCCAGAGGATGAACCTTTACTGCGCGATTTTATCAGCCAGGTTACCAAAGAGGATCTTTACTACCGCTACTTCAGTGAGATCAATGAGTTCACGCATGATGACCTCGCCAATATGACGCAGATCGATTATGACCGCGAGATGGCTATTGTGGCGGTCCGTCAGCATTACGGACACCCCGAGATCATTGGCGTCACCCGCGCGATCTCGGACGCTGATAACATTGATGCGGAGTTTTCAGTGCTGGTCCGTTCGGACCTGAAAGGGTTAGGCATGGGTCGTCGTCTGCTGGAAAAGATGATCCGCTACACCCGACATCACGGCTTGCAACAATTGAACGGTATCACCATGCCCCATAACCGCGGCATGATTACCCTGGCCCGAAAACTCAACTTTCATGTTGATATTCAACTGGATGACGGTATTGTCAGCCTGAAATTATCTTTACAGAATGAGATCAACTAACCTTGTAGAGAAAGGTAAAAAACGTTCGAATCGACGGAGTTGATGTTATTATTTATGGTTATAACCCTGATTTGATGGCAAAAGGCCATGCAATGAACAGAGAAGAAATGCACTGTGATGTTGTCTAAATTTAAACGTAATAAACACCAACAACACCTCGCAGAGCTGCCGAAACTGTCACAATCCGTTGCGGATATGTCGACACTTTACTCGCCTGCCGAATTTCGTCAGACGTTGCTGGAGAAGATTGCGGCAGCGCAGACCCGCATCTGTATCGTTGCGCTCTATCTGGAAAACGATGACGCCGGACGTGCCGTCATGGATGCGCTTTATCATGCTAAGCAGGCGCGACCGGAGCTCGATATCTCGATCCTGGTAGACTGGCATCGTGCGCAGCGTGGGCGAATTGGCGCAGCGCGAGGCGTAACCAATGCCGACTGGTATTGCGAAATGGCGACGCGTTATGCCGATATTGCCATCCCGGTTTATGGTATCCCGGTTAATACACGTGAAGCCCTGGGTGTACTCCATCTTAAAGGTTTCATTATTGATGATACCCTGCTCTACAGCGGTGCCAGCATCAATGATGTTTACCTGCATCAGCATGACAAGTATCGCTATGATCGCTACCAGGTTATCCGTAATCCGCAGCTGACCGATACCATGTATGACTGGATTACGCTCAATCTGAAGCCAGCAGAAGCGGTTAACCGGCTCGATTTCGCTGAGCGCCCTTCCAGCCCTGAAATTAAAAATGAGACGCGCCAGTTCCGTCAGGATCTGCGTGGCTTCAATTATCAGTTTGAGGGGAATGCCGGCAACGATGAACTGGCGGTCACGCCGTTGGTCGGTCTGGGTAAGCATAGCCTGCTTAATAAAACCATTTTTCACCTGATGCCCTGTGCAGAACAGAAGCTGATTATCTGTACTCCCTACTTCAACCTGCCCGCCTTGCTGGTGCGTAATATCATTAACCTGCTGCGCCAGGGGAAACAGGTCGAGATTATCGTCGGTGATAAAACAGCCAATGATTTCTATATTGCGCCCGACCAGCCGTTCAAAATTATCGGCGCACTGCCATATCTGTATGAAATCAATCTGCGCCGCTTCCTGAGCCGTTTGCACTACTACGTTACAACCGGCCAGTTAGTCGTAAGACTATGGAAGGATGGCGAGAACAGTTATCACCTTAAAGGGATGTGGGTCGATGATGAATGGCAGCTGATTACCGGTAATAACCTCAATCCACGCGCATGGCGACTCGACCTGGAAAATGCGGTACTGATCCACGATCCTCATCAGCAGTTAGCAGTGCAGCGTGAAAAAGAGCTGACGTTAATCCGCCAGCACACCACGGTGGTGACGCATTTCCGTGAGCTTGAAAGTATTGCTGATTATCCGGCCAAGGTGCGGAAGCTCATTCGCCGCCTGCGCCGGATACGTATCGACCGCCTGATCAGCCGTATTCTTTAATCACCGCCTGTCAGAAGGCATCCATTAGGCGAAGTGGGCTACTGTTGTGCTGTTGTTTCGTTAAGTCCTGGGGCGGGAAAAGAGTGGTATGACAGCCGCCCGAATGGCTGGAGCTGGAAAGATTTCGCGTGGGATGCCGCCGGTGCAGCCAGCGGCATTGCCCTGTGGAATCTGAGTCAGTAGCTGTTTTAAAGCTTTATCCCCTTACCACGCTTGTGCAGCAATAGTGACACCAGAAACGCCACCGCCCCCATCGCAGAGACATACCAGAAGAAGGTGGTCTCGATCCCCTGCTTCTTCATCAGCAGCGCTACATACTCTGCCGAACCACCAAACAGCGCATTCGCTACCGCATAAGAGAGCCCGACACCCAGTGCGCGTACCTGTGGCGGGAACATTTCGGCTTTAAGAATGCCGCTGATGGCTGTGTAGAAGCTGGTGACCAGCAAGGCCAGCATAATCAACAGGAAAGCCACGCCGGGACTCTGCACGTTTTGCAGCAGGGTCAGAATTGGCACCGTACAGATCGCCGCACCTGCGCCAAAGATCATCATCGACGTGCGACGACCAATTTTATCTGACAGGGCACCGATAATCGGCTGAATTAGCATAAAGACCAGCAGCGCACCGGTCATCAGCCCGCTAGCCGTTTTAGGATCCATACCCGACGTGTTAACCAGATACTTCTGCATGTAGGTGGTGAAGGTATAAAAACTCAAAGAACCGCCCGCGGTGAAACCCAGCACCATCAGGAAAGGACGGGTATGATTGCGCAGCAATCCGATTACGCTTCCCGCATCACGATGTTCGCGGCTGGTCTTGTCTGATGTTTCTTCCAGAGAGCGTCGTAGCCACAATGCGACAACCGCGAGCAGTGCGCCGAGGAAGAACGGAATTCGCCAGCCCCAGCTGCGCAGTTCTGCATCAGTAAGCAGGAATTGCAGCACCACTACGGTCAGTACCGCCGCTAACTGACCACCAATCAGCGTGACATACTGGAATGAGGCATAGAATCCTTTACGTCCTTCCAGAGCCACTTCGCTCATGTAGGTTGCGCTGGTCCCATATTCTCCCCCCACCGATAATCCCTGAAACATACGCGCCAGCAGCAGAATGATGGGAGCCGCCACGCCGATCGTTGCGTAACCAGGCAGGCAGGCAATAACCAGTGACCCGAAACACATCATGCATACCGAAACCAGCATCGAATTTTTTCGACCATGTTTATCTCCGATATAGCCGAACAGCCAGCCACCAATCGGACGCATCAGAAATCCTGCCGCAAAAACGCCCGCCGTCTGTAACAACTGCGTGGTGGTATCGCCCTGCGGGAAGAATATGTGCGCAAAGTAGAGCGAGAAGAATGAATAGACATAGAAGTCGAACCACTCGACCAGGTTGCCCGATGACGCGCCAACGATGGCCCAGATGCGTTTCCTGGTATCATCCGGTTGAATATTATTATTTGTTGTTGTCATGCCTTACCTCTGTTCCTTGCTGATCAACAGCGTTTAAAGGATTGAGTAAAGCATTTAAGTCTACCGGAGGTAAAGGCGGGGTAATCTGAGATGAATATTGTGAGCCACATCGCCAATTATCGAAAAATCAGCGGGTTGCTGGCAATTTTGTAAGTCCATATGAGGTAATGAGGGCTGCAGAAAACGGGGTTATGGTCAATATTTCTGCTTAAAAGAACAAAATTCAGACGTAAAAAAGCCCCGCACTTTCGTGCGGGGCTTCTCTACTTATATGATGCCTGGCAGTTCCCTACTCTCGCATGGGGAGGCCCCACACTACCATCGGCGCTACGGCGTTTCACTTCTGAGTTCGGCATGGGGTCAGGTGGGACCACCGCGCTACAGCCGCCAGGCAAATCTTGGTGC
>NZ_VWUO01000025.1:0-47620 GCF_008631595.1 Pantoea sp. F_5
AGCATGAAGTTGAAGATAAACAACTGTCGCTTCATGAGGTGTGAAGAGAGGGCTCTAAGAGTCCGAACTTAGTACGCCCCTATGGGGCGGAAAACAAAGCCGCCTTCTATGAAGGCGGATTTTTACTGCTGACCTTTTGCCCTCATCGATCCCTGAACCTTATCACTGGTAATCTCCCTCTGAGCCTTTACTATGCTGTGATCCCATTGCAACAAGGAGTACATGGTCATGAAACTGTTTTGCAAAGCAGGAGCCTGCTCTCTCTCTCCCCACATTGTCATGCGCGAATGCGGTCTCGACTTCACTCAGGTGAATGTTGATCTGGCCACAAAACTCACTGAGCGGGGCGATGATTTCCGCCAGATTAACCCTAAAGGCCAGGTGCCCGCGCTGCAGCTCAGCGACGGCAGCGTGCTGACAGAGGGCGTTGCCATTGTACAGTATCTGGCTGACCTGAAGCCCGATCGCCATCTGCTGGCTCCGGTCGGTAGCCTGACGCGTTATCACACCGTGGCGTGGCTCAGCTACATCGGCAGCGAGCTGCACAAAAGCTTTGGGCCGCTGTTTCGCCCGGGTTATTCCGACGAGGTGAAAGCGCAGACGCGCAGTCAGCTGGAAGCGAAATTCCGTTATGTCGATGCGTCATTGCGTGACAGACAGTGGCTGACGGGGATGCATTTCAGCGTGGCGGATGCCTATCTGTTTGTGGTGACGCGCTGGGCAAAAGCGCTGGGACTGGATCTGTCCGGCTTTACGGCGCTGGAGGCGTGGTTTGATCGGGTCGCGGAGCGTCCTGCGGTGCAGGCGGCGCTGAAAGCGGAAGGCTTAGCCTGAGTGAACAGGGCCGGTTAACCGGCCCTGATGCGTTACAGCTTTTCTGCCGTGAAGTGCTGCGTCGGACTGGCGATGGCATCCTGGGCCGCCACCAGCTGCAGCTCATACTCGCCCATCTGATGGGTTTTCAGCATCACCTCATAGACCGCCGCAGTGACGTGCTCCAGCGCATCCTGCAATGATTTACCGTGCAGCAGATTCACCAGCAGCAGACCGCTGGTGAGATCGCCTACGCCGACCGGCTGACGGACGCCGAAATCGACCAGCGGACGGCTGATGTGCCAGGCGTCTTCCGCCGTTACCAGCAGCATCTCAAAGCGATCGCTGCGACGCCCCGCACGCGCCAGGTGCTTCACCAGCACCACGCGTGGTCCCTGGGCAATCAGCGCCCGTGCAGCGTCGACTGCCGCGTCGACGTCGGTGACAGTGCGTTCGCTCAGCATCTCCAGCTCAAGCAGATTCGGGGCAATAATATCGCTGGCCGGCATCGCCATCTTGCAGTGAAACTCCGCGACGCCGGGTGCCACGATGCAGCCTTTCTCGGGGTGACCCATCACCGGATCGCAGAAGTACCAGGCATTTGGGTTAGCCGCTTTGACCTGCTGAACAATCTGCAGAATCTGCTCGCCCTGCTCTGCCGAACCCAGATAGCCGCTCAGCACCGCGTCGCAGGTCTTCAGACGGTCAATGTCTGCAATGCCTTTAACGATGTCGGTTAAATGCGTGGCAGGCATCACCGTGCCGGTCCAGTGGCCATATTGCGTATGGTTGGAAAACTGAACGGTATTCAGCGGCCAGACGTTTGCCCCCAGGCGACGCATCGGAAACTCAGCCGCCGCATTACCGGCGTGACCAAAAACAACGTGCGACTGAATCGCTAAAATATTTTTCACTTGTTTGCCCTGTCCTGCCTTGCCATAAAAAAGGGCCGGAAACCGGCCCTGAAATCTTACTGCCAGTTAATCAGGCAGTAATGTTTCTTGCCGCGACGCAATAGCGTAAAGCGGTTAAACAGTTTGTCGCTGTCGCTGAAGCGGTATTCCGCATCAGACTGCTTTTCACCGTTCAGAGAAACGGCGTTGGAGCCAATCATGGTACGCGCCTGACCGCGTGACGGCACCAGCTCTGCTTTCACCAGCGCCTGCTGCAGATCGTCTTCAGCGCCCAGGGTGATGGTTGGCATACCATCCTGTGCCAGTTGCTCGAAATCCGCTTCAGTCATGTCGCTCACGGAACCAGAGAACAGGCTCGCCGTAATACGCTTCGCTGCCGACAGACCCGCTTCGCCATGCACCAGACGCGTTACCTGCTCAGCCAGCACATACTGCGCACGCGGTGCGGTGCCGCTGTTTTTGTCCTCTTCTTCCAGCGCGTTGATCTCTTCAATGCTCAGGAAGGTGAAGAACTTCAGGAAGCGATAGACATCGGCATCCGCGGTGTTGATCCAGAACTGATAGAACTTGTACGGGCTGGTTTTCTTCGCATCGAGCCAGACTGCGCCGCCTTCGGTTTTACCGAATTTGGTGCCGTCAGACTTGGTGATCAGCGGAACGGTCAGGCCAAAGACCTGGTTCTGATGCAGACGACGGGTCAGGTCGATACCGGAGGTGATGTTACCCCACTGATCGGAACCGCCAATCTGCAGCGATACGCCGTGACGCTCGTTCAGGCAGGCGAAATCATAGCCCTGCAGCAGATTGTAGGAAAACTCGGTAAAGGAGATGCCCTGATCGTCACGGTTCAGACGCTGCTTCACCGCTTCTTTATTGATCATCTGGTTAACGGAGAAGTGTTTGCCGATATCACGCAGGAAGGTCAGCACGTTCATGCTGCCAAACCAGTCGTAGTTGTTGGCGGCGATTGCGCTGTTGCTGCCGCAATCGAAGTCGAGGAAGGGTGCCACCTGCTGGCGGATCTTCTCAACCCATTCATTGACGGTGTCGCTGGTATTAAGTTTACGCTCTGCGGCTTTAAAGCTCGGGTCGCCAATCAGGCCGGTTGCACCCCCGACCAGCGCCACCGGCTGATGGCCGGCATCCTGAAAACGCTTCAGGCAGAGCAGCGGTACCAGATGGCCCAAATGCAAGCTGTCAGCAGTGGGGTCAAAGCCGCAATAGAGCGAAATTGGCCCCTGCGCCAGTTTCTCTGTTAACGCGTCTTCATCCGTCACCTGGGCGATAAGGCCCCTCTCCTGCAATTGTTGTATCAGGTTACTGCTGGTCATCACTGACTCCAAATTGATCAGACTGCACCTATGCTGGTACACAGCTTTCCGCTGAGTTGCGGAATCGAAAAAAATGAGGGCTATAGCATAAAGCGCTGACGCCTTCTGTGCCAGCGCTGATAGGGGGAAATCATGCAGATTCAGGGTGCCAGACGGTCGATTTTCCAGCCGTCGTGATCGCGCTGATAGATGAAACGATCGTGCAGGCGATGTTCGCCTCCCTGCCAGAACTCTACTGTGTGAAATTTCACCCGGTAGCCACCCCAGAAGCTGGGCAGCGGCACGTCGCCCTGCTGGAACTTCTGCTTAAGCTCAAGAAACTTCCCTTCCAGAATGCCACGGGCAGAGATCCGGCTCGACTGCTTCGACACCCAGGCACCAATCTGACTGTCGCGCGGGCGGCTGTGGAAATATTTCAGCACCTCCAGCGGCGACAGTTTTTCCACTTCGCCCAGCACCATTACCTGACGTTCCAGGTAGTGCCACGGGAAGTGCAGGCAAATGCGCGGATTGTGCGCCAGCTGCAGCGCTTTGCGGCTGCCAAGGTTGGTGTAAAACACCATGCCCTGCGCATCAAAGTGTTTCAGCAGCACGATGCGCTGCCACGGCTGGCCCTGCTCATCCACGGTGGCCACGGTCATTGCCGTGGGATCGGGCAGTTTTGCTTCACACGCCTGGCTCAGCCACTGTTCAAACAGGGCTATCGGATCATCCGGCAGATCCTTACGACGCAATCCGCCGCGGGTATATTCGCGCCGCAGATGGGCAATGGTGTGTAGCGTTTCGCTGTCGCTCATAATGCTCGCCTTTTCAGATAAAGAGTCAGCTGGCAGGTTGCAGCTCACAATCATTCACGACGATTTTATCGTTACGTTCGATAAATGCGCCGTTTCCTTTGGACCAGAACACATAGGTGTTGTCGCTGTAGCGCGCGCCGGAGGCGGATGCCGTCTGCTTCAGCGTCAGGGGCTGGCCATCCATGATGAAGCTCACCTGCTCGTTCGCCTCATCCAGCGTCACGGTCAGGGGCAGAGTTCCGCAGCGATAGTGCAGGGTCTGCGGCGACGGTGGCTGTTTATGCATCAGGCTACAGCCCGAGAGCAGCAGCACCGCGGCAACGGTTAATCCTTTCAACATAAGCGGGTCTCCTTTATGAGTGAAGCTGGCATTATAAGAAGGATTTTGCGCGAAGTAAGTGGGAATCCGCGCCAATCTGGTGGATGCTGTCAGGCAGCCTGAATTATTGCGCGTTTTCAGGCGGTTGTCTGAATGCACAGGCCGCGTTCTCAGGCTACGCTCTATAGATCTTAAGCGAGGAAAACCAACATGAAATTTGATAACGAAGATGCATTTAAGCTGGCCGTGGCGTTTATGAACCATAAAGAGAATGCCACCGTCGCCAGCAGCTACTTTAAAACCTTTATCGACACCTACCAGAAATTTGACCGCTGGCTGAGCGCATCCGACCCGGTCAGCGCCATGAAAGCGGAAAAAGCGGCAGCCAAAGCCGGCGAAGACTCCATTCTTTGATCCCCTTCTTCACTGGCCCGGTAGTCATCAGGGTATCGGGCCAGCGGACATGATCAGCGGTTAACGCTGGTGCAGATGATTACCCCTGGGGCGACTCTGGCTTTAACGAACAATATCTGCTCTGGCTGCCGTGCTTATTTCCCCACATTGGCGTCACTTTTATTCCGGCCTGGTAATGCCTCTGCTGAAACGGCATAAACAGCCATGCTCATTTGCAATAAATGCTATTTCCCGCCGTCACTCCCGCAAATAATCGCTACACCCCCCTTTTTTGTCTAAAAAATCGGCAGCGAAGCGTGGCAGGCCCAGCAAACTCTATAAAGCCGTCTATGCTGTAAGCGTCTGGTTATACTTCATGGAGTTGAAAAAAATGAAAATGAAATCCCTGTCAGCCATTGCTTTGCTGGCGCTTTCTTTAGGTACGCTGGCAGGCTGCGCCTCGAATCAGTCGATTAAGACCACTGATGGCCGCACCATTGTCACTGATGGCAAACCGCAGATCGATTCAGATACTGGCCTGGTTTCTTATCGCGATGCTCAGACAGGAAAAACTGAGCAGATCAATCGCAATGAGATCAGTAATATGAGTGAACTCGACAACTAATATAAGGTGAATAAGATGAAAAAAGCGCTGATTTTACCTCTCGCCGCATTGATTGGTATGACCGTATTAACCGGCTGCACCCGTACCAGTTATGCGATTCAGACTAACGATGGACGCACCATTATTAGTGATGGCAAGCCTTCTGAGTCAGATGCCGGCCTGCTGGCTTACACTGACGCCAATGGCGTGAAGCAGCAGATTAACAAAGCGGACGTTAAAGCGGTCTCTGAAGTACCGAAGAAATAAACCTGGCGCTATCGTTCAGTAAATAAAGCCGCCCATGGGCGGCTTTATTTTTGCCTGCGCTTAGCACGACATGTGGCACCCACGAGGTTCCCCGCCACCTGCCGGTTTTAATCAGAAATATCCGTTATTCCTCGGCAATAATATGGCAGGCGGCATGACAGTAATCGTGATTCACCTGCTTATTACTTATCTGAATTTCAGGCAGCCTTTATCTTTTTTAACCAGCTTAATCGCTCAATATGATTTACCCGTAAAACAGATATCTGCTTTTATTCTTTATTATCAGACAGTTATCGCTTCGCTTAAAGGTTCATTTTATTTTTAATAACTTCAACTGCCTTTATCGGCGGTTTCCGATCTTTTAGTCCGGATTGCCTTTAACTAGACTATTCATTTCGTTATTCAATCAGGAGGTCGCTGATGGTTTACCATGATAAATCAATCGGTCATATGATTCTTGGTGAAGCTGCAATCAATCTGGCGTTTGAAGAGCAGGAGATTACACTGGTATCACTGATTCGCCAGCTGGGTGAGATGGCTGAAAACGAACGCAGCGATGAGCGCGTCGCGCAGATTGCTGATGCACGCAACTGGCTCAAAGGCTTTATCAAGGCCTCGACGCGCGACCGCGCCGAATTAAACTGGCTGGTCGAGACCGGACAGGCGCCGGTTTACCTTAAAGATTATCGTTAATGTGCTGAAGGATGACGCCGTCGGTTCAGGGTGCCAGGCCTTGCCTGGTGCCCTTCAGCATTTCTCAGCTCCACGTCAGTTTTGTATTTCCCTGTTTATCGCTAAGTGCTATGTAAATAGCACAAAAACTTCCCTCTTCTGCGCTGAAATAGCTGTACAGGCTCACTTTTTTTGTATAACTTTGCCGCGAACCGATCGCTTTTCCATCACCTGACAGGAAATCACCTATGTACCCGAACCAGAGACTGCCGCGGACGGCAGACGATATTGCCCGTTATTTTAATGCGGCAAGCCTGCCCTCACAGCAGGAAACGCTGGGCCAGGTGGTGGTGGAAATTCTGCATGCGGGCGGGAACGTAAACCGTAAATCGATCTGCACCAAACTTCTTCGTCGGCTGGAAACAGCGTCTACACAGGAAGAAGAGCGCCACTACCATGCTCTCATCAGCCTGCTGTTTGGTCGTTAAGCAGCGGACGCTCTCTGCCAGCGACTTCTGTTAGTGCGTCAGCGGCTCTCCGCTTTCTGTCACCTGCTGTTGCAGCGGGTGTTTCGCTGCGCGGGTTTCAAATCCCCCCTGGGCAGCAAAAACAGAGCAGCCAATAGCGGCTACGAGTGTCAGTAAGATTGAGGTTTTCACGAAGCAGACCTTAATTATTACGCTACAGAATAAAACGTAAAAGCCTGGCACATAAACAGCGTCGGGAAAAGCGTACTGCAAACTTTCTCTGTGCGAAAAACGCGGGCGGAGAAATGCAGGTGTATTGACCCGCCCCGTAACGATTACCCCAGTACTTTTAATGCCAGCGCCAGCGTCTGCTGTTCATTGGTCACATCGCTGACCTTGCCTGCAACCCGCATTCCGTATGCAATGCAGAGGATTAAACCGGCTGCCGCTTCATTGTCCAGCGTATTATCGATTGAGCCATCCCGTTGCCCCAGCTCCAGCAGCGAGACCAGGAAGCGCTGATTACGCCGAACCACCTCATCAATGCGCTGCGCCAGCGCCTGATCCATCGTCTGCAGAGCAATGGCGCTGGCAACGACCAGACAGCCGCGCCGCCCTTCAATGGCACGCGCCGAGTCCAGATAGAACTGCAATAGCTCAGTTATTTTTTCCCGTCCGCTGACACAGGTTGCCAGACGACGGCGCAGCTCGGTATTTCTGAGTAACAGATAACGTTCAAACACCAGCACAAAGAGCGAGCGCTTATCTTTAAAGGCCTTATAGATGCTGCCTGCGGAGAGGTTCATCGCCTCGCCCAGATCGCTTATTGATGTGGCGTGATACCCTTTTTGTCGGAAAACGATCATGGCGTGATCCAGAGCCTGTTCAATATCGAACTCTCTGGGACGTCCCCGCTCTTTGTTTTGTTGCACTGTCGCTGTTGTGATCATTGTTACCGGTCTGGGAAGTTCGTTCCTGTCAGAATCAGCCCGGATTCTATCCCAGGCACGGGTAACAAGTATAGATAGCGGCGATCGACCAGCGGTCTGGCACTGACGGATATCCGTTTCTGTCGCCTGATGATCCAGGGAAGTAACCGGTTGTGTCCTGAAACCCGACACAGGTTACAGGGCGAACCGGTCACGATTCACTCAGATAATAACGCGGTCTCTTTGCGGCGCTCTGCCCGTTGCTGCCTGCGTTGCTGGGCGTTTATTTTGATTAGCCATAACATAAACTGCTTAATGAGCAGACTGGCGTGGTGCTCATTGTCAGCAAAACATAAAAAGAGTCGGGTTTTTATATTGCTGTTGTCGTCGACCACATAAATCTCATAGTCGTCGTGGTGGCGGGATTGAATGATTGCTGTGAAATGTATTGCAGGCCAGAGCATCACTCTGGCTTCAAACTCTCTGAAATCCATTATATTTACCTGGTTATTTTTTTAAAATGCCCGATGAAAAACTACACATCGAGCCAGGTAAAGCATAACTTCCTGTTACTTAAATCGCGTGATAAAAAAAGCTTTTAACAGACGCTGCTACGTCAGCAACAGAGGAAGCCGGAGCCGCGCCTACTTCACCGCAGCTACCGGCAAATCCGTTACCCGTGTGGTATAGGCAGGCGACAGCATCTCGCGCTTCATCGCCCAGGCCTTATTGATCCCCTGCCCGGCAAACCACAGTTTTCCACTGCCGGTTTTGTTAATTGTATCAATCAGCTGCATCAGCTCCTGGCTGTTGCGGCGCGGCTGATGCTCGTCAAACAGATCAAGCTGGGCCACGCCCTGACTGAAAAAATCCCCCAGCACGATGCCCGCCTTGATATAGCGATATCCCTTAATCCAGATGTTATCCAGACACGCCATTGCAACATTGATGATGTCGCGGGTGTCCTGCGTCGGGATCAGCAACGTCTCTATAGACTGATTGCCATAAAAGGGTTCGTCAGTCGCGTGCGGGCTGGTGCGCAAAAATACGCCTATCTGACGGCAGTATTGATTCTCACGACGCAGTTTCTCTGCCGCGCGCTCCGCATAGGAACAGACGGCTTCGCGCATCTGGTCATAGTCGGAGATGCGGCTGCCAAACGAACGGGAACACATGATTTGCTGCTTATCCGGTGTCACTGACTCCAGTTCCAGGCAGGATTCGCCACGCAGTTCTCTGACGGTGCGCTCCATCACTACGCTGAACTGTTTGCGAATGGATTCGGTGCTTTGATCGGCCAGATCTTTCGCCGTTATGACGCCCATAGCGTTGAGCCGTTTGCCGATCCGGTGCCCCACGCCCCAGACGTCAGCCACATCAATCAGTGCCAGCAGCTTTTTCTGTCGTTCGGGGTCCGATAAATCAACAATGCCACCGGTTTTGCTCCACTTTTTAGCCGCAAAATTCGCCAGCTTGGCCAGCGTTTTGGTCTGGGCAATGCCGACGCCGACGGTCAGATGGGTCTCTTTGCGGATCCGTTGTTTGACCTGCCGGCCAAAGGTCTCCAGCGCCATGCAGTTCTGCACGCCGGTGAGATCCATAAACGCCTCGTCAATCGAATAGATCTCCACCGAGGGTGCCATCTCTTCGAGGATGGTCATCACCCGCTCACTCATGTCGGCATAAAGCGCGTAATTGGAGCTGAAGACCTGTACCGCGTGACGCGTCAGCTCTTCGCGCATTTTAAAATAGGGCGCGCCCATTTTTATACCGGCTTTCTTTGCCTCGGCGCTGCGCGCAATCACACAGCCGTCATTGTTCGACAGCACCACCACTGGTTTGCCTTTCAGATCGGGCCGGAAAACGGTTTCGCACGACGCATAAAAGCAGTTCACATCGACCAGCGCGAACATGGTCAGTGCGTCGATTTAATAACAAAGGTCACAACACCAAATACCTCCAGCGCATCTTCGGTCTGGATAGCGATCGGTTTAAATTTGGTGTTCATCGGCATCAGTTGCAGGCAGGGATGAAGCTGAAGACGTTTAACGGTAAATTCACCGTCGACGGCGGCCACCACGATATCGCCATGTGAGGCGGTGAGCGAGCTGTCAACCACCAACATATCACCATCATTAATGCCCGCCTCAATCATCGACTCGCCGCTGACGCGGACAAAATAGGTGGCGCTGGGATGCTGCACCATCAGCGCATTGAGATCGATACGTTGTTCGACATAATCCTGCGCCGGAGAGGGAAATCCGCACGGCACACGTTCGATATAAAGCGGTAAAGGCATAACGGCGCGAATGTCCGCAGGTTTAATGAATTCCACAATTTCACTCCTTGCTCAGATTACTGTATATAAATACAGTAATGGCTAATCCCCCTTTTAATCAAGTGACACGGAACATTTTTAAGTAAAGCAGTTGATGGTAATGCACTTTTTTAACCCTCTTTTTTCTTACTGCTGCGCGAGTAAGCGGAAACGGGTTACTTTTGCCGCAGCACGGGAATATCAGCGTTTTTTTCTTTCAGTAACTAATCTTATAAATTCACCCGCTGATTATTTTTACTTAAGGAAAATCTGACAACGTCTCTGTGGCATTTGCCGAGGTTTGAATATTCAGAGCGGGCTGGTTATTCTGCTTTTTTTAAGGCATGGAGGAGTTATGGCAGACGACGATCGAATTAAACATCTGGAAGAAGCCGTTGCGCAGTTAACGGTTGAGACCACGGTATTAAAAGCGATACTCGGTCAGCAAATTGCGCTGAATAATCTCAACTACAAAGGGAAGTTTGACGATGTGCTGGCCGCGCTGGCGAAAGAATATGCCGAACGCGGTCTGGAGGAAGGCAATAATCAGGCAATCCATGACGCCCTGCGTCAGTATATTAAATATGAGCCACCCGCGATGGAATAGGACTTTCCGGCAGCGTCCGCTCACCGGACGTTACCGGCTCCTGAACACTGCCATCTTCTGACCCGTCCCGGCAGCAGCCTGAGGCGCTGCGGGTTAGTCTTTAAGCCTGGCTATCACTCTCCAGCGCATCCTGAATCGCATCAGCCAGATTACCAATTTCATTCGCCACGGCCTGCAGGTCCCAGGAAGCTTTTGAACCGGTTGCTGATGTTGAAGCGCTGACTGACTCCTTTGCCACTGACAGCGCCGCTGCCACAGCCACTGAACGTTTATGTTGTTCCTGCGTCACGCCCGCAGGCGGAATCGCAAAATAGTCGTGAACCATGATCATTTCCTTGTGATGAATAAGGGCTCAACCTTAGCCTTCTGCATCAGGCGTGGGAAGTGAATTATGTGGCATGACCTGTCAGGCGGACAGGATTGCAGCAGCCGTGTTGCGTTGTCTGCTTTTCCTGCGCAAAAAACCTGTACAGGCTGTACAGGTTTTTTTGCTGAAATAACTGCCTGAACCGCTGTTGTATCATTTTTGCAGAGCCGCAAAGAAGAGGCGTTACGCACCAGCGGACGCTCTCACCCTGCAAAAATAATCCTTTAACTCTCTGAATTAAATCATATAAACACTAAAAACCCGACACACTTCCGTTGTCTGCCTGCCCCTCAACACCTCTGACCAGTGATTTTTTGTCAAATTCTATTGTACAACTTTGCCGTCTTTGTATAACTTTATCTCGTGATGTTAAATCACTTGTAACGAGGGTGCTTTGCACCGCATCTGAAGGTGTTGTGGATTTCCACCTTCAGATGCAATTTTTTTGCGTCAGCCGGTTACCGGATCTGAATCGACGCATTCCTCCCCAATTTCTTATGAGGCCTGACATGCAAACAACGATGAATACAGAGTCTCAGATTTCTGATTACTTCATGAACTCTGGTACAGCGCTGACCACTGAAAAACAGGTCATCGCCGCGGTCCATACTGAACTCGCGCGAGCCAAAGCCCATGTCTCCGATAAAGACATTGTGCTGGGCCTGATTCACCGCCTGGAGAGCGAGCGCGATGTGGTTAAGCAGGATATTTACCGTCAGGCTCTTGAACATGTTCTGCAGCGTGCAACGGCTACCAGCGAAAGCTAAAAACCTGTGTCTGTTATGACGGAACGCGAATTAGCACGGATGCTTTTCCACTACGGAATCGGCCCCTTTTAAAGGGGCTTTTTTATTTCTGCTGCACTGCATCACCCGCCTCTTTTTCATCTCACGCATTGCCTGCCCTGCCGGGCCACATATAGCTCTACTATTCACCTTTTTTGCCGCTTATTTCACCTTAAATTGCGATTAATTGCTCTCGGTTCGCTTTATTTATCCGATATCTGTGTCCAGGCTTTTTCTGCATCCACTGCAAACACAGACGAGGAAAATAACCATGTTTCATCATTCATCAAAACTTCAATTCCCGGTTCGTGTAGAGAAGCCCGATCCAGAGTTTGCCATGCTGTTACAGCAGGCCATCGGCGGCGTCGAGGGTGAGATTCGTGTAGCGATGCAATACTTTTTCCAGGCGATGGGCGCGCGGGGTGATGCGCGGATTCGGGATCTGCTGATCTCTACCGCCACCGAAGAGCTGAGCCATATCGAAATGCTGGGCTATGCCGTAGCGCTGAACCTTGAAGGCGCACCGCTCTCTTATCAGGAAGCGTCAGCGAAAGATCCGGTGGTTAATGCGATTCTGGGCGGCATGAATCCGCGCCATATTCTCTCTTCCGGTCTGGCAGCCATGCCGGTGAACGCCAACGGCATGCCGTTTGACATGAGCCACATCTACGCCTCCGGCAACGTAGCCGCCGATATGCTGGCTAACGTCACTGCAGAAGCCACCGGCCGCGTCCTCGCCACCCGCCTCTACAACATGACCGAAGATAAAGGCATGAAGGATTTCCTTTCCTTCCTGATCGCCCGTGACACCATGCACCAGCAGCAGTGGCTGGCGGTAATCGAAGAGATGGGTGGCCTGAACGCATCATTGCCGATCCCGAACAGCTTCCCGCAGGAACATGAGGCGCAGGAGCACTCTTACTACTGCCTGAATACCTCACTGGATAAACCGCTGCCGGAAGGACGCTGGAGCAGTGGCCCGGCTTACGATGGTCATGGTCAGTTCAGCGCGAAACAGCAGCCCGAGATTCTGGGTGATGAGCCGCTGCTCGGCAATGCACGTCCCGGCTCCGGTGCGCAGTCAGAGCAGATTGACGGCATCACGCCACCGAAACCTTAATTGCCCGCCTGTCAGGGAACGATGCCCTGACAGGTTTTTCCCATCTTTTTATGGAGGAGTCGTCATGTCATCCACTCAGCGTCCACAACCCCCTTTCGAAGAGCAGCAGCAGACGTGGCCTGGCAGTACCGCCGCGATGCAGCCACAGCCCGATCATGGTGAAGAGAGTTATCAGGGTTCAGGCCGTCTGGCGGGTAAAAAAGCGATTATTACCGGCGGCGATTCCGGCATTGGCCGGGCCGTGGCGATTGCTTTTGCCCGGGAAGGTGCTGACGTGCTGATCTCTTATCTTGATGAGCATGAGGATGCGCAGGATACCGCCCGACTGGTTGAGGCCGCCGGTCAGAAAGCCGTCCTGGTGCCTGGCGACATTACCGATGCGTCACACTGCAACGCGCTGGTCGATAAAGCCGTTGAAGCCTTTGGTGAAATTAACATTGTGGTGAATAACGCGGCGTATCAGATGACGCGCGAATCGCTGGATGAGATCGGTGACGACGAGTTTGATCGGACGATGAAGACTAACCTGTACGCGATGTTTTACATCACCAAAGCGGCCACTAAACATATGCCTGCAGGCGGGTCGATCATTAATACAGCCTCGATCAATGCTGACCAGCCGAAACCGAAACTGCTCGCCTACTCCGCGACTAAAGCCGCCATCGTTAACTTCTCCGGTGGCCTGGCAGCCCTGCTGGCGGAGAAAGGCATCCGTGCCAATGCGGTCGCACCCGGTCCCATCTGGACACCGCTGATCCCGTCGACCATGCCGGTTGAACAGGTGAAAAACTTTGGCAGTGAAGTACCTCTGCAGCGTGCCGGTCAGCCTGCTGAGCTGGCACCCACCTATGTGATGCTGGCCAGTGATGAAGCCAGCTACATTTCCGGGGCGACCATCGCCGTCACGGGCGGCGTGGCGATTATTTAACGTTTGCCGATTCCCTGGTCGCTTCGGCCAGGGGATTCCTTATCAGCTTCTGCGCTATCCCCCACTGATAAAGCGGTTCCCGCGCCAGATTTTTCATTTTCACTTCACACATGATGTCGAAAGCCTGAAACGACAACGCCCAGCCATTCAGCGTCGGATTGAAGAAGAAGTCTGAGTGCGCCCGCAGTTTGCTTTTGCTCACGCCCAGCTGCTGCTGATCGGGCCAGCCCTGTTCGGGAATCATCCCCTCCTGTGAAATCGAATAGTGAAGCACCGGTCGCACGCCGCGCCAGGAGTCGATGACCCTGGCCACACGCGCGTCATCCGGCTGAATAAACTCACTCTCTTTCACCCAGTGATGGTGGATATCCAGCACGACCGGACAGAGCGATGCCGCCTGCAGCACATCATCCAGCGAGCAGGAGATCTCATCATTCTCCACCGTCAGCATCAGCCGTGCCTCCGGGCTGAGCTGATTAAATGACTGTTTAAAGCCGTCGAATCCTGCCTTACCATTCATATGGATGTTGATTTTAAAATCCTGGAAGGTCTTGCCGTAGCCCATCAGACAGGCGCAGAGCGTGTGATACTCCACATCCTCCAGAGCACGCACCACGACATCGGGATTATCGGAGGCCAGCACGGTATATTGGCCCGGATGGAAGGAAAGCCGGATGTCATGCGCCCGCGCCAGCTCACCACAGCGGGCAAACAGCGGATAGAGTTCAGGCAGGAATTCCGCAAACAGCGGCGTCGCTTCGGGCACCGTATAAAGCGGCAGCAGATCGCTGCCGATACGCATCATTCGCAGCGGCGCGGGTAACGTAGCCAGATGCTCAAGCGTCAGGTAGAGATTATTGAGATTGGTAACGGTGATCTCATGAACCAGCTGATGACGTTCAGCGTGCGGTAAACTCAGAAATCGTTTACGGGTCGTCGCGCGAAACGGGAAAAACTGTTTGCCGTCGCTGTTGAGATACTTACATGCAAAGCCTAATTTCATGACTGCTCCTGATTGATGCTTATCAGAAGTGTAACAGGCCTCTGGCGACCAGCCAGTCGCGGGCCACAGAGGCAGAGTGAATAATGACAGGGAGAGAGACTATGCAGGGTCACGCGATCCAGCGCATCGCTATCGACGCGGCTGAAAGGCTGCCCGCCGCCGAATCGGGCTATCCGTTCGGGCCGGAACATCAGGTTTTTAAAGTGTGTGGAAAAGTGTTTTTACTGCTGACCGAACTGCGGGGCGTGCCAATTATCACCCTGAAATGCGAACCGCAACAGGCGGAGCTGCACCGGGTCATCTATCCCTCGATCACTGCCGGTTACCATATGAATAAGCGCCACTGGATTACGGTTTATCCCGGCGACGGCCTCTCGCCAGGTCTGATTCAGCAGCTGGTTGAGGAGTCATATCAGCGGGTGGTGCGCGGCATCCCCGCCTCACGCCGCCCGGTGTGGGTGGGATGAAGGCGGCCGGATGGGATGAGCATTATCCCGCGTCAGAGAGAAAGTGTGTTTGATGGCAGGAATAATCTATAGCAGGACCAGAATCAACGCCTGCCATCCTTAGTCAGTCAGAGGGAAATCTGAGGATTTTCAACGCCACAGGCGCGGGCATAGCGGGCGAGTGTTTCAACTGTGGCTTTATCTGCGCGACGTTCGGTGCGTGAGACTGCAGAGGGACTGACACCGAGTGCCTCTGCGACCTGGGCGCTGGTCATTCCCGCGCTTTCCCGCCATTTGGCTAACTGCTCGCGCAGGTGCTCTGCCCGAACCTCAGCCTCATAATGCTCGCGAACAACCGGATCAGATAAAATTTCTTTGCGGGCCGTCGTCCACGCAACTGATTTTTTACTCATCGTTTAACATCTCCTCTAAACGGTGCGCCGCTGCGATCATGACTGCTGCTGGCGTTTTTTTAGTCTCTTTCACAAAAGCTTTCAGGATAAAAATACGTCTGCCTTTCTGATAAACATACACCGCTCGCCCAATCTCATTTGCCTTCGCCCTGAGCTCAAAAAAACCCGACCCTAATGGTTTGGTATCAGGCTCTCTCAAATCAGTTCCACGGGTAGCCAGTTTATCTATTTGCCGGGCTAGCTTAGCCCGGAGCATCTCTGGCATTGCCTTAATTTCAGCGAGCGCTTCCATGTGTATCGTTATCTCAAACATAAATCCTCCGTTGGCGTTAAGTTAACTCATGAGTTAACTTAACTCAAGGATCTATATCTTTCACAGACGGGGTAAATGAATGCAGTCGCCATCTTTGCAAAAGAGCCCTGAATCGTGAGTCATCCTATCCCGCACGGCACTCAGTGGTGCAACATCTCATCCACCACCTCTGCATTCATCATCTGGTAGGGATAATAGGTCGGCCAGTTGTCCATCTCCGCCAGCAGGGCCTGCTGAGACGCGTTACCCATAAAGATATGGAAATGGGCGGACTTACGCGGCCCGATGGTGTGATCGCTGAACTGCACATATTTCGGTGCCTTGCTGCTGGCGTCCTGACACTCGAACAGGTAGCGCACCCCTTTCTTCCCGGACGTATAGGTCAGGATTTTGTGGCCTGCATAGTGATAGTGGCAGGCGCTGACCTTATCGCCGACATGGAACTCCATCACGCCATTTTCGATCCCAATGGTATCGACGTCGGTGGCGTAGCCTTTGCGATAGTAGGCCTTGTACTGCTCTGCCGTTTTACTCTTGTCCTGCTGCGCTTTCTTCTGCCAGACCGGGTCCAGTTCGCCACTTTGCAGCAGGGGATAGACCGACTGCCAGATTCCATCCCAGTCAGAGAGCGGACGATCTTTCACATCGCCGTCAGCGAAAACCCCTTCCGCCGCCTTCTGCTCCATCGCTGACAGCGGTTTGCCATGTGAATGCGTGCCGTGTGCCAGCGTCTGCGGGCTGATTAGCAGCGCGCCCACGATCCCAATCCATTTACCTGCGTGTTTCGTCAAAGCCAGATCCTCAGTCAACGTTACAAAATGAAATGTTATGATATAACATTTCTTATATCAACGTAAAATCTTGCCTGACTCTATTAATTTTATTTATTGGTTAGTGACCTCGTATGGCACATCACACGCGCCTGCAACGGGCAAAGCTGGCGTGGTATCAAAACGGGTTGCCCGCATAGCAGGCGCGGGCTGACAAGCCGCTAAGCCAGACGGCACAAGGTATGAATAAGCGAAGCGAGAATAAGCATTCAGTGATAAGCCCGGTTTTGCTGTCGGATGAAACAGGCGCTGTTACGACGGTTAAATAGCCGAATTAGCCTCAGTATTGTTCAGGTTGTTCTATATTTAGTGTCGCCGAACGTAAAATAACAGCTGGAGCATGGAATAATGTCGAAAGAAACCGAGAAGAAACCCCTGAGCGAACGCGCGCCGACCACCGGCCCGGAATCATCAGAGCCGGGGCTGGGATCGCTGGCACCGAAAGATGGTTCACATCAGCCCCCAGCCGAACCGACCCCGCCAGGCAAGCAGCCTACCGCCCCAGGCAGCCTGAAAGCGCCACAGACACACAACGCCAAACTTGACCAGCTTGAAGCCAGCCGTAAAAACGGCACCGACCGCGCCCTTACAACCAACCAGGGCACACGCATCGCCAACGATCAGAACTCACTGCGTGCCGGTTCGCGTGGTCCGACGCTGCTGGAAGACTTTATTATGCGTGAGAAGATCACGCACTTTGACCATGAGCGTATCCCGGAGCGTATCGTGCATGCCCGTGGCTCTGCCGCACACGGCTATTTCCAGCCGTATCGCTCCCTGAAAGATCTGACTAAAGCGCAGTTCCTCAGCGATCCCGAGCAGACGACCCCCGTCTTCGTGCGTTTCTCCACGGTTCAGGGCGGTGCAGGATCTGCCGATACCGTGCGTGATATTCGCGGTTTCGCCGCCAAGTTCTACACCGAAGAGGGGGTGTTTGACTTGGTCGGCAACAATACGCCGGTATTCTTCATTCAGGATGCGCACAAATTCCCTGACTTTGTGCATGCCGTGAAGCCAGAGCCGCACAACGAAATCCCGCAGGGCCAGAGTGCCCATGACACCTTCTGGGATTACGTCTCTCTGCAGCCGGAAACCATGCACAATGTCATCTGGGCGATGTCTGACCGCGGTATTCCACGCAGCTATCGCACCATGGAAGGTTTTGGTATCCACACCTTCCGCCTGATTAACGCCGAAGGCAAAGCGACCTTTGTCCGTTTCCACTGGAAGCCGGTGGCCGGTAAAGCCTCGCTGTTGTGGGACGAGTCGCAAAAACTGACCGGTCGCGATCCCGATTTCCATCGCCGCGATCTGTGGGAAGCGATTGAAGCGGGCGATTTCCCGGAATATGAGCTGGGCCTGCAATTGATCCCGGAAGAAGATGAGTTCAAATTCGATTTCGATATTCTGGATGCCACCAAGCTGATCCCGGAAGCCCTGGTGCCGGTGGAAATTGTCGGCAAGATGGTGCTTAACCGCAACCCGGACAACTTCTTTGCCGAAACCGAGCAGGTCGCGTTCCACCCAGGCCATATCGTGCCGGGTCTGGATTTCTCCAACGATCCGCTGCTGCAGGGGCGTCTCTTCTCCTATACCGACACGCAGATCAGTCGTCTGGGCGGACCGAACTTTCATGAAATCCCGATCAACCGTCCGACCTGCCCGTACCATAACTTCCAGCGTCAGGGCATGCATCGTCAGGATATCGACACCAATCCGGCAAACTACGAGCCGAACTCAATTAATGACAACTGGCCGCGCGAAACGCCACCTGCTGCAACAGGCGGCGGCTTCGAAAGCTATCAGGAGCGGGTTGAGGGCCACAAAGTGCGCGAGCGCAGTCCGTCATTCGGCGAATATTATTCCCAGCCGCGCCTGTTCTGGAACAGCCAGACTGAAGTTGAGCAGCAGCACATCATTGGTGCCTACTCGTTTGAGCTGAGTAAAGTGGCGCGCGCCTATATCCGTGAGCGTGTGGTCGATCATCTGGCACGCATTGATACCAAACTGGCGCAGGGCGTGGCGGATAACCTCGGACTTGCCCTGACTGATGAGCAGCGCAATCTCCAGCCGCCGGCTGCGGTGAACGGCCTGACCAAAGATGACAGCCTGAGCCTTTACGCTATCCCGGATGGTGAGATTAAAGGTCGTCAGGTGGCGCTGCTGCTGAGCGATGGTGTGAAAGCGGCTGATGTGCTGGCGATTTTGCAGGCGCTGAAAGCGGAAGGTGTGCATGCCAAACTGCTGGCACCGCATATGGGCCAGGTGCGCGCGGATGACGGTTCAGTGCTGCCGGTTGATGCCACCTTTGCCGGTCTGCCTTCTCTGACCTTTGATGCAGTCATCGTGCCGAATGGCAATATCGATGCTCTGCTGTTAAGCGGCGATGCCCGTTACTTCCTGCTGGAAGCCTACAAGCACCTCAAGGTGATTGGTCTGGTGGGCGACGCGCGCCGCTTTAAAGCGCAATTCGGCCTGGAAGATGCCGATCAGGAAGAAGGCATTGTACAGGGCGACTCGGCGGAGATCGCACTGATGTCGGATTTCACGCAGGCGATGAAAGCGCACCGCGTCTGGTCCCGCAGCCAGAAGGCACAGTCCGTTCCGGCCTGATGCGTTGAGTAAATAAAAAACCGCCTCCAGGGGCGGTTTTTTTATGCCGGAAAGCGTAGCACAGTCGCGTGCGCGGTGATCCGTCAGACGTTCCGTTATCAGAAGGTCTGCCAGTTCTCATTGTCCGTCACAGCAGCAGGCTGACGTTTTGGCACAGCAATCGCCTTCGCAACCGGTGTGGCGGAGAATGCCGTATGCAGACTGCCGGTTTTAAATACCGATACCGTTTTACGCAGGTAGCTCGCCTGCTCTTCCAGCGAGGCGGCGGCAGTGGCGGACTCCTCCACCAGCGCGGCGTTCTGCTGCGTCACCCCATCCATCTCAGAAACCGCAATGCAGACCTGCTCAATGCCCCGCGTCTGTTCGGTCGAGGATGCCGCAATCTCTTCAATCAGCTGCGTCACACGACTCACCGACTTCACGATGCTCTCCATCGCGGTGCCCGCCTGCGCAGCATGACCAGCACCGGTTTTGATCCGCTCGGCTGAGCGGTCGATCAGTCCGCGAATTTCCTGCGCGGCGCTGGCGCTGCGTCCGGCCAGCGAGCGCACTTCACCCGCCACCACCGCAAATCCACGCCCCTGTTCACCGGCACGCGCGGCTTCAACCGCAGCGTTCAGCGCCAGAATATTGGTCTGGAAGGCGATGCTGTCGATAATGGCGATAATACCGGCAATTTGATTCGAGCTTTCGCTGATCTGATCCATGTTGGCAATCACCCGGGCAACGGTCTCGCCACCCTGCAGGGCCGTCGCTGACGCCTCTTTCGAGACCGTGGTCGCCTGCTGCGCATTGTCTGCGTTGAGTTTTACCGTCGAGGTAAGCTGCTCCATGCTGGCGGCGGTCTGTTCCAGAGCAGCTGCCTGCTGTTCGGTTCGCGAGGAGAGATCGGTGCTGCCGGCGGAAATTTCCGCTGCACCGGTGAAGATAGAGCGGGTTGCGTCATCGACCGAGGTAATGGTGACCACCAGCGCATCACGCATCTGCTGCAGCTCCTGAATCAGCTGGCCCATCTCGTTGCGGCCTTCCTGCTGAATCGCAGAAGTTAAATCCCCTGCCGAGATAGCGCGCATATGCGCGGTCAGCCTGGCCAGCGGGTTAATCAGCAGCTTCTGCAGTCCTATCCAGACAGCAACCCCAATCACGCCGGTGATCAGGCCGATGGTCAGCAGCGCCCAGAGTGCATCCGTCAGGCTGCGCTGATTGTGCAGAGAGGTATCTTTCATCAGCTGGATGTTCACCGCACGCCAGGCCTCATAGGCCGTGTCGAGCTGATCCTGCGCCGCCTGCGCTTCGAGGTTGCCATACGCCGGGTAGTTGCCCTGCTTCAGAAAGGTAATTGAGGCCAGCATAGTGTCACGCATCTGCTGATAAGCCGTCTGAACCTGCGTTGACTGGGCGTCGCCCTGTCCTGCTTTACGCGGCATTGCCTGCCACGCTTTAAAGTCTGCATCCGCGCTTTCCGCTGACTGACCCGCCTGCTCCAGCAGCGCAGCCATCGCCGCAAGGGATTTTGGGTCCTGCTGATTTTTCAGGAAACGGATTGCCACGCGATTGATGGTAACGCGGGTTTTAATCAGGGTTTTCACCGCATCGCTCAGGTGCTGCTGCTGCAGCGTCAGCTGCTCGGCCGCCACGAAGTTTTTGTCGGCTTTTGACACGCCGTTGTAGAACAGAAATCCGGTCAGGGTCAGTAACGTAATAAAGACGGCAAGCACCGCCAGAATACCGTGAGTTATTTTAAGATTTTTAAGCATGTCCGCAGACTCATATCAGAGGAGGTAAAACGGTTATCGGCCAGCAAGACATTTATCTGAGTGCAGTTGCAGAGAAGCCTGCTCTCCGCAACACGCCGGATGCAGCCAGCACGCCGTTTACGGCAGAAAAACGGGGCCGACGGAGCCTGGACGCATTCGGTGCTTAACAAGCGCCCCCGTGCTGTGGTTGAATTCGCCCCTTACATTTTTCGCACGTGGTTAACATGCATTACATTCAGAGTCTGATGAGTTTTATTGAGGGAAACCGGGTGCTGTCGATCGGCTTCAGCCTGCTGCTGCTGATTATGGCGGGGATGGTCACTCACCTGATCTGCAAATTTTTCAT
Organism: Pantoea sp. F_5; assembly: GCF_008631595.1. Taxonomy (NCBI): domain Bacteria; kingdom Pseudomonadati; phylum Pseudomonadota; class Gammaproteobacteria; order Enterobacterales; family Erwiniaceae; genus Pantoea; species Pantoea sp. F_5. The sequence continues at coordinate 21,352 of NZ_VWUO01000025.1, forward strand.
CGTCAAAGTGATCAGGAAGGTCTTTTTCAGCAGTCATAAAAAAGATGTTCCGCTGGATAAAGATGTCCGCCTCTCTCAGAAGCTGTCAAATTTTGTGCCGGTGATTGTGGTCTACAATTTCCTGCAATTCATGCCGGGCCTGCCTGAAAACCTGAAAGTGGCGATTCAGACCATCTGCGGCATTCTGTTTTTTGTCTATCTGTCGATCTTCTTCAACGAAGTGCTGGAGATTGTTAACAACTCCTACTCACGCAAATCGAAGCGCAAGAATCACTCGATCAAGGGCTATATCCAGATTGGCAAAATCCTGGTGCATATTATCGCTGCGATCATGATTCTGGCGATTATGTCCAACAAGTCGCCCGCGATTATTATCTCCTCGCTGGGTGCGGTCGCCGCGGTGCTGATGCTGATCTTCCAGCATACGCTGCTGTCGCTGGTGGCGAATATTCAGCTCTCCTCCAACGATGTGCTGCAACTGGGCGACTGGATTGAGATGCCGGACAGAAATATCAGCGGCGAGGTGATCGATATTGCGCTGCATACCATCACTATCCGCAACTGGGATAACACCATTTCGCGTATCCCGACCAAGAACTTCCTGACCGAAACCTACACCAACTGGCAGGCGATGTTCTCCTCGGGCGCGCGCCGCATCATGCGCAGCTTTTATCTTGACCAGAAATCGATCAGCTTTGTGAATCAGGAGATGCTGCAGGCGATGAGCCAGATCCGCCTCGCGGGCGAAACGATCACTGAGCTGCTGGATGGACGGGATATCAATGCCGTCGGCGACCGCTGGTTTATGGAGAACGGCATCACTAACCTCATGGTGTTCCGTAAATTCCTGAGTGCCTGGCTGGCCCAGCGTGATGATATTAAGAAAGAGATGTATATCGTGGTGCGGCCGCTGAAACCGTCGCCGGATGGGTTGCCGGTAGAAATCTACTGCTTCACCTCATCCATTTTCTGGGCCGATTATGAAAATACCCAGGCGGCAATTTTTGAGTATATCTATGCCATGGCCCGGTTATTTGAATTGCAGATTTACCAGCATCCTGCCGGTTCTGATTTCGCCCGTCTGGCGCAGCCGCGTCCCATTAGCGGGGATGCAGAGCCCAACGGCATGCCGTAACCGGCGACCTGCTGTGGCGGTCCCGCACCGCCACAGCAGGTCATTAACTCTTACTCAGCGCATAGTTCAGCACTTTGTCATTCTTCATCTGCACGGTCAGCGTCTGCCCTTCGGTGGTATTCAGGGTGCGCGCCTCACTGTAGGTCAACTTCAGCAACCGCTGACCGTCCGGGTAAGGCGTCTCACTGTCAGGCTGACCAAACAGCGCGATCAACTGGGCTTTGGTCGTCTGACCCGCATGAATCTGCTGCAGATTACGGTTGTCCAGCCGATGTCCGACCCGGTTAGAACAGGCGGAAACCAATAGCAGCAGCGTGACTAACAGAACGCGTTTCCTCACGTAATATCCTTTTGAAATGTTCAGCGCCGCAGATCCTCCAGCGTGACCTGCGCGATCGCGCTTAAGCTTATAGTGAATCCGCGCCATCCGGCAGGATTTTCTGGGCCAGCCCCCCATGATTTTCCCCTGCCAGAGGCCGATTCAGAGCAATTAACGCAAATTAATGCGCCTGAACCGCCTGCCGCCCTGCGACTGCAACATCTTAGTCTATGATTACTCTCTGTATGCCGCGTGGAAGCGGTCTCACTTTTTCTCTTCCCGCCGCATCACGCTGAATACCAGTCCAGCTTCCTGGCTGAAGAGGCGCGCCAGCCCACCTGGCATCCGGGTCTCACTGATAGCTTTACGATTTTTTGACGCTTGCGTCATCGACATCCTATTCGCGCGGTGGTCACCATCGCGTATTTCCAGGCTAAATGAGGCAACTGAATGGAATCCAAATCTTTTTCTAAAAGTTGGGGCGCTGAACGGGTTGCCAGTGACGAGGTGCGTTTCCGCCTCTGGGCAACCGGTCAGCAACGCGTGACGCTGCGTCTCGCCGGTAAAGACATTGAGATGACACCGCAGGCTGACGGCTGGTTTGAAGCCCGGGTCGCCGGTGTGGCTGCGAATGCCGAATATGATTTTGTGCTGGCGGATGGCACGGCAGTGCCCGATCCCGCCGCCCGCGCCCAGAAAGCGGAGGTCAACGGTCCCTCACTGGTGATCGATCCTGACGCGTATCAGTGGCAGAACACGAGCTGGAAGGGGCGTCCGTGGACAGAGTCAGTGGTCTATGAACTGCACATCGGCACCTTTACCCAGGAAGGCACCTTCCGGGCGGCGATTGAGAAATTGCCAATGCTGGCTGAGACCGGCATCACCATGATTGAAGTGCTGCCGGTGTCGCAGTTTGGCGGTAATCGCGGCTGGGGCTACGATGGCGTGCTGCTCTATGCACCGCATGCCGCCTACGGCTCACCCGATGATTTCAAAGCCTTTATCGATGCGGCGCACGGTCACGGCCTGTCGGTGGTGCTGGATATTGTGCTGAACCATTTCGGCCCGGAGGGCAACTATCTGCCGCTGCTCGCGCCAGACTTCTTCCATAAAGAGCGTCAGACGCCGTGGGGCGCCGGTATCGCCTATGACGTTGATGCGGTACGCCGCTATATCGTGGAAGCACCGCTCTACTGGCTGCAGGAGTTTAATCTGGATGGCCTGCGCTTTGATGCCATCGATCAGATTGATGACCCGAGCGAAAAGCATGTGCTGGTTGAGATTGCCGAGCGCATCCGCGCCACTATTACCGACCGCCCCATTCATCTCACCACCGAAGATTGCCGAAACGTTACCTTCCTGCATCCGCGCGACGAAAACGGAGACGCTCCGCTGTTTACCGGCGAATGGAACGATGACCTCCACAACGCCGTGCATGTGCTGGCAACCGGTGAAACTCACGCTTATTACCAGGATTTTGCTGACCAGCCGGCGCAGCGGGTAGCGCGAGCGCTGGCAGAAGGCTTTGTCTATCAGGGCGAAGTCTCAGCACAGTCGGGCGAGCCGCGCGGCGTGAAGAGCAGCAGCCAGCCGCCGGTCGCCTTTGTCGACTTCATCCAGAACCATGACCAGACGGGCAACCGCGCGCAGGGCGAACGGCTGGTCTCGCTGGCGGGTGCAGAGCGGACGCAGGTGCTGCTGGCCATGCTGCTGGTCTCGCCACACATTCCGCTGCTGTTTATGGGCGAAGAGTATGGCGAAACCCGACCGTTCCTGTTTTTCACCGATTTCCACGGCGATCTGGCTAAAGCGGTGCGTGAAGGTCGCGCCCGGGAGTTTGAAGGCCATGCCGGTCACGGCGAAACCGTGCCGGATCCTAACGATATCACCACCTTTGAACAGTCGAAACTCGACTGGCAGCGTACAGAAACGCCGGAAGGTCAGCAGTGGCTGGCGCTGACACGTCATCTGCTGGCGCTGCGTCAGGAACATATCGTCCCGCTGCTGCAGACCGCCGGCGGTGATGCCGGTCAGGTGGTGAAAACCGCAGACGATTTCCTGGCGGTGCGCTGGGACTTCCCGCAGGGCACGCTGTCACTGGCGCTGAACGTCGGCGACAGCACGCAGCCGATCCCCGATTTGCCGGGTGAAACGCTGTTTGCCTGGCCGCAGACCGCAACCGAACTGATTCCCAACGCTATCGTGGTGCGTCTGGCTAAGAGAGAAGCAGAATGACTATTCCAACCGCAACGTACCGCATCCAGTTCCGTAACGGCATGACCTTTGACCGTGCGGCGGCGCTGGTGCCCTACCTGAAACAGCTTGGCATCAGCCATCTTTATGCCTCGCCGGTCTTCAGCGCCACCGCTGAATCAACCCACGGCTATGACGTAACCGACGTTAACCAGATTGAGCCATCGATTGGTGGCCGGGAAGGTTTTGACCGCATGGTGGCCGCGCTGAAAGCGGCCGGGCTGGAGCTGATCCTCGACATCGTGCCGAATCATATGGCCGCCTCGCTGGAGAACCCGTGGTGGCGCGACGTCATTGAACATGGCGAACAGAGTCGCTATGCCACTTATTTCGATATCGACTGGTCTCGCCGCCTGACGCTGCCGTTCCTCGGTGACACCTTTGAGGCAGTACTGGAAAACGGTGATATCAGCGTGCAGCGCGATCCGCAGACTGGCAAACCGGCGCTGGCCTACTTCGACAATTTCTATCCGCTGAAACCTGAGACCTGGCAGGATCGGGAAGAGGCGGTGCTCGCCCTGCGCGATGCCGCAGAGATCGCCGAACTGCACGACCAGCAGCCGTGGCGACTGATGTCCTGGCGCGACGCGCCCAACGACCTCTCCTACCGCCGTTTCTTTGAAGTGACCGGTCTGGTGGGCGTGCGCGTGGAAGACAAAGCCGTCTTTGATGCCGCCCATCAGCTGATCCTCGAACTGGTTCACAGCGGCGCGGTGCAGGGATTGCGCGTCGACCACGTGGATGGCCTGGCCGATCCGCGCGGCTATCTGGAGCAGTTACGCCAGGCTGCCGGTCCCGACTGCTATCTCACCGTGGAGAAGATCCTCGGCGACAATGAACAACTGCCTGAAGAGTGGCCGGTTTCCGGCACTACCGGCTATGAGTTTATGGCCGCGCTTGCCAATCTGCTGGTCGACAGCGATCGCCTGAGCGGACTGCGTAAAGCCTATCAGGCCGTGATTGGCAAAAGCGTCGACATGAAAGCGGAGCTGCGTGCTGCCAAGCTGCTGATGGCGAACCGCAACTTTGCTGGCGAATTTAACCGGTTACTGCAACTGGCACTGAAGATTGCTGAGGCAGAAGGCACGACTCAGCCGGAAGCGGAGCTGAAAAATGCCCTGCGTGAGCTGCTGGTCGCCTTCCCGGTTTACCGCACCTATGGCACGCCGGAAGGCCTGACGCCAGCCGATACTGCACTGCTGGACCAGGTGGTCAGCGACGTAAAAGCCAGCGACCACGCGCCTGATACGCAGGCGCTCGACTTCCTGACCCGCATTCTGCGTGCAGAGGTGGGTGATTCCGCCCGTGACGATGCCACGCAGTTCCGTACCCGCTTCCAGCAGCTGACCGGCCCGCTGATGGCGAAATCGGTAGAGGACACCCTCTTCTTCCGGCAGCACATGGCGCTGGCCTTAAATGAGGTGGGTGCTGAGCCGCTGGCGCGCCACTTCTCGCTGGATCAGTTCCACGCGGAGATGCAGGCAAGGCGTGAGCATCAGCCCGATGCGCTGTCGGGCACCTCAACGCACGATACCAAGCGCGGCGAAGATGCCCGTGCGCGGCTCTATACCCTGACCGAAGCGCCACAGCGCTGGGCGGAGTGCGTGAGCCGCTGGCGGGAGATGAACGAGGATCACGTCGTACGCCTGAAAGATGGCCCCGCACCGGAACCGGCCGTGGAATGGATGCTGTACGAAGCGCTGGCCGGCGTCTGGCCGACCACGCTGCAGCCGCAGGATGCGGAAGGTCTGGCGGCGCTGGAAGCCCGCTTTGTGGTCTATGTTGAGAAAGCGATGCGTGAAGCCAAACTGCGCACCGACTGGGCCGACAATAACGATGACTATGAAGAGGCGGTGCTGAGCTATGCCCGTCATCTGCTTGCGCCCGGCAACCGCACCTTCCTGACTGATTTCTGTCAGTCGTTGCAACCCTTTATGCGCGCCGGACTGGTCAACAGCCTCACCCAGACCGTAGTGAAGCTTACCGCACCAGGCGTACCCGATATTTATCAGGGCAGCGAGGCGCTGGACTTCAGCCTGGTCGATCCCGATAACCGCCGCGAGCCTGATTTCGACGCGCTGGCGGCGATGCTTAACGCGCCACAGCACGATGACAGTGAGACGCACTGGCTGCGCGGTCAGGTCAATCAGCAGGCGATTGTGAAACTGCTGGCGCTACGACAGCAGCAGCCTGCGCTGTTCCGCTACGGTGACTACCTGCCGCTGTCCGCAGAAGGGGCGCAGCAGGATAACGTGCTCGCCTTTGCCCGCACCCGTGAGGATCAGGCAGTCATCGTGATTGTCTCACGCCGGGTCTTTAACGCATTGCCAGAGAATCTCGATCAGCCGTCTGAGGCACGCTGGGCTGATACGCATATCGCTCTGCCCGCGGCACTCGCTCAGCGCGGCTATCAGGACGTGCTGAGCGGTAAAACCTTGAATGCAGGTGACCAGCTGCCGCTTACCGCACTGGCGTCGCAGTGGTGCGCCGTGCTGGTGGCACAGTGAAGTCGGGAAGAATTTTGTTTATTACGCGTCAATCTGTTCATTGAATAACGAGGCATAAATGTCAAACAGTCAGCGTTTTGAAATTACGGCGGGTTACAGCCATGTGCTGGGGGCCAATTTTGATGGCCAGGGCGTAAACTTCGCCCTGTTCAGCGCCCACGCCGAGCGGGTTGAACTCTGTCTGTACGATCCCAGCGGCAAAACGGAAATTGCCCGGCTGGAGCTGCCGGAATATACCCATGAAGTGTGGCACGGCTACATTCCGGGCCTGAAGCCCGGCGCGCTCTATGGCTATCGCGTCTATGGCCCTTATGACCCGGAAAATGGTCATCGCTTTAACCCGAACAAGTTGCTGCTCGATCCCTACGCCCGTGAACTGGCGGGCGACATCGCCTGGAACGAGGCGCACTTCGCGTACGATCTCTATCACGATGATAAAGATCTGACGTTCGACACCCGTGACAGCGCGCCGTTTACACCTAAGTGCCGGGTAATCGACCCTGATGAATTCGACTGGCAGGATAAAAACCGCCCGAATGTGCCGTGGCCGAAAACCGTCATCTATGAAACCCACGTGAAAGGTTTTACGCAGCTCAACACCGCACTGCCACCGGAGCTGCGCGGCACCTTTGATGGTATGGGCCATAAAGCGACCGTCGACTACATCAAAAGTCTGGGCATTACCTCCGTCGAGCTGCTGCCGGTGCACTGGTTCCCGGACGATCAGCACCTGCTGGATAAGGGGCTGAAAAACTTCTGGGGCTACAACACGCTGGGCTTCTTTGCGCCCGCGACCCGCTACTTCGGGCCGCGCGGCATTCAGGGCTTCCGTGACATGGTGCGCGCCTTCCACGACGCCGGTATTGAGGTCATCCTCGACGTGGTCTACAACCACACCGCCGAGGGTAATGAGCTGGGTCCGACGCTGTCATTTAAAGGCATCGATAACTTCTCCTATTACCGTACGATGCCCGACCAGCATCGTTACTACATCAATGATACCGGCACCGGCAACACCGTGAACACCTCACATCCGCGCGTGCTGCAGATGGTGCTCGATTCGCTGCGCTACTGGTCTGAGTCGATGCATATCGACGGCTTCCGTTTCGACCTCGGTACGATTCTGGGGCGCGAACCGGATGGTTTCGACCCGCGTGGCGGCTTCTTCGATGCCGTGATGCAGGACCCGATCCTGTCGCGGAAAAAGCTGATTGGTGAACCCTGGGATATCGGTCCCGGCGGCTATCAGGTGGGCAGTTTCCCGCCAGGCTGGGCAGAATGGAACGACCAGTATCGCGACACGGTGCGTGACTACTGGAAAGGTAACAACGTCTCTACCGACTTCGCCGCCCGCCTGCTGGGTTCCGGTGACCTCTACGACCAGCACGGTCGGCGTCCGTGGGCCAGCGTCAACTTCATTACCGCCCACGACGGCTTCACGCTCAACGATTTGGTGTCGTACAACGACAAACATAACGATGAGAATGGTGAAGATAACAACGACGGTCACAACGACAACCGCTCTTACAACTATGGCGTTGAAGGCCCGACCGATGACGAAGGCATTAACGCGGTGCGCGAGCGACAGAAACGCAACTTCCTCGCTACGCTGATCTTCTCCCACGGCACGCCGATGCTGCTGGCAGGCGACGAGTTTGGCCGCAGCCAGATGGGCAACAACAACGGCTACTGCCAGGACAGCGAAATCTCCTGGGTACACTGGGATAACCTGCCGGAATCCGCAGAGGCGCTGCGCGAGTTCACCCGTCAGATCCTGACATTGCGTGCTCAGCAGCCGTTGCTGCGCCGTGAAAACTGGCGCGACGGCATGGATATTAAGTGGTTTAACGCCGGTGGCGGCTTCCAGCAGAGTGAGCAGTGGGATGAAGGCTCAACGCTGGGCGTCTATATCGGCCGACCGGATCTGCAGACCGAGGAAGGCATCTGGCATGACGTCCTGATGCTACTTAACCCGTTCGAAGGCAATGTGCCCTTCCGCATTCCGCAGTTTGGCGAAGGCGGCTGGGTGCTGGAGCTGACCACCAGCGACGTGACGAAGCGGGGTCTGGTTATCACCAAAGAAAAAGATTTCGAGCTGGAAGGACGCAGCTTCGCCCTGTTCAGACGTCCCTAGTCGCTGAACAGGTTAACGATCAGGCATCAGGCGCAGCGCATTTCGCGCTGCGCTTGTTTTTTTGCCGATCGCTGCCAGGCTTAACCGGTTGTTAACAGTAAGGATTGATGCTGATAAGGAGGCATAATGTCCAGATTTACACAGAAAGTTGTGGTTGTGACAGGTGCCGGATCCGGCATTGGCGAAGCCAGCGCAAAGCGCTTTGCTGAAGAAGGGGCATCCGTGGTGCTGGTGGGACGCACCCGACAGAAACTGGAAGAGACGCTGGCTGAAATGACGGCGGGCGATCACCTGGTGGCGGCCTGCGACGTCTCAGAAGCCGAACAGGTTAAACAGCTGTCAGAAACGGTACTGAAGAAGTATGGCCGTGTAGATGTGCTGGTAAATAATGCGGGCGTTATCGTGCAGGGCCGCATCCATGAAGTCGACCTCGACGCATGGAAAACCCTGATGAAAACTGACCTCGACGGCGTTTTCCACGGTGTTCACTACTTCATGCCAGCGCTGCTGAAGAGCAAAGGTAATGTCGTCAACATTTCCTCCGTTTCCGGCTTAGGCGGTGACTGGGGTATGAGCATCTACAACGCCGCTAAAGGGGCGATTACCAACTTCACCCGTGCGCTGGCGATGGATTACGGTGCGGATGGCGTGCGGGTCAATGCCATCTGCCCTGGCTTCACCTTTACCGATCTGACTGAAGATGCCAAACAGGATCAGGAACTGCTGGAGCGTTTTTACGATCGTATTCCGCTGCGCCGTGCCGGTGAAGCGGATGATATCGCTCACGCGATTCTCTTTATTGCCAGCGATGAAGCCAGTTATATTACCGGCGTCAATCTGCCGGTTGATGGCGGCATTACCGCCTCAAATGGCCAGCCTAAACAGGCATAAGTATCAGGGCAGCGTATTACGCTGCCTTTTTTATTTTCGACGCCCCGCCCAGTTAATTCCCTTTATTCTCTTTTACTGCTGCCATTTAATTTCAGTGAATTAATGTTTTGGCGTGTGACGGGTTGGCGTGGCCGCCCGGGCCGGTTTAATTGCCGTGCTGGTCGTGGTCGGGCAAATAAAGGTGCTCAGGCAGGCATTACACAATATGGCATTGGCGTGATGGACTTTCGCCACCGCCAGCGCCTGCTGTCGGGTATAAAGCGAACCAATAAAAACGCGTTTATCGTTCTTTGACAGATTAACGCAACCTTCTTTGTGTAAAATCCATCCACCCATGGGACGCGGGCACAGATAATAATAGCTGGCTTTGAGCATGGTAGTCATCCTGATAGTTGCTGTATGTATCGTAAAAAACGAACCAAAATTCGTAAGAGTTTTTATTTGTAATCTGAAGTTTTATTAAACTAACTGAGAATTATCCCTAAAACCACTTTATTGCGTAACTCAAACCGACTTTGAGAATATGCCCTTTTCAGCCACGATTATCGCTTCAGGCATTCAGCGCGCTTAAACTTCCCGTCCCGCTTTACAGCTCCGCTTACATTTAGGGTTCTAATGCATCAATAAAAAAACAGCAGCCAAAAAAAGCATTATAAAATAATTACTTATAAATTTCCCTGCTGTAGCCAGCCTGATATGTCACGGTCGTTATGATTAGAGCCACAACAAACGACATTAACCGCCGCAGGGGTACTTATGAGTATTGATAAACTGAGGCTGATAAAGCGTGAAAGCGGCAGAGCGCCTCTCTTTTAGCGAAGCGGTGAGACAGGCAAAGTCAGGGGTTTATCAATAACGGCGGGAGTAATTAACCGTAACTGGCTTGAAAAAGTAAAACGATCGGTTTACTTTTAAGAAATGAAAAAGAGAGACGATATTCTTCAGGCCGCCGAGCGGCTCTTCTATACCCATGGCTTCCACGCCACCAGTACCGATCAGCTCTGTCGCGAAGCGGGCGTCTCAACACGCACGCTTTATCATCATTTCGCCTCTCGCGAAGCACTTACCGCCGCGGTGCTTAACGCCCGCGAGCAGCGTTTTATGGCGGCGCTGCTGCCAGCGCAACAGCCTGAGGCAATCGCGCATCTGTTTGCCGTGCTGGTTGAGTGGACGATATTAAACGGCGCGCGTGGCTGCTTCTTTCTGAAAGCCTGGGGAGAGTATGCCGAGCGGGATAGTGAGCTGGCATCTCAGGCACTGGCCTTTCGCGCCACGATGCGTGCTTACATTACGCAATGCGTGACGCATCTGCGCGGCGACGTTAATCAGCAGCTGAGTGATGCCATCTGGATACTGTTTGAGGGGGCGATTACCACAGCGCTGATTACCGGTCCTGCCGCTGTGCGGCAGGCGGAACAGGTCGCCAGCCAGTTATTGAAGTGTGGTGCGGTCAGATGAGGTCACCCGCCGCGCTGGCGCTGACCGGCTTTAGCCTGATTGCTGTGACTTACGGCATGGCGCGCTTCTCGTGGGGGTTGATGCTGCCTTCGATCTCAGCAGATATTCCGTTCAGCCCGCAGCAGGCGGGATTACTGTCAGCCTGTAGCTTTGTGGCCTACTGCCTCACTATTCTCACCGCAGCCGCACTGGCAGACCGCTATGGTGCCCGACTGACTGCGCTGCTGGCGGCCCTGAGTGCAGCGTCAGGGCTGCTGCTGCTCGCCTGTGCCTCCTCACCGCTACTGCTGGCGACAGGTCTGTTTGTTGCCGGATTGAGTTCAGGGCTGGCATCGCCCGCTCTGGCCGCGGCAGTCAGTAACCGGATTGCGGCTGCCGATCAGCCGCGCATCAATACCCTGATCAACGCCGGCACCAGCGCAGGTATCATTCTGACCGTGGTGATCCTGAGCGTGCTACCTGGCGGCTGGCGTGCCGCCTGCCTGCTGTTCGCCCTGCTGTCCCTGGCCTGTCTGCTGCCGGTGATGCGCGTGCTGTCGGTTCATGCGGCTGGTCGCGCCGCCCGCGTCAGCCGCGGGTTCCCGCGTCTTTACGGTCACGCTATGCGGCGACTGATGGGCATAGCGCTGGTTTCAGGGCTGGTCAGTGCAGCCTGGTGGAGCTTTGGGTCGGCGCTGCTGCGCCAGCATGTCGGCGTTGATGCAGAGACCGCCCGTTTACTCTGGCTGGTTGCCGGAGGTGCAGGCATTGTGGGTGCCGCAACCGGCCCGGTCGCTGCCCGTATCGGGCTGAACGCAGTTTATCGGCTGTCATTGTGCGGGATGGCATTGCCACTGCTGGTTCTGGCCTTCAGTCACGGTGAATCTGCCGGTTTACTGATTGCGGTGGCCTGTTGCGGCGCAGGTTACGTCACGCTGTCGGGCGTCTTGCTGGTATGGGGAGCACAGGCCACGGCGGAAGAGCCGGCGACAGGCGTCGGTATCCTGTTTTTTATGCTGGCAGTCGGTCAGGTTGCGGGATCGCTGCTGTTTGGTCAGCTTTACGCCGCGCTGGGTGCCATTACGGCTTTAGCGCTGTTTGCACTCAGTGCCCTGATCCTGCTGTTTATTACACCGTCGCAGAATAGTGACGCCTCAGATGAATAAGCCGTAAATAACGCACAGCATCGTAAAGCGTGGCGGGAATTAACTGATGATGTTATTTACCAGACAGCGTGAAACATAACTGTCCGGCTCATCAGGAATGATCATGTCAGTTTTATAATTAAATGGATAAAGGCAGCACCGAAGCTTTTCAGATCGCGCGGATATTGTTAATCCGTGGATTGACCTTCTGCTGAAGTAAATCTTCATCGGGCCCCAGATAATAAGGCACCGCACACTGTTTACCATCTTTGGTAAAAATAATCTGATTATCCTGCAGGAATAACGCCGTAAAATGGCCCAGTACTATCCCATTTAATTCGAAGCAATGATTTCGTGCTGCACGCAGCCCCTGCTTACTATTCAGAAAATCAACAAATCGCATCACGCTGCGCCTCCCGTCAATTAATTAACTCTATCGGAACGGCACAGATAATAGCCTTAAGCCCGGGACGGATCATCCGGCTGACGCTGTTTTCAGAATAGGCTTAACCGCCATTCAGTAGCGGGACTCAATCGGCAGGAAGGCGTCTCTCTGTTTCGCCAGGCGTTCTCCTGGAGGAAGCGCCCATAATAAAATTGCTAACGCGCACGAGAATTATATTGCACGCTCTGAGCGCCCGCTATACCGTTGTTTTCCAACAGGTGCAGACGATCAGGGCAAAACCACATGATGGAAATTTTTGATGCAGATGAACGCCATATCCCGGCGATACAGCAGATCTACGCCTGGCATGTCCTTAACGGCACCGGCTCATTTGAGACCGTGCCCCCGGACGCTGTAGAGATTGGCGAGCGGATGCGCAAGATTCAGCAGGCGGGGCTGCCGTGGTTCATCGCTGTCAGCGACGGCGACGTACGTGGATTTTGCTATCTCGCACCTTATCGCCCGCGCTACGCCTATCGGCATACGCTGGAAGACTCGATTTATACCGATCCCGGTTTTCAGAAGCGTGGTGCCGGCTCCCGTCTGTTAGATCATGCCATTACGTGGGCTGAACAGGCAGGGTTTCGTCAGATGATCGCCAACGTGGGCGACAGCGAGAACCGGGGTTCGATTGCTGTGCATCAGGCAGCAGGTTTTGAGATGACAGGCATCCTGCGATCGGTGGGGTTTAAACAGGGCCGCTGGCTGGATACCGTTTTCATGCAACGTTCTCTGGGAACCGGCGATACCACGCCGCCAGTTGATTAAAATAATAGCGTCATAATAAGAAAGTCATACTGGCCCTCGTTTTCCCCAGGAGAAGCTTCTGGTAAGGTGCCTTAACAAAAAGATAAAAAATTCCGGAACCCTTTATGTTGTCGACACTCATCTATCGCAGCCACATCACTGAACATGTGCAGCTCGAGACCCTGAATGATTTGGCGCGAAAAGCGAATAAAATCAATAAATCGTCCGATGTCACCGGAATTTTACTGTTCAATGGCACGCATTTTTTCCAGCTTCTGGAAGGCCCGGAGGCCGCCGTGAAGGCGGTTTATAGCCGGATTTGCCAGGATCCGCGCCACCACAATCTGGTCGAACTGCTGCGCGATTACGCCCCGGCGCGACGTTTTGGTCATGTTGGTATGGAGCTGTTCGATCTGCGGCTGCACGATCAGGAAACCGTGCTCGAGTCAGTGCTGGAAAAATGCACGACGAAATATCAGATGACCTATGCCGATCGCGCGCTGCAATTCCTGCGCACCTTTGTTGAAGCGCGCGAAAAAGAGAACTATTTCGAAATCCCTGCCGCCAGCGGCTGGACGTTTATTCGTAACGAGACAGAGCAGCGTGAAGGCGATGCGGCGCTGGTGGCTGCGGATGAAGTCAGCTTTGCGTTTCAGCCTATTGTTGATCCCTTCGCCTGCGAGATCGTTTCGCTGGAAGCACTGCTGCGCGGTCCGCAGGGGGAATCGCCGCTCGACTATTTTGCCCGCCTGACACGCGAACAGCTTTATCAGGTCGATCTTCGGTCAAAAAAGATCGCCTTCGCTCAGGCGAAGAAGCTGGGGATTGAGGGGATGACCCTGTCGATCAATCTGCTGCCGATGACGCTGGTAGAAGTGCCCGACGCTGTCTCCTTTTTGCTGGATGAGATGGCGGCCCAGGGACTGGTGCCAGAGCAGGTCATGGTTGAGTTCACTGAGAATGAAATCATCTCACAGCCGGAGGCATTTGAAGCCGCCATCAGACAACTGAAAGCGGCCGGGATCAGCCTGGCGCTGGATGATTTCGGTGCCGGTTTTGCCGGGCTGTCGCTGCTGACCCGCATTCAGCCCGACAAGATTAAGATTGACCGTGCCATCATCTCTGACGTGCATAAAAGTGGGCCCAAACAGGCGATCATTCACGCCATTCTGAAATGCTGCGCCTCTCTGGAGATCGGTGTGATCGCCGAAGGCATAGAACAACCGGAAGAGTGGATGTGGCTTGAAGCCGCGGGCGTGACCCAGTTTCAGGGCTTCCTGTTCTCTGAGCCTGAACTGAATGGCGTTGCGGCCGTCGCCTGGCCGGAGCTGATTTAACCCCTGCGATTTGGATGAATTTACACTTCCCTGCCTTGCTGGATCATCCGGCTGCTGCTAAATAATTTACAGCGCCGGAGGATCATCTTTCTGTCATCTCTCCGCGTCACAGTCAGTCATGAACCCATCAGTGATTAAATGTTTAGCAGTCAGATGTTCAGTGTTTAGGCCAGCGCTACGCGCCATTACGTGCGACGTGACTCCAGGGACAGCATTTGAGGAACTGAATGAAGCAAATCATCCGCGGTGATAAAGAACCCTCCCATATCCTGGCAGCGACCCGTGCGCTCGAAGCGCACTACGCCCGCTACGGAGAAGGTAATAAGTACCACCCCATCATCTATTCCATCGCCTACCGCAGCCGGTTTTATCAGGTTGAGGTGATTACCCGACGTGAAACCATGGTTGCCACGGTGATTACCGGGGTTCGTAATCTGACACATCTCTCCGGTGCCGCCTGACGGCCGCCTGTAACATCAGGGGGCAAAACCTGCCCCCGACCTCCCGCTTAGCGTTGATAGAGAACGTTGGCCGGATAGATTGCGCCAATTACGCTTTTTTCCCGTGCGCCTGTCACCGCAGGCAGATTGCCCGGCAAGCCGGAGAGCGTGCGAAATGCCAGCCACGCAAACGCCAGCGCTTCCATATCATCACCACTGATACCCGCCGCATCGGTGGTCGCCACTTCCGTTCCGGGAAGGTGCGCCGCCAGCCGCGTCATCAGCAGTGGATTGCGACTGCCGCCGCCGCACACCAGCAGACGATCGCAGCCATCATTGAGTAACACCTGCTGTGTGATGGTGATAGCGGTCAGCTCCACCAGCGTGGCCTGCACATCCTGCGGTGCCAGACCCGGAAAATAGCGCAGATGTTGCTCCAGCCAGCCCAGGTTGAAGTGTTCGCGCCCGGTGCTCTTCGGCGGCGGCAACGCAAACCAGGGTTCACGTAACAGCGCCTCCAGCAGTGCCGGGATCACCGATCCGCTGCGCGCCCACTGCGCATCTCTGTCATAAGGCTGCCTTTGATTCCGCCAGATCCAGGCGTCGAGCAGCATATTGCCGGGACCGGTATCAAAGCCACGTACCGCCTGACCCGGGATCAGCAGCGAGAGATTGGCAATGCCACCAATATTCAGCACCATGCGGCGTTCCGTGGCATCCATCAGCAGCGCCTGATGAAAAGCGGGTACCAGCGGCGCGCCCTGCCCGCCCAGCGCCATATCACGACGGCGGAAATCGCCCACCACGGTGACGCCGGTTACCGCGACAATCTGGTTATTGTCACCAATCTGCAGCGTGTTCGGCGCGTCACTCTGGGGCTCATGCCAGACGGTCTGACCATGACAGCCAATCGCTGTGATATCGCTGGCCTCCAGCGATTCGCGCTTCATTAATGTCACCACAGCTTCTGCAAACAGCTGGCCGAGGCGGGTATCAAGCTGGCCGAGCTGTGACAGCGTCAGGGATTGTCCCTGGCAAATCCCCAGAATGGCCTGACGCAGCGCAGGTGGCATCGGATGGCAGTAACTCGCCTGCTGCGCCACCATATTCTCATCAATGGCGGCCAGCACAACATCCACGCCATCCAGGCTGGTGCCTGACATTACCCCGATATAG
Organism: Pantoea sp. F_5; assembly: GCF_008631595.1. Taxonomy (NCBI): domain Bacteria; kingdom Pseudomonadati; phylum Pseudomonadota; class Gammaproteobacteria; order Enterobacterales; family Erwiniaceae; genus Pantoea; species Pantoea sp. F_5. The sequence continues at coordinate 37,318 of NZ_VWUO01000025.1, forward strand.
CGTCCTGATTTCATAACCATTCCTTACTTCCGGCGGGAAGTGCGATTCATCTGCGGCTAGCCTGACAAATAATGATCGCTAATTCTATGATTAAATTCTTTTTATCCGAACGTGCTAACCCGTAACGTTGCGGGACTATTTTTAAAAGACAATTGAATTATTGTTGATCTTACATAGTCTATGCTTCGTCCAACCGTGTTTTATTCGGACAGGGATTAATTTGCCAGTTTTGTGTCTTATACTGTGTGCAGGATACAGCGATAAACGTGGCGCCTTCTCGACTAAAGGAGTTTCAAATGATTAAGCGTGTAATTGTGGTCGCTCTGGCCGGTGCGATGCTGGCAGGTTGTAGCAATACCAGTACGCTGTCGGGTGATACCTACAGTGCCAGTGAAGCGAAGCAGGTGCAGAGCGTGTCGTACGGTACTCTGGTCTCTGTGCGTCCGGTGAAAATCCAGGGCGGTGATGAGAGCAACGTCATCGGTGCAATCGGTGGTGCGGTGCTGGGTGGCTTCCTGGGTAACACCATTGGTGGCGGTAGCGGACGTAGCCTGGCGACAGCCGGTGGTGCGGTTCTGGGCGGCGTAGCAGGCCAGGGCGTACAGGGCGCAGTCAATAAAACCGATGGCGTTGAGCTGGAAATCCGCAAGGATGATGGCAACACCATCATGGTAGTTCAGAAGCAGGCTGCCTCACGTTACTCCGTTGGCCAGCGTGTAGCGATGGCGTCCAACGGCAGCCAGGTGACGGTTTCACCTCGCTAAGGCTGCAAAACAAAAAACCGACGCGCAGGCGTCGGTTTTTTTATTTCTCTTTGTGCTGAAGTTCGAGAATGTTTTTCTCAAGTCGGGCAATCAGCGTCACCATCTGACTGATCTCTTCCCGACTGATGCCGGACAGGATGTCATCCCGCGTCTCATCAATCACACTCTCAACCTGTTCAATAATCGGCTCAGCCTGCTGCGTGAGCTTAATGCGTTTAGCACGACGATCGTTGGCGCAGGTCGAACGGGTAATCAGTCCTTTCTCTTCCAGCTGATCCAGCGTCCGCACCAGAGAAGGCTGTTCAATACCAATCGCCTTGGCTAACTGAATCTGCGACTGTTCGGGCGGCAGTTGATGAATATTATGCAACGTCACCCAGTGAGTCTGAGTCAGCTCAAGCGGTTTGAGCCGCTGATCAATCAGCGCGCGCCAGATGCGCACCAGGCGAGATAAATCCGTTCCGAGAGGCGTATCCATTTCATCTCCTTATAATTAGCTTGCTAGCTATCAAGCCAGATTTTACACTATTCTGCGAGTTTACAGGACAAATTACAAATCCCGGACCAGGCTACGATTACGCGGTAGCGCGTTCAGTCTGCCGTTTGGGTTAACGAAGGATGTTATCACGTGATCACTCCTGCTTTTTCAGGTGCGAAACCGCTAACCGAACTGGTCGTGGGCGCCTCGCTTTTTTTCCCCCCGATATTCAAAGCGGTACTGCTCGGCTTCTTTTTCTGGCTGCTGATTCACCCGCTGGTGCGCGGCTGGATCTACTCCGGTGATGTCTGGCATCCCACCCTGTTTGATCTCTCCCTGTTTGTGCTGTGCGTTACCGCCGCACTCTGGCTTATCGGTCACGGATAATCGATATGAAATTTAACGCGATAAAATATTTCTCAACGCTGATTGTTTTTGCGCTGGCGCTGCTGGCTGCTGGCTGGCTGTGGAACTACTACATGCAGTCGCCCTGGACGCGTGACGGGAAAGTACGGGCAGAGCTGGTGGATATCACGCCTCAGGTGTCGGGCCGGATTACGCAGCTGAAGGTCAAAGATAATCAGTTCGTGCATCAGGGCCAGCTGCTGTTAACGCTGGACCCGGTGCCATGGCAGATTGCGCTCGACAACGCTGCCGCTCAGCTTAGCAAAGCGCAGGCGGACCTGGCGAAAGCCCAGCATGAATATAACCGGCGCAGCAGCCTGCCGCGCAACATCATCTCCGCTGAGGATCTCGATGCGGCACGCTTAAGCGCGGAAGCCGCCGCCGCCAGTGCCAAAGCCGCACAGGCGGAGCTGGAGCGGGCGCGCTGGAATCTGCAGCAGACGACACTGACCGCACCGACAGATGGCTGGATCACGAATCTTATGCTTCGTCCCGGCAACTATGCGACGGCGGGATCGCCCCTGTTTGCGCTGGTCGACACTCACTCTTACTACGTCATGGGCTATTTCGAAGAGACCAAGCTGCGCCATATTCACACCGGGGCGGCGGCTCAGGTGGTGCTCTACAGTAATGGCATGCGGCTGCAGGGCCAGGTGGACAGCATTGGCCGCGCTATCTATGACCAGAGCATTGAGACTGACAGCGGCCTGGTACCCGATATCAAACCCAATGTGCCCTGGGTGCGGCTGGCGCAGCGGGTGCCTGTGCGCATTCGTCTCGATACGCTACCGGCTGATGCCGATCTGGTGGCCGGCACCAGCTGCACCATCACCATCCAGCCATGAATTTTCAGTGGCTGGCCTGGGATCAACTGCCCTGGATTAAGGCGAACGCCGGTCAGTGGCGCTATGCGTTGCGAAATGCTATCGCGATGTGTCTGGCGCTGAGCATCGCCTATGGGTTGGATCTTGATGAGCCTTACTGGGCGATGACCTCTGCCGCCGTAATCAGCTTTCCTACCGTGGGCGGCGCAATCAGTAAAAGTCTGGGCCGCATCGTCGGCAGTCTGCTCGGGGCCAGCGCCGCCCTGCTGATTGCCGGACATACCCTGAATGAACCCTGGCTGTTTACCTTTGCGATTGCCGGCTGGCTCGCGCTCTGCACTGGCATTGCAAACCACTACCAGAACAACGTCGCCTACGCCTTTTCGCTGGCGGGCTACACCGCCGCTATTATCGCCTTCAGCAGCGTCAATATCACTGATATCACCTCATTGTGGACCATCGCCCAGGCACGCGTCTGTGAGGTGATCTCCGGTATTCTGTGCGCCGGTTTGATGATGATGGTGCTGCCGAGCACCTCCGACGGCGAAACGCTGATTACCTCACTGAAACAGATGCATGCGCGATTGCTCGAACATGCGCTATTACTGCTGCAGCCCTCGGCCAGCGACACTATTCGCACCGCACATGAAAACGTCATCAGCCAGATCCTGACCATGAACCTGCTGCGGATTCAGGCGTTCTGGAGCCATTACCGTTTTCGCCGACAGAACAACGTCCTGAACTATGTGCTGCACCAGCAGCTACGACTTACCAGCGTGCTCTCCAGCCTGCGCCGCATGTTGCTGAACTGGCCCGACGCGCCTGAGGCGCTGTTTGAGGCAGTGCAACAACTGCTGGCGGAGCTGGCGAAACCGGCGTGTGATAAATATCGTCTGGCGCAAATTCTGCGCAGCGTGACGCCTGCGGCAGATGGGGACTACCGGCAGCGTGCCTTTTGTCAGCGGCTGCGCTACTTCTGCTGGATGTACCTCAACGTGCTGCGCTGGATCCGTCTGCTGGAGCGCGCCGATGCCGATACCCGCTTTCAGCCGCCGCCGGTTCCGGCGCTGGCGCGTGACAGTGACAGTGCCGAAGCGGGCTGGAGCGCCCTGCGCACTTTCTGTGTGATTGTACTGGGCTGCGCCTTCTGGATTAACACGCAATGGTCTTCCGGTGCCTCGGCGCTCACTCTTACCGCCATTGCCTGCGTGCTCTATGCCTCTGCCCCCTCACCTGGCGGCAGCGTCACGCTGCTGCTGAAAACGCTGCTGTGGCTGTTTGCATTTAGTTTTGTGATGAAGTTTGGCCTGATGGTGCAGATCGGTCAGCTATGGCCGTTTTTACTGTTTCTGTTTCCGCTGCTGGTGACGCTGCAACTCTTCAAGCTGCAGCAGAAACAGCGCGCCGGGATGTGGGGGCAGTTCATCGTATTTATGGGCTCGTTTATCGCGGTGACGAACCCGCCCACCTGGGATTATCAGGACTTTTTTAACGATAACATCGCCAAAGTCTGCGGGGTGCTGCTCGCCTGGCTGGCGTTTCAGATTCTGCGGCCCAGCTCCGATGCACGGCGCAGCCGGCGGCATATCCGGGCGCTGCGGCTGGCGTTTCTCGATCAGCTGCGGCAACGGCCACGGCTCAGCGAGAGCCGCTTTGAATCGCAGATTTATCATCGCATCAGCCAGCTCAGCCATAGCCGGGATGAGCAGGCGCGCGTCTGGCTTCTGCGCTGGGGCGTGGTGCTGCTCAACTGTTCGCATATCGTCTGGCAGTTACGTGAATGGCGTGCCAGTTCGGTAACGCTGATGACATTTCGCGATAACAGCCTGCAGAATTTACAGCAGATTATGAGCAGCCGCGGCGTACGGCACAATTCACTGGATCAGATGCTGTCGGAACTGGAAGCGACGATTACCGCGTTGCTGGCACTGGAGAACAACGAAGCCAGCGAACTGGCGGGGATTATCTGGCGGTTACGCTGTTCGCTGGCCCAGCTGAAGCAGGCTGTGCCAGCGTAATTACTGGCAGTATTGCTGTTGCTGCCGGTTAAAATCATCCTGCAGCTGTTGCAGCGTTTTGTGGCCCTCGAAGCGGGTTTTATCCATCTCGGTCATCGGTTCAATCACCAGCGCTTTCTCATCAGGTGAGAAGATAAAACGGCGTGTCAGTTCGCTGCCGGTAAAACTCTGACCGTGAATGCCACCGCACACCATGGTCATGGTGCGGCGATAGATCGTGGTGTCAGTGAAATTGGTTTCAGTGGCACTGCGAAAGACCTGATCGCACCCCTGCGCTTCCAGCTTGCGCACCATGTTGCGGCTGAGCCATTCACGACCTTTGGCGATCTTTTCACAGGTGACACGCATCTTGCTGGTATCAATGGTGCGCTGAAGTTCCCGTCCGGTTTCAGTGACCAGTTGCGTATCATTGGGTTTATCGCATCCCACCAGCAGCAGACACAGCAGTAATGCGCCCTTGAATTTCATTTTCCTGCTCCTTCCCCATCACGCTTTCTTACCTGAATCAATATCATAGGGTGGAAATGACGGGGATGGTATAACAATTCATAAACAGGCGGGATAAAAAAGGGCGGCTATCGCCTGCCGCCCGGTAATTCAGATAACGCCGCAGGCATAACGCGCCCCGCCGCCGCCCAGCGGTGCAGGATGATCGGCATGATTATCCGCGCCGGCATGCACCATCAGTGCTTTACCTTTGATCTCTTTTAAGGACTTCAGCCGTGGTGCCAGCACCGGATAGGTGGCGTTGCCTTTCTCATCAACATAAATCGCGGGCAGGTCGCCCAGGTGACCTTCAGCATAAGGCCCCAGATGTTTGCCGCTGTTCGCCGGATCAAGGTGACCGCCAGCCGCACCGGCGACGACCACTTTGCCTTCAGATTCGCCTGGCTCACAGCTGCCTTTAGCATGAACATGAAAACCGTGAATGCCTGGCTTAAGTCCCTGCAGATCCGGCGTAAACTGCAGACCATACCGGGTCTCGTCAATCTTAACGGTACCCAGCGATTTTCCAATCCCTTCAGCGGTAACCTGATGGATCGTAACCTGCTCACTGGCAGCCTGCGCTGAGCCGCAGGCGATTAGTGCAAAAAGCGCAACTGCTTTCATTTTCATGGTGTCTCCATTTGTCTCCCAGGGTTTGAGATAAGTCTGGCCGCTGTTGCACTATTTTGCCGAAGATTGACGCAGTTTTACGCTTCAGGGAACATCAAATCCCAGCGCCGCTTTGCGAATACGGAACCACTGCTGCCGGGACAGGGATAAATTCAGTGACCCGGCGGCTTCAGTGACCCGCGCAGCTTTGCCTGAACCAATGATGGGCAACGGTTGCGACGGCAGCATCAGTATCCAGGCATAAACCACCTGTTCCAGACTGGTCGCACCGGTTTCCTGCCGCACCACCTCCAGTTCGTTACGCAGTGGCTGGAAGTGAGGATCGTTAAACAGACGGCCGCCGCCGAGACAGGACCATGCCATCGGACGAATGCGCAGTTGCTGGCACTGATCCAGGGATCCATCCAGCAGCACGCTTTGCTGCACGGGTGAAATCTCCAGCTGGTTAGTGACCAGCGAGAACGGCAGACGCGATTGCAGCAGTGAAAACTGGGATGGCGTGAAATTCGAGACGCCAAAATGCAGCACTTTTCCGCTTTGATGAAGTGCCATAAAGGCTTCAGCTACTTCGTCAGCCGCCATCAGCGGATCGGGGCGATGGATCAGCAGCAGATCGAGACGATCGGTATGGAAATGGCGAAGCGAGTTTTCAGCACTCTGCACGATATGATTTTTGTCGGTAATGTAGTGCCCAATATGATGCTCAGGCCGGGCGCGGGTGGCGATGCCGCATTTGGTCACAATCTGTAGCCGATCGCGCAGTCCGGGAGCCAGCTTCAGCGCCTCACCAAAAGCTGCCTCACATTGGTAGTCGCCGTAAATGTCCGCATGATCAACGGTGGTAATGCCAAGCCTCAGATGGTGCTCAATAAACGCAACCCGCTCCTGCGGCGACATGCCCCACTCCATCAGACGCCAGTACCCCATAACCAGCGGTGAAAAATCGGGGCCCTGTAAAGCGATGGCTTGCAGTTCTGACATGACGTTCTCCCTGTTGCGCGTTGGCTGTAATTAATGTGTCAGAGAGTATAACGGAAAGCGGAAAGTCGTCAGAATAACTCCGGCTGTTGTGGCTCTGGTGGCTCGTCGCTTTTCTGCTGCCGCAGCAGGCGCAGACGACGCTGCTGACAGAGACGAATGACCTCCCGCTTTTGCGCATCGCTGAAGCGAAGCCAGTTAAACCGCTCATCGCGGCTGCGTAAACATCCCAGGCAGTAGCCGCGCGCATCCGTCTGGCAGATGCCGCGACAGGGGCTGGGAACCGGGAAAAACTCAAGCTGCTCGGCCACCATGACTCCGGATTAACAGAATAAACAGACCAGTAAAAAGCGTAGCCTGGATGCGCAGGAATTAAGCTATGCCCCGTCAGAATTATCCTTTTCTCTCACGGGTGAGTGAACACTCTGTGCCAAATGTACGGTGCAGCGTTGCATTAGACCAACCGGTCTACTACTCTCTCTGCCATGAATAAGACGCTACAACGCAACGAAACCCGCGAACACCTGCTCCAGACAGGTGAACAGCTCTGTCTGCAACGCGGCTTTACCGGAATGGGACTCAGCGAACTGCTGACGCAGGCGGCGGTGCCCAAAGGCTCCTTCTACTACTACTTCCGATCTAAAGAGGCGTTTGGCGTGGCGTTACTGGAACGCTACTTTGTGCGTTATCTGCAGGATGTTGAGTTACAGCTCAACCAGACAGACGGCACGCCGCGTGAACGTCTGCTTAACCATTTTCGTGCTGCCGTTGAGCTGTTTGTGCAGCAGGGACATATTGTCGGTTGTCTGGGCGTGAAAGTTTCTGCGGAGGTCTGCGACCTTTCAGAGCCGATGCGTGATGCACTGCAGCAAGGTGCAGCAAAGATTACCGCGATCTATGCCCGGACGCTGGTTGCCGCAGAGCAGCAGGAGTCACTGAGCCTGCCGCATCCCCCCGCGCAGATGGCTGAGTTACTGTCGCTGCTGTGGCTGGGTGCCAGCCTGCAGAGTAAAATTTCCCGCGAGGCGCAGCCACTGCGTCTGGCACTGAGTACCATCGAACAGTGGCTTAAATGCCACTGATTTTTAAAAAACATGTTTGTAGACGACTGGTCTACTAATCAGGAGCTATTATGGCGAGTACCCAGCTGTTTCGTCCGCTGAAAGTCGGCGCAATTACCGTCCCAAACCGCGTATTTATGGCACCGCTGACCCGTCTGCGCAGCATTGAGCCTGGCGACATCCCTACCCCGATGATGGCGGAATATTACCGTCAGCGCGCCACTGCTGGTCTGATCATCACTGAAGCGACCCAAATCTCTTTCCAGGCAAAAGGCTATGCCGGTGCGCCAGGCCTGCATACTCAACCGCAGATTGCGGCATGGAAAGCGATTAACGAAGGTGTCCATCAGGCGGGCGGTCATACCGCAGTGCAGTTATGGCACACCGGTCGTATCTCTCATAACAGCGTACAGCCGGAAGGCAAAGCACCGGTTGCACCATCCGCCATTGCTGCGGGTACCCGTACCTCACTGCGTGCTGAAGATGGCAGCGTCTATCGCGAAGACACGTCTGTACCGCGCGAACTGACAGTGCCAGAGATTCAGCAGATCGTGGCTGATTTTGGTCAGGCTGCGGCGAACGCACGTGAAGCAGACTTCGACCTGCTTGAGCTGCACTCCGCGCACGGCTACCTGATGCACCAGTTCCTGGCACCGGGTTCAAACCAGCGCACCGACGAATATGGCGGCAGCATCGAAAAACGCGGTCGCTTTGCGCTGGAAGTGGTCGATGCGGTGATCGCCAACTGGTCAGCCGATCGCATTGGTATCCGTGTCTCGCCTATCGGCAGCTTCCAGAATCTGGACAACGGTCCGGACGAAGAAGAAGCAGCGCTGTGGTACATCGGCGAGCTGGCAAAACGCAACATCGCCTATCTGCATCTCTCAGAACCAGACTGGGCCGGCGGCAAGCCTTACACCGACGCATTCCGTCAGAAAGTACGCGATCTCTTCCCGGGTGCCATCATTGGTGCCGGTGCTTACACCGTTGAGAAAGCGGACGATTTGATTGGTCGCGGTCTGATCGATGCGGTTGCGTTTGGTCGTGATTACATTGCTAACCCGGATCTGGTTGAGCGTCTCCAGCAGGATGCCCCACTCAACCCACAGCGTCCGGAAAGCTTCTACGGCGGCGGCGCGGAAGGTTATATCGACTACCCGACGCTGTAATCCGTTTGGGCTGCCGTCCGGGACGATGACGGCAGCCATTATTCAATGGCGATTTTCGTCGCTATACTTAGCGCCTGGGTCATCCGGCGATGGCGTTTTATTTAAAAGAGGATGTTATGCGTTTACTTCATACCATGCTGCGCGTTGGCGATCTGCAACGTTCAATCGATTTCTACACCCGCGTGCTGGGCATGCGCGTGCTGCGTCAGAGCGAAAACACCGAATATAAATATACCCTGGCATTCGTGGGCTACACCGACGAAAGCGAAGGTGCTGTGATCGAGCTGACCTACAACTGGGGCGTTGACAAATATGACCTCGGCGATGCTTATGGCCATATCGCGCTGGGCGTCGATGACGCAGCAGCAGCCTGCGAACGTATCCGCAAAGATGGCGGCAACGTGACCCGTGAAGCGGGCCCGGTCAAAGGCGGCTCCACCATTATTGCCTTTGTTGAAGATCCCGATGGTTACAAAATCGAGCTGATCGAAAACAAAGATGCCGGTAACGGCCTGGGCAACTAAACCTGCCTCTCAGTCCGCCTGAACAGGTGGGCTGAATCCCTTCTCTGCGCTTCATCTGCTGCACCCGGCCCTGTTTTTTGCCATAATACGCGCTGCCCTTTTCCTGCAACGAGATCCTGATGTCTGAATCGAATTCCCCTAATGCACTCAATCAACGTTTCCGTGGCTTCTATCCGGTGGTGATCGACGTTGAAACCGCTGGTTTCAATGCGCAAACCGATGCGTTACTGGAGATTGCCGCTATCACGCTGAAAATGGATGAAGAGGGATGGATTCAGATTGACCAGACGCTGCATTTCAACGTCGAACCCTTTGTCGGCTCGCTTTTGCATCCGGAAGCGCTGGCCTTTACCGGTATCGATCCGAATAATCCGCTGCGCGGCGCAGTCAGTGAATATGAGGCGCTGCATGCCATTTTCAAAATGGTTCGCAAAGGCATTAAAGACAGCGGCTGCAATCGCGCCATTATGGTGGCCCACAATGCCACGTTTGACCTGAACTTTATGTCAGCAGCAGCAGAACGTGCCAGCCTGAAGCGCAATCCATTTCATCCGTTTGCCACCTTTGATACCGCGGCGCTGAGCGGACTGGTGCTGGGTCAGACGGTGCTGGCGAAAGCCTGTATTGCGGCGGGAATGGAGTTTGACAGTACGCAGGCGCATTCTGCGCTGTATGACACTCAGCAGACAGCGACACTGTTCTGCGAGCTGGTAAACCGCTGGAAACGGTTAGGCGGCTGGCCACTCCCCTTTGCCGAGGGCGACGCAGACGCCTGCGCCTCCGCATAAGGGATGCCGTAACGAAAAAGGCCGACATTGCGTCGGCCTTTTTTTATTCTGTGACCCGTCCTGAATAGCGTTGACACATTTACCCGGTGTTTTCAGGAGAATGTGATGAAACAGTATGTTAAACGTACACAACGCGATTACTCTCTGTCTTTTAAACTGGCTGTCGTTGAGCAGGTTG
>NZ_VWUO01000026.1:0-41538 GCF_008631595.1 Pantoea sp. F_5
GACCGCATTCATCGCTGAATTATCAGACGCCGTCAGAGTTTGCAGCACGGTGGCGGAATGGAAAATGTGAGGGTAAACAAACCGACGTTACTAACTGAAGGTTGTATCTAATACTGGGGGCAGGTCACTTATTCCTTTAGTATTAGGGACTTTAATTTTTGGAGTCATACTTGAATCTTATAAAAGTGATCTAAATTTTAGAGCAGATATTATGAAGGATTATTATTCACCTTTAATAAATAAGGAAAGACAGTGTAGTAGTATTTCTAAATCACTTTCTAATGATTATGTTCAAAAAATTAGTCTTTATAATGAATTGATTAGCAGATATAACGCTCACAAAGATGGTTCAGGTCCAAGGCTGACAGAAGAATATAAGTCATATTTGGTCGCCTTGCTCAAAAAAACTTCTGAATATAATGATAATTCTGAAAGCCACTATAAAGAACTTCTTACTTGTAGACAAGAAATGTATCAAGATTTCATTAATATAGCTTTGGTAACTGGAACTGTAGATCAATTTCATAAATTCAACAATAAGTTGAGCGAATCTCTTAAAAAACTCGATGCGGAATCTCAACAAAAAAATGAAGAAGTAAAAAATGTTCTTTCCGGTGTCAACGTTTCTGAAATTATCAATGAGTTTTTTATCGCGGGCGATCTAACTGATGAACGGTATTCTTCATCTAAAAAGACTGAGGATGCTATCAATACAGTTTTCAAACCATTACTATCTTTCTTCGCTTTTAAGGCTGATATCGAAAACAAAGTGAATAATAGTTACTACGGTTTGTATAATAGTTACAATGCTGTCTTAGAAAATGAAATCAGTTCAAGATATAAAAGAAATTGGTTAGCAAAACTGCTCAACTAAGTTATAGCCAGCCTATTGATAGCTATTCTTTAGGCTGGTTTTAAATTCTTTTAAACCTCAAAATCTTTTAGTTGCTTTCCATTGGCAATATAATCTGAGATAACTTTTGGAGTTCTTCCTTGCCCCGTCCAGGTTTGTTCTTTGCCATTCTGATCTATATATTTGTATTTTGCTGGTCGTGCTCGCTGAGTTTTCCTGACCTGAGATATCTTGGACAGACCATTTATCAACTCTTCAGGATCGATGCCATCTTCTATAAGCTTTGCTTTTATCGCCTCAAGCTTGGCTTGTTTTTCTTCTTGTCCCTTACGAACAGAAACTTGCTCTTCACGATGTTCTTCTACAACCGTCGAAAGCTTCGCAAGCATCTCTTCAAGAAGCTCTAATGGGGTTTCACGAGCTTGTGCTCTTAGTGTGCGGTAGTTGTTTAGACTTTTGAAACTTTCACTCATGACATATCTTTCCTTGATGGGAGTTAGAACGCTCTTAGTCTTGTAGTTTAAACACGAAAGACATCCTCATCAAGAAACCCTCTTCTTACATGATTTCAATTTAGCTCAAACTGTTAATTTCAGATATTTTAATCAATTCATTTAACAGATCTGGCTTGTTTTTATGCATCCATCTAAACAGAATTTGGTTTTCCAACAAAGTTTTTATATGAGAAATAATGATAGTCAGCTTTAAACTGTTTGAACCATAAGTCTCCTTTAATTTATCAGCATCAACATGAACATGCGCCATTTCTTTCTCAAGCCTTTCTATTATTTTTTTATGACCTTCTTTACTTGCTGGGGTTTTACTTAAAGTTTCAACCAGTGTTTCTTTAGGTGAGCTTTGCAAAAGTGAATGAGAAAAGTTTTTCGAGAAGTTGTCGAACTTTATCATTAAATTAGCACATTCAAGTTGTCGTAAAGGCACCATTTTCTTTAATGCCTGAAAAGTAGCTTTAGGCACATTTTTGTCATTTAATATTTCTATGACTTTGGGACTAATCCCGTTCAGAATTGATATTTTACCCTTTAAAGATTCAACAGAAACATTTAAAGATGAACTGAGTAATTCAATCGGAACTCCAGCTTTAATAGCATCCTTCAACATTTTTTGGATCTGGATTATTGTCACTTGGTTTACTTTTGTGTTGGGAGTGTATGTATCATAAACTGTTGATACAAGGCATTCGACTTTAACTTCTCCCAACTCTTTGAGTGCCTCAACCCTCAAATGTCCATCCAATATTTTTATTTCATTTTGGTCTCCATCTATATATATAAGAATTGGCTCTATAAGACCTATTGCTTTTAGAGTACATTTTATCTGTATGAATTTTTCACTTCTATCATAGTTAAGTGGCATCTTCTTTGTCGGTAATAAATCCGATATGTTTAAACTCACTGTTTCTTCATTAAAGCAACATTTGATCATATCAGGCTTCCTTAGTGGAATTTTTAACCACCACACTTACTATGTTATTTAAGCTTTCATCGAAAATGATATTTTTAAATTCATCATCTTGTAGCAACTCACAGAAAATTTGGTTGACTAACAACAAATTCACTTCCAAATAGTTTGCTTTATTAATTAATGCTTTATGTTCTTTGATGTTTTCTTGATATAGTTTCTTCAGCTCATCTGTAGTTAGTCTTTTCTTATTTTTATCCTTTTTATATGAAACATTAATCACTCCTTTTAAACCTTCATTTCTTGAGTCTAATATTTCTCTAAGCTTACCGACATCTTTATGTTTTATTTTACCTTCATCAAAAGCTTTGATAAAAAGTTCCTGTCCCTCTTTGTAATCTACCCTTGCAATTTCAACTGCGAGTGATATTGGCATTTTCCCACTTTCTACAGCAGCTAATAGTTTATTTTCACCTTTCTCAATGAGCATTGTCAGACAAGTAATCCATTTTAATGATAATCCCGTGCTCTCAGCGATTTGTTTATTGCTCAACCCCTGATCTTTCATTTCCTTTATTCTCAGATATTGCTGACCCGCTCTTGGTAAAACACGAGCCATATTCTCAGCAAGACTCATGATATGAGCAGTATTTTCATCCACTTCCAAAACAAATGCAGGTATCAATTCTTCCTTCAAATTTGAGATTGACTCCAGCCTTCCTTGTCCACAAATCAGAGCATAATCATATTTATTATCTTTTATTCTTCTTACTGTTACTGGTTTCCTTATGCCACTTGTGTCAATACTTTCTGTGATTTCTGCATGTTTGAATTTATTACGTGATCTCGGCAAAACCACTTTTATAGACGAGGCCTTTATCATTTGTATCTTTCCTTCGTGCATTTAAGAAGCCTCCATTAAAGATGGGTTTAACATATCTAAGAAAATATCAAGGTTATCGAATCTGTATAGCTCGAATAACATATTGTTATCTTCCTTAAATTTAAGATCATCCTCGAATTTTTCTAAGGATGGCAAAATAAAGTAATCAACAGGCTCACTATTTAAAGTGTTCATTCTCACCACAATATTAAGATCAGTGTTTAGACTCCTGTCTAACCTGACGACCCATTGGTATTTTTCTTTTCCTCTTTTCCTACATCTTGATAAAACCACCGAAAATGTGAATGATCTATTTATGGAAACTGTCTTATTTTCTGCAATAGATAAATTCTTTGTTGTAAACTTTCCTTCTATTTCTTCTAACAAATTTTTATGCTTTTCCCTTAGCCTTTCGTTGATGTTTAAAAAGCTGTAATCTATTTCGGGTGTATACCCTATTAGTTTGTATGCATTGATTAAACCACCAAATCTATTCGCCACAACACTGCTTGAAGGTCCAGTGCTATCCTGATCAATAATAAAACCAGATATTTTACCGTTTTCTTGTAATTTCTTTTTTAAGTATATTAATATTTCATCGTCGCTCATCTGTTTTGACCGTGAATGTATTATCTCTTGAGCCAGCTTAAATTTTTCGAGCGAGATTATTGGCTTAAAAAAAGATTCGTTATTTACCCACTGGCTCTCAGGATTCTTGACTTTTTTACTTTGTAACTTCGAAGATGTTCTGTTATAGATGTACTTCCCGGTATATCTAATATTAATTAATATGGCATGAATGCGACCTCTGTTCCAAGGGCTACCGTCACTATATCTTGATCCCTCTCGGTTAAGATGTACTGCAATGAGATATTCATTCAAACCTTTAAAAATGAACATGTCGAAAATCTTTTTTATTAATTGTATTTCTTCCTTTTTCCCCGGAGAAAGCACAACTCGGTCAGTTGTTAAACTTTTTCTTTCCCCCTTATGAAGGGGCATTTTAAATTGATTATTATTGTCAACTAAGTTTCTTATCAGTCCATATCCTGGAACACCACCTTGATAGTAACCTCTATTTACGAGGTTTATATGACCTGCCAATACTTTTTGCGAGAGATTCTTACTGTATGATCCTGCTGAATACATAAGCATTAATAAGAAGAATGGGCTTTCCATAAAGTTATCAGGTATATCATCAGCACAAAAAATTACCTTTACACCCTGTTTTTCAACAAGATATTTATAATAAATACCCTCTAAAGGATCTTCAAAACGACCAAAACGGCTAACATCATAAACAAGAACTGCTTCAATATTTATTTCTTTGAACAGCACATCATCTATCAGTCTATTGAAATCATGCCTACCAGAAGCTGTTACTCCACTCTTTCCCGCATCATCGTAGGTGTGAACAATTTCATAATTATGTTTTTGGGCATATTGCTTAATGAAGTGAGCTTGGTTATCCAGGGAAAACTCTTGATTGAGGGTAGACATCCTAAGATATTGAGCAGCCCTCCTAATCCCCTGATTCTCAATGATTTCGTTGTTCATTGGTAAAACCTTTCGAGATTACACAAATTTCAATTGATTAAAAATTGATCAATTCTTGAATTTATGCAACCTTTTCCTTCACTAAGCAGTGTTCCAATTCAATGGGCTTGCTGTCTTACATGATGGTAGGAGGTGCTTCGTAAAACCTGTTTGAGCTTTTGTTTGAAAGAGATGTGTGATGTAGGTTGTGCAAAGTGCTGCTACAGGATCTCCGTTCTTCAAGTAAGGTATCCTTGGGACCCGGTGAGGTGTTTTCTATCCCTTGAGCCGACATATCAGTGACACAAAGCTAAGCCTAAAAAAATTACAAATCTGCTCATACTGTCGTCTTTCTGTTTGAGGCGAAGTGTTTTTAGTGATGATACCTATGGGGAGTAAAGTGGGGAGATAAACCATCTTTATTTTATATTATTCCTCCTAACTATATGTTTTTAATGTTTTTACCTTATCAATCAATATTCAGATTCAGAATATCGAGTAACACCAGCCCGGCAGGTCAGTAATGAAGCGCCAGCGATGGCGCTTTGTTCATTTTTCAGGCAAGCTACACTAGCTCATACGGCCTTTAATGGACGTGGCTGGCCTCAACATTACGTAAAGATTAATAAATATTCATTTCCGGACTCTTCCTGAACGCCTGTCAGTCACACTTCGCTTTTCAGGTCTGTCTTTTTAATACCCTGAATTTAAAATATTTTTTCTGTTGCGAACACTTTTTTGGCACCCGAAACGCTGGCTCCCTGAAACAGGTCAATCCTGTAGATTCCGCAGATTCTCTTTCTTTGAAGGCACTTTTTGATAAAGTGCTGGTCGAAATCAGTACAGCTGTAGCGCCTGGAGACTTTATGGAAGTGTTCTTTATGCGATGCATCCATTTATCTCATGAAGGTTTTAATGAAAAACACCGGAAAATTTAGCAGCTCGCTGCTGCATCCGCGTTATTGGTTTACCTGGTTTGGTCTTAGTGTGCTGTGGCTCATCGTCCAGCTTCCCTATCCTCTCCTTATGCGTCTCGGTGCTGGTGCGGGCAAAATTTCCCGCCATTTCCTGCAGCGCCGTGAGCGAATCACCCGCCGTAACATTGAGCTCTGCTTTCCTGGCATCAGTGAAGAAAAAACAGAACATATGATCGCCGGTAATTTTGCGTCGTTAGGCATGGCGCTGGCTGAAACCGGTATTGCCTGGTTCTGGTCTGACCGTGCGGTAAAACGTCTGTTTAAAGTGTCAGGTATGGATAATCTCCACGCTGCGCAGAATGAAAAGCGCGGTGTGATGCTGATTGGCGTGCATTTCATGTCACTGGAGCTGGGCGGCCGCATCAGCGGTCTCTGTCAGCCGATGATGGCGATGTATCGCCCGCACAACAATCAGGCAATGGAATATGTGCAGACCAAAGGCCGGATGCGCTCGAACAAAGCGATGATTGACCGCCGCGATCTGCGCGGCATGGTTAACGCTCTGAAACAGGGTGAATCTGTCTGGTTTGCGCCGGATCAGGATTACGGCCCGAAAGGCAGTACCTTTGCGCCGCTGTTTGCGGTAGAAAAAGCGGCCACCACCAACGGCACTTTTGTGCTGTCGCGTCTGGCGAAGCCGGCGATGGTGCCGATTATGCTGATCCGTAATGCAGATAATGATGGCTATCATCTGATCATTGAGCCATTGCTGGAAAATTATCCGCATACGGACGAGGCTGCAGCAGCAGCTTATATGAATAAAGTGATCGAGAATCAGATTCTGCGCGCACCGGAACAATACCTCTGGCTGCATCGCCGATTCAAAACCCGTCCGCCGGGTGAACAATCACTCTACGTCTGAGTAAGCAGATAAAGCAGGCACCGCGCCTGCTTTATTTTTTTCATCTTTCTAAACCTATCGCCCTCTTCACCTGGTGAGGTGCTTTCTTGCTCTTTATCATTGTTTCTGTTTTTCAGCACTCGGGTTTGCATCCGGCAATCTGGCCTCAGCGAAAGAATTGAGAGAATATGAACCCTCTTATTCCGTCAATGGCCCGAGGATTTTTTTGGATACCAACAATGCCCAACAGTGGCAGAGGCCGCTGATTGATGACCGCCTTACGCCCTATATTGAAGTGGATGCAGAGCGCCTGGAGCAGAATCTGCAGCATATGCAGCGCAAAGCCAGTGCGGCAGGCGTCGCATTGCGTCCGCATATCAAAACACATAAAAGCGTCTGGATTGCTCAGCGTCAGCTTGAATATGGTGCTCAGGGCATCACGGTCTCTAAACCCAGCGAAGGTATCAGCTTTATTCAGGGTGGCGTTCGTGATCTGCTTTTAGCCTATCCGGTTGTGCAACCGCAAAGCGTGGCTGAATTGCTGCGTCACGCCGTGCTTCATCAGGCAAAACTTACCCTGATCGCGGACAGGCTGCAGGGTGTGGCAGCGATTGCGGATGCGTGGCAGCAACAACCAGACTGCGAGCTGGCGGTGGCGATTAAAGTGGATGTTGGATTACACCGCATTGGTGTTAATCCTGATAGTGATGAAGCGGTGCTGATTGCTCAGGCGCTGCGGGACAGAGGCGTACGCTTTGCCGGATTAGTGTCGCATGCCGGCCACGCTTATGGTGCCGGTAATGCCGCGGCTATTGTTGATATTGCCAGGCAGGAAACGGTATTGATGCAGCAGCTTCAGACAAAACTGCAGGCGGCAGGATTTACTGACTGTCCGCTCTCTGTGGGTTCAACGCCTACGGCTCTGGCAGCCGACGTTGCGCCCTGCATCAGTGAAATCCGGCCCGGCAACTATGCACTGCTGGACCTTACCGCCTGTCGCCTCGGGCTAAGTCACGTCGAACAGCTGGCAATGAGCGTCATTACCCGAGTGGTAGCGGTAAACGATCATTTCGCGATTGTGGATGCCGGATCGAAAATGTTGAGTTCAGATAAAGGGCCACACGGCACCAATGCCAGCGGCTTTGGTGTTGCAGCCGACGAAGCGGGCCACACGTATGAGGTGACAAAGTTATCTGAGGAGCATGGTTTTCTGCTTTATCAGGATTGCCGTCCTGAAGTCGGCACGCTGCTGCGTATCTTCCCGAATCACAGTTGCGCAGTGATGGCACAGTCGGATGGCTTTGTTCTGCGTCGCGCCAGGGGGCATAGCGAAGAGCACGCAGTTTCTGCACGCGGCAATTTTATCTGAGTCAGCGGCAGACAGCCTTATCCGTTGTCTGCCGTTTGTACGAAACCCTGCCAACACCACACTTCTGCTGTTACAACGTATTAACGAGCCGGACCCCATGCTTTAATGCTTTTTTAGCTTATTCCCGGAGGTTGTATGCTCTCCTCGCGCACGCTGAGCCTGACGATTCCGCGTCACTGGTTAGATCTTTATGAAACTATCTGGAAGCCGGAATTTTTTCCAAAGTGGGCGTCCGGGCTGACGAATAGTGCATTAGAACCTGATGGCAATCGCTGGCGTGCCAGAGGTCCTCAGGGAAATGTAAAGCTACGGTTCTCGCCACATAATCCGTTTGGCGTAATGGATCACTGGATTGACAGTGGCTCAGGAAAAGAAATCTACGTGCCAATGCGCGTGATCGCTAACGAGCAGGGTGCCGAGGTGATGGTGACGGTTTACCGCCAGCCATTTACTTCAGATGAGAGATTTAAGCAGGATATTGAATGGGTTAGCAACGATCTTGAGAAGCTTAACCAGCTTCTGACACAATAAATCAATGACTTAGCTCGATTTTTTCTCTGTACTTATCACTGGCTGTTTATGAAAAAAAACAGAAAAACTTTCAAAGATAAAGCATAAAGCCTTTATCTGATTGCATGCCCCTTTTACACATTTACCACCAACCCTGCTTAAGCATTGTTGCCAGGAAAATTCCTGGCAACATTGTCTGACAGACAGGCAATCCCCGCTGATTTCAGGCATCTTCATCTGCTGTATAAACACTTTCGCTAAAACGCATACATTAATCATCAACAATTGTTTATTACTGACGTGCTGGATATTTAATATTTATCATGCATGAATTGAAACCATTTATTTCTGCTGGCGCGTAATCAGACTTTTCTTATGGTGTTAAATTAAATAAAACAATGTATAAATCATTCCACACACAGCAATACCTATAATGATAAAGCAGGAAAAAAGTCATGGACCGCTCTGCGTATCCTTTGTTATCAGGAAAAGAATGCGTTGAGATTGCCGCAAGGATGCTGGCAGGAGAATATAAAACTACAACAGGATTTATTCGTGATCTGGCGGAATTCTTTTTAGCTGCAGGGGATTCCTGCCATGACACGAAACAGAGAATTTACCAGGGATATCTCTTTTTTATCTGAGCATCATTTGATTGAATCAATAATAACATGGCAAGCCTGGAAAGGTATTTCAGGACTCCGGCCAGAAAAATTGCACTAACTAACGGTGTAACAGCAATCTCTCATTGCCGTTACTCAACGATTTAATTGTCACAGAGTCAATGAACTCTAACGAGTATATTATGGCAATACGTGAAAGCAGTCTTAATAGTGCAAAGTGGTCTCTGCTCTCTTCAATAAAAATTATTGGCATCGGCGTACTGCAGCTCTCGTTGCTGGCGCAAATCCTGCAGGCGAATGAACTGAACCTGCTGGCGATCGCCGTGATAGCCTTACTGGCTATCGATACGCTGGCCGATCGCGGCTTCTCAAATAAGCTGATCCGCCGCTGTATGCTCTCTATCAACGACCTCTCCACGATCTACTGGGGTAATATGTTGATGGGTGTCACGGTGTTTGGTCTGTTATTGACGGGCAGCCACCTGCTGAACAGCCTGTTTGGTCAGCCTGAACTGGCGTTAATGCTGCAGATGGTCTCAGTGGTGTTTATTATCATCCCACAGGGTCAGCATTACCGTGCAATATTACAGCGCGAAAAACAATATACCCGTATCGCCTTTGCTGAAACCTCATCAGTATTAGCCGGTCTTGCCGTCACTTTATTTACCGTCTGGCTGACACCTTCAGTACTGTGTGCGATCTGGGGTTACCTGGCGATGGCATCCATTCGCATGCTGATTTACTGCTACTATGGTCGTTCATGGTTCCAGCCAGAATACCATTTTAGCCTGAAAGCCTTTTCTAAAATTCGTGCAAGAAACAAATAATAAAATAAGTCTGTATGGTGGGCTCTGAGCATCCGAAACGATGCGTTGGCGTGCTGTTAATCAGCACGCCTTTTCTTTTTATTAAGTCTGTCGTTTTACTTCCTTCATCAATTCCTTACTTTACCCGCTGCATCCAGCTTTTTTATCTTCTTTATAAACTGATTTACGTCCAGCGATAGCCTGGCAGTCACAGTCGGTTAACCCCCATAGTCCAGAGCGATTAAACATCCGGGCTGTAACGTACAAATCTGCTGTACATTCTTTCCCCTCAGATGTCTGCGCAGGCCCTCTCCAGAAAAGTCTTTCTATGCTGACGCCGGGGCTGGCTGGTATAAACTGCGCTAATCCCGGACGCCGATCGCCAGAAATCTCAGTCGCCGTCTCCTGATCTATGCCGTCGCCTTACTGGAGCCTGCTATGTTACTGACCGTTCTCTATATTATTGGTATTACTGCTGAAGCGATGACAGGCGCGCTGGCGGCGGGCCGCCGCAAAATGGATCTGTTCGGTGTCATTATTATTGCGTCAGTGACTGCCATCGGTGGCGGCTCCGTGCGCGACATCCTGCTGGGTCACTATCCGCTGGGCTGGGTGAAAAATCCCGAATACATCATGATTGTGGCAGCAGCAGCGGTCATCACCACTTTCCTGGCACCACTGATGACGCACCTGCGCAAAGTGTTCCTGGTACTGGATGCGCTGGGACTGGTGGTCTTCTCTATTATTGGTGCACAGGTTGCGCTCGATTCCGGCCACGCCATGATTATTGCCGCGATAAGTGCGGTGATTACCGGCGTCTTTGGTGGCGTATTGCGTGACATGTTCTGTAATCGTATTCCGCTGGTTTTTCAGAAGGAACTCTACGCCGGTATCGCTTTCGCCTCAGGCTGGATCTATATCCTGCTGCTGAAAACTACGCTGGCGCATGAAGCGGTGATTATCATTACCCTGCTATTCGGCTTCTTTGCCCGTTTACTGGCGCTGCGCTTCCGCCTTGGTTTGCCGATTTTCAACTATCCCCATCCCGAGCACTGATGATGCAGGAATGTTCTGCTGCTGCAGGAACGTGATCAGCCCTTGCACACGGGCATCATGCAACTGCGCCACCAGCCGCTTTGCCAGCGCAGGGCCAACGCCCGGTAACGCCTGCCAGCCCGCAACATCCCGCTGCATTAAACTCTCCCACTGCTGATCGGGCAGTGACTTCAGGGCCTTCCGCGGCAGTGAAATACCTAAGGCATCCACCCAGCGACGAAACGGCTGCTGACGGGTGAGATTAAAACGATGCCAGAGCTGACCCGCCTGTTCCGAAGAGAAGCCCGTTGCGACGGCGATCTGTTCCGGTGTTAACGTCAGCCAGCCGAACAGATGCGTCATACGGCCGGTTTCCAGTAAGCGCAGCCAGGTGCTGCGCTCAACGCCCGCAATATTCAGCACCGTTTTCTGACTGAGCCAGCGTAATTTTGCCAGTAACTGCTTCTGGCACTCCGCACTGAAGGTGTAACAACTTAACGGCGTGTAATGCGACGCGTCGGGAGGCTGAGGATAGTCACGCTCTGCTACGCGCCAGATAACCCGCTCCAGCCGGGGTATCCCCTGACCCGCCAGACTCAGCGTGATCACATCGCCCGCCACGATATCGCTTTCCTGCCAGCGACGCAGAGATCCGACATTGACCCGTCTGACGGTCTTGTCATCCAGCTGCACCGGCTGCAGATTAAGGACGGCAGCTATTTTCCCGGTACGGCCAACAGGAAAATCGACTGAGAGCACTTCAGCGCTGACTTCCGGAGGCTGATACTTCCAGGCAACAGCCCAGGTTCCCTCTCCCGGCAGCCAGTTTTTGCCCGCAGGACGAAGGCTCTGATGCACCACCACGCCATCAGTGACAAAGGGCAGCGCAGCATGGAACCAGCGATCCCGCCAGGCGGCGACCTCCTCTTCATCTTTGACGCGGTGACTCCATTTTGCGGCAACGCCCAGTCCCCAGCGGCGGAGTTGCTCAAGGCGTTCTGCCATTTTGTCGGGACCATCTGGCCAGGCCCAGATAAAAACATCGAGCGAGTCCAGCAGGGGAACGCGCTGTTTACTCATCATGGCCCCGGCTACCTGTGCGCGTGCATTTTTACCGCCATCAACGGCCTGTTGATGACCGGTCATCGACAGAAATAACTCACCCTGCAGCACAACGTCGTCGAGATGGGTGTCGATATGCAGCGGAATCGCCGGGATCCAGGCGGCTTTAGTCAGCCACTCTTCACCCAGTAATCCGTCGCCGCGACTTAACAGGGAGACCAGCCTGCCGTGGCGATACACCAGTGAAACGGCGATGCCATCAACTTTGGGCTGCACCCAGAGATCGCTACGCCCCTGCATCCAGTAAGCCAGCGCCAGCTTGTCACGCATCTTTTTTACGCCAGTATGGGCGACCGGATGCAATGACTTGCCATTACCCGGCAGTTGCGGTTCGTAAGCCGGCTGATAAGGGCTAAAGCAGTGCTGCCACTGAATCAGTCGCTGCTGAAGAGCGTCATAATCCGCATCCGCCACTGGACTCAGCCCCTGACGATAGTAAGCGTCATCCCAGTGTTGCAGTTGCTGCTGCAGGCGGCGGACCTCTTCCGTCGCCCGGATCGGTGTCCAGACCGGACAAACAGCGCTGTGCGCAGGCCATGTGACGATCCACAAAATAGCCGCAAACAGCGGCCAGCCGAATCCTTTCATACTCTCTCTCCTGACGTTTTGCGGTATTCAATATCAACGCTTTGGTGTCAGCCAGAGATGATGTTTGATAGCGGAAGGGATGCCGTGGCAATAAGGTATTAATTGCAGAGGCCTGACAGACAGTTGCGCGAAGATGCGCAAAAGTTGGCTGTTGCCGCTGCGCAAACGCTGCGTGGCAGCGGGAAGCTGTGTATACTGTGCAGGAAATCGACTCCGCTTTTAATCAATTCAAGAAAACCATGGCTCAAGGCACGCTCTATATTGTTTCTGCCCCCAGCGGTGCAGGGAAATCCAGCCTGATTCAGGCACTGTTAAAGACCCAGCCGTTGTATGATACGCAGGTCTCTGTTTCGCACACGACGCGCGGCATGCGTCCGGGTGAAGCCCATGGCGAACACTATTTTTTCGTTGAGAAACATGAATTTGAGCGGATGATCGCGGAAGATGCCTTCCTCGAACACGCTAAAGTTTTCGACAACTATTACGGTACGTCGCGCCATGCTATTGAGCAGGTGCTGGCAACCGGTGTTGACGTGTTTCTCGACATCGACTGGCAGGGTGCGCAGCAAATCCGCGCTAAAATGCCGGGCGCACGCAGCATCTTTGTATTGCCGCCGTCGAAAGAAGAGCTCGATCGCCGTCTGCGCGGTCGTGGTCAGGACAGCGAAGAGGTCATCACGCGTCGCATGGCTCAGGCAGTAGCGGAAATGAGCCACTACGCCGAGTATGACTATTTAATTGTGAATGATGATTTCGATCTGGCGCTGTCCGATCTGAAAACCATTATTCGCGCCGAACGTCTGCGTATGGCGCGCCAGAAGGCGCGTCACGATGCTTTAATCAGCAAACTGTTGGCAGTCTGAATACAGTTTCAGTATGATGCGCAGTCATTTCTTCATCTGTGGAGTAGCACACCTATGGCACGCGTAACCGTTCAGGACGCAGTAGAAAAAGTTGGTAATCGTTTTGACCTGGTGTTGGTCGCTGCACGTCGTGCACGTCAGATGCAGGTTGGCGGCAAAGATCCGCTGGTTCCGGAAGAGAACGATAAGCCTACCGTTATCGCTCTGCGCGAAATCGAAGAAGGTCTGGTCACCAATCAGATTTTAGATGTGCGTGATCGTCAGGAACAGCAAGAGCAGGAAGCCGCTGAATTACAGGCCGTTACCGCTATCGCTGAAGGTCGTCGTTAACAGCCACCTGCAGGTCGCCCTTGTATCTGTTTGAAAGTCTCAATCAACTGATTGAAAAATACTTGCCAGAGGAGCAGATCAAGCGCCTCCAGCAAGCCTACCTTGTCGCACGTGATGCCCACGAGGGACAGACACGCTCCAGCGGTGAGCCTTATATCACCCATCCTGTTGCCGTGGCCTGTATTCTGGCGGAAATGAAGCTCGACCATGAAACCCTCATGGCCGCGCTGCTGCATGACGTGATCGAAGATACGCCTGCCACTTACCAGGACATGGAACAGCTGTTTGGTAAAAGCGTGGCGGAGCTGGTCGAAGGCGTTTCCAAGCTGGATAAGCTGAAATTCCGCGACAAGAAAGAAGCGCAGGCAGAGAACTTCCGCAAGATGATTATGGCGATGGTGCAGGATATCCGCGTCATTCTCATCAAGCTGGCTGACCGCACCCACAATATGCGCACCCTGGGGTCGTTACGCCCGGACAAACGTCGCCGCATCGCGCTGGAAACGTTAGAGATTTACAGTCCGCTGGCGCATCGACTGGGTATTCATCATCTTAAAACGGAGCTGGAAGAGCTCGGGTTTGAGGCTCTTTACCCGAACCGGTATCGGGTAATTAAAGAGGTGGTGAAAGCCGCGCGCGGTAATCGTAAAGAGATGATCCAGAAGATTCTTTCTGAGATTGATGGCCGTTTGCAGGAAGCGGGCATTCCCTGCCGCGTCAGCGGTCGCGAAAAGCATCTTTACTCTATCTACCGCAAAATGACGCTGAAAGAGCAGCGTTTTCACTCGATCATGGATATCTATGCCTTTCGCGTCATCGTGAAAGATCTGGATACCTGCTATCGCGTTCTGGGCCAAATGCACAGCTTGTATAAGCCGCGTCCGGGCCGCGTGAAAGATTACATCGCCATCCCCAAGGCTAACGGCTATCAATCGCTCCATACCTCCATGATCGGTCCGCACGGCGTGCCGGTTGAAGTGCAGATTCGCACCGAAGATATGGATCAGATGGCGGAAATGGGGGTCGCTGCGCACTGGGCTTATAAACAGGCGGGCGAAAGTGGCACCACCGCACAGATTCGCGCTCAGCGCTGGCTGCAAAGCCTGCTGGAGCTGCAGCAGAGTGCGGGCAGTTCGTTTGAATTTATCGAAAGCGTGAAGTCCGATCTCTTCCCGGATGAGATCTACGTCTTTACGCCTGAAGGCCGCATTGTTGAGCTGCCAACCGGCGCGACGCCAGTGGACTTCGCCTATGCGGTTCACACCGACATCGGCCATGCCTGCGTCGGCGCACGCGTTGACCGCCAGCCTTATCCGCTGTCGCAATCCCTGACCAGCGGACAGACGATTGAGATCATCACCGCGCCAGGCGCCCGTCCCAACGCCGCCTGGCTCAACTTTGTCGTCAGCTCCAAAGCCCGCGCCAAAATTCGCCAGCTGCTGAAAAACCTCAAGCGTGAAGACTCGGTTAATCTGGGTCGCCGCCTGCTCAGCCATGCGCTGGGCGGCAGCCGTAAACTGGCTGAGATCCCGGCTGAGAATATCCGTCAGGAACTGGACCGTATGAAGCTGACCTCGCTTGACGATCTGCTGGCGGAAATTGGTCTGGGCAATGCGATGAGCGTGGTCGTGGCGAAGAACCTGCTGCAGGCGGACAGCAAGACGATCAATAACAGCAAACGCGGTAAGCTGCCGATCAAAGGCGCTGATGGCGTGTTGATTACGTTCGCCAAATGCTGCCGACCGATTCCCGGTGACCCGATTGTTGCTCATGTCAGCCCTGGAAAAGGACTGGTGGTGCATCATGAATCCTGTCGAAATATTCGCGGCTACCAGAAAGAGCCGGAAAAATTCATGCCGGTCGAGTGGGATAAAGTCACCGAGCAGGAGTTCGTGGCGGAAATCAAAGTCGACATGTTTAACCATCAGGGCGCACTGGCAAACCTGACGGCAGCAATCAATACGGCCGGTTCCAATATTCAGAGCCTCAATACCGAAGAGCGTGATGGCCGCGTCTACAGCGCCTTTATCCGCCTCACCGCACGCGACCGTGTCCATCTGGCGAATATCATGCGTAAAATTCGCGTGATGCCGGATGTGATCAAAGTTCACCGTAACCGTAATTAGGCATGAACGATCAACGTTTTGCCCGGATTCAGGCGATGCTGGCACTGCGCCAGCACGACCTGACGGTCTGTATGGAGCAGGTGCATAAGCCGCACAATGTGTCGGCGGTTATCCGCACGGCCGACGCTGTGGGCATCCACGAAGTACATGCTGTCTGGCCCAGCCAGCGGATGCGCACCCAGGCTTCCGCGTCTGCCGGAAGCAACAGCTGGGTGAAAGTGGTCACCCATCCCACCATCGGCGATGCCGTAAAACGGCTTAAACAGCAGAAGATGCAGGTTCTGGCGACTCATCTTTCTGACGATGCCGTGGATTTCCGTGAGATCGATTATACCCTTCCCACCTGCATCCTGATGGGACAGGAAAAAACCGGCATCACTGAAGAAGCACTGGCGCTGGCTGACCGGAAGATCGTAATTCCCATGGCAGGAATGGTGCAGTCACTGAATGTTTCGGTTGCCTGTGCGCTGATCCTCTATGAAGCGCAGCGGCAGCGGCAGAATGCCGGTTTTTACCTGCGCGATTACAGCCTGCTGGATGATGATGAGCAGCAACGCCTGCTGTTTGAAGGCGGATTCCCGGTGCTGGCGCGGGTCGCGAAGCAGAAAGGTTTACCCTATCCGCGCATCAATGCCCAGGGCGAAGTCGACGCCGATCCCAGCTGGTGGGCAACCATGCAATCGACCGGTAAAAAAAGATGAAAGGCCGTCTGCTGGATGCCATCCCGCTCAGTACCCTGACCGGCGTCGGTGCCAGCCAGGCGGCAAAACTGGCCAAAATTGACCTGCACACCATTCAGGATCTCCTGCTTCATCTCCCGCTACGCTACGAAGATCGTACCCAGCTTTATGCCATTGACGATCTGCTGCCCGGTATCTGGGCCACCGTAGAAGGCGAAGTGCTGCACACAGACATCACCTTTGGTCGCCGCCGGATGATGGTGTGCCAGATCAGCGATGGCAGTGGTGTCCTGACCATGCGCTTCTTCAACTTCAATGCCGGGATGAAGAACAACCTGTCGCCGGGCCGGCGCGTCACCGCTTATGGCGAGATTAAGCGCGGTCAGCGCGGCGCTGAGATCATTCATCCCGAATACCGCATCCAGGGCGAACAGAGCAATGTAGCGCTGGAAGAGACCTTAACACCGGTTTATCCCACCACTGAAGGCATCCGACAGGCCACGCTGCGTAATCTTACCGATCAGGCGCTGACGCTGCTGGAGAGCTGCCCGATTGCCGAGCTGCTGCCGAAGGAACTGAGCGGCGGCTTGATCAGCCTGCCTGATGCACTGCGCACACTGCATCGTCCGCCGCCCGATCTCCGGCTCAGTGAGCTGGAGAGTGGCCGTCATCCGGCGCAACGCAGGTTAATTCTGGAAGAGCTGCTGGCGCATAACCTCAGCATGCTGGCGGTACGCGCCGGTGCTCAGCGCTATTACGCGTTACCGATGCCGCCGCGACACAACCTTAGCGATCAGCTGCTGGCCGCGCTGCCCTTCTCACCGACCAATGCGCAGAAACGCGTGGTGGCGGAGATAGAGAAAGATCTGGCCAACGATTTCCCAATGATGCGGCTGGTGCAGGGCGACGTCGGCTCGGGTAAAACGCTGGTAGCCGCGCTCTCTGCGCTGAATGTTATCGCCCATGGCAAACAGGTTGCGCTAATGGCACCGACCGAACTGCTGGCGGAACAGCACGCCAGTAACTTCCGTCAGTGGTTTGCGCCGCTGGGCATAGAAGTGGGCTGGCTGGCCGGAAAACAGAAAGGCAAAGCCCGCCAGGCACAGCAGGAAGCAATAGCCAGCGGCCAGGTGGCGATGGTAGTCGGCACACACGCGCTGTTTCAGGAGCAGGTGCAGTTCAAGGGTCTGGCGCTGGTCATTATTGATGAGCAGCACCGGTTCGGCGTCCACCAGCGACTGGCTTTGTGGGAAAAAGGCGAGGAACAGGGTTTCCATCCGCATCAGCTGATCATGACCGCCACACCCATTCCGCGCACCCTGGCGATGACGGCTTATGCCGATCTGGATACCTCAACTATCGATGAGCTGCCACCGGGACGTACACCGGTGACCACCGTCGCCATCCCCGATACGCGACGCGATGAGATTGTAGCGCGGGTTGAGCATGCCTGCCGCGAGGGACGTCAGGCCTACTGGGTCTGCACCCTGATTGAAGAGTCCGAATTGCTGGAAGCGCAAGCGGCAGAAGCCAGCTGGGAATCCCTGAAAATGGCGCTTCCCGACTTGAACATCGGACTGGTACATGGCCGGATGAAGCCCGCGGAAAAGCAGGCGGTGATGCAGGCCTTTAAAGCGAATGAGCTGCAGCTGCTGGTGGCGACGACAGTCATAGAGGTCGGCGTTGACGTGCCGAATGCCAGCCTGATGATTATCGAAAACCCGGAGCGGTTAGGGCTGGCGCAGCTGCATCAGCTGCGTGGCCGTGTAGGTCGTGGTGCTGTAGCATCGCACTGTGTGCTGCTCTATAAAGCGCCGCTGAGCAAGACGGCGCAGAAGCGTCTTCAGGTGCTGCGCGACAGCAATGATGGCTTTGTCATTGCTCAGTTCGATCTTGAGATTCGCGGTCCGGGTGAACTGCTGGGCACGCGTCAGACCGGCAACGCTGAATTCAAAGTAGCCGACCTGCTACGTGATGCCGCGATGGTGCCGGAAGTTCAGCGCGTGGCGCGCCACATCCACCAGCACTATCCCGAGCAGGCCAGCGCCCTGATTGAACGCTGGCTGCCAGAGAACACCCGCTATACCAACGTCTGAGTGCGTTCCATTCTGGTACGGCCTTTTTTATCCTCACCGGGCAAACGATTGCTTTTAGCCTGCGGATGATTACAATCGCCACACTATTTTTTGGGAAGAACAGAAGATGTCCACCACTCCTCAGCCAGACCAGCCTTCCGCCACGAAAAGTGAACTGATTTATCGTCTTGAAGATCGTCCCCCCCTGCCGCAAACGCTGTTTGCCGCCGGTCAGCACCTGCTGGCAATGTTTGTCGCGGTTATTACGCCTGCGATTCTGATTTGTCAGGCGCTGGGCCTGCCTGCAGAAGATACCCGGCACGTGATCAGTATGTCGCTGTTTGCATCGGGCGTGGCATCACTGCTGCAAATCAAAACCTGGGGACCTGTAGGTTCGGGCCTGTTGTCGATTCAGGGCACCAGCTTTAACTTCGTAACGCCTCTGATTATGGGCGGGATGGCGCTGAAAAATGGCGGTGCTGATGTGCCCACCATGATGGCGGCACTGTTTGGCACGCTGATGGTAGCCTCCTGTACCGAAATGGTGCTGTCGCGCGTATTGCATCTGGCGCGCCGGATCATTACCCCGCTGGTTTCCGGTATCGTGGTGATGATTATTGGCCTGTCGCTGATTCAGGTCGGCCTGACCTCCATTGGCGGCGGTTTCAGTGCGATGAGCGACCATACCTTTGGCGCGCCGAAAAATCTGATGCTGGCCGGTGCCGTGCTGCTGGTGATCGTGCTGCTGAACCGACAGAAGAATCCCTACCTGCGCGTCGCCTCCCTGGTGATTGCCATGGCGGTGGGCTATCTGCTGGCCTGGGCGATGGGCATGCTGCCTGCGACAGGTATTCCTGCCGATCAGCCGTTAATCATGGTGCCAACTCCGCTCTACTACGGACTGGGCTTTGACTGGAATCTGCTTATCCCGCTGATGCTGGTATTTATGGTCACCTCTCTGGAGACCATCGGCGATATTACCGCCACCTCGGATGTTTCAGAGCAGCCGGTGAGCGGTCCACTCTATATGAAACGCCTGAAAGGTGGCGTGCTGGCGAATGGTCTTAACTCCTTTGTCTCCGCGCTGTTTAATACCTTCCCTAACTCCTGCTTCGGTCAGAACAATGGCGTCATTCAGTTAACCGGCGTGGCCAGCCGCTACGTGGGCTTTGTTGTCGCGCTGATGCTGATTGTGCTGGGGCTGTTCCCGGCGGTCAGCGGTCTGGTTCAGCTCATTCCTGAGCCGGTGCTCGGCGGCGCAACCATTGTGATGTTCGGCACCATCGCCGCCTCGGGCGTTCGCATCGTGTCACGCGAGCCGCTTAACCGTCGCGCCATCATGATCATCGCGCTGTCGCTGGCGGTGGGGCTGGGTGTTTCTCAGCAACCGCTGATCCTGCAGTTTGCGCCCGAGTGGCTGAAAACCCTGCTCTCTTCCGGCATTGCGGCAGGTGGCATTACCGCCATCGTGCTCAACCTGATTTTTCCGCAAGAGAAGTAAGTCCACAGGCAGGCTTCGGCCTGCCTGCTAATTATTCGGATTTACATCCAGGCTGTTGAGCTGTAACGGTAATTCAGGCATAACAACCTCTCACCGGATTTAACTCGGGAAGGATGCGATGAAATTTATTGGAAAGTTTTTCCTCACCTTACTTTTGCTGCTGCTTTTCATCCTTGTGGTGATCTATGTGTTGCTGCAGACCCAGTGGGGTGCAGGCTGGTTTAGCCGTTGGGTGAGCGACAAAACTGAATGGCATCTCTCCCTGAGTAAAATTGAACACAATTTCTCTTCTCCCTCTCATATCATTCTGGATGACTTCAGCTTTGGTCATGATGGGCAGCCTGCGGTTCTGGTAGCGAAACGGGTCGATCTCGGTCTGGCTCTGATTCAGTTCAGCGATCCACTGCATTTCAGCAGCCTTGAATTGCGCGACGGGGAAGTGAATCTGGCCAATCTGACGCCAGGCAGTGCGCTACCCATTCAGGCCGACCGGCTGCAGCTCAATAACATGCGTATCGACAGCCCTGACAGCGCGTTACCGCTGTTTGCTCAGCAGGTTAATGGTGGCATTCTGCCGTGGAAACCCACAGCCCTCGATATGCTGGGTCGCGATGCCCGCTTCCAGATGAGTGCAGGCAGCATGACGCTGAATAAGGTGCCCGCTGAAAACGTCCTGATTCAGGGCAGTGTTTCCCAAGGCCGGATGCGCTTTGATAATATTGGTGCCGACCTGGCGCGTGGCTCCATGACCGGCAACGGTGAGCGTGATGCCCAGGGCAACTGGAAAATTAATCAGTTGCGACTGAATGACATTCGTCTGCAGACCGCCAGCAGCCTGAAAGATTTCCTGCATAGCCTGCAGGTGGTTCCCTCGATTGCCATTACGCGCTTCGACATGACCGATGCCCGCCTGCAGGGACCTGACTGGGCGGTGACAGATCTTGATCTGACGCTGAGAAACGTTAACTGGCAGGGCGATGACTGGCAGAGTAATGATGGTTCGCTGGCGCTGAATGCCAGTAATTTTATCAACGGTGGATTCGAGCTTAATGATCCTATCGTTAACCTGGATTTCTCGCCGCAGGGCCTGGCGCTGACGCAGTTCAGTTCACGCTGGGCGAATGGGGTCATTCGGGCTGACGGTGACTGGTCACGCAGCGATAAACGCCTGACGCTGAAAAATCTGGCTGTTGCCGGCCTGGAATATACCCTGCCGCAGGACTGGCGCGACCGCTGGCAGGCGGCACTGCCCGCGTGGCTGGATAGCGTAGCGGTGACGCGTTTCACCTCTAATCGTAACCTGATTATCGACATCAATCCGGCGTTTCCCTTCCAGCTGACTTCACTGGATGGATCCGGCGAGAACCTGCTGCTGGCGCAGCAGCATCAGTGGGGGATCTGGTCGGGTAAGCTCAGCCTGAACGCGGCAGAGTCGACCTTTAACCGCACCGATCTGCGTCACCCGTCGATTGCGCTGAGTGCCGACCCACAACAGATTCAGGTGACTGAGCTGAGTGCGTTCAGTAACAAGGGCCTGCTGGAAGGGACGGCTACCGTCGGCCAGCAGCCAGCGCGCCCGCTGACGCTGCAACTGACGGGTCGTGCAGTGCCGGTGAATGTGTTGCAGAACTGGGGATGGCCCGCCTTGCCGTTAACCGGTGACAGTAATATGCAGCTGCAACTGAGCGGCGCTTTAGCCGCAGGCCAGCCATTACGGCCGACGGTCAATGCCACGCTGTCGGTGACAACGGACAGTCAGCAGGTGCAGCAGACTATGCAGGCTGGAGAGGTACGTTGATAACTTAAGGGCCGCAGATGCGGCCCTTATGATTAGTTGATACGTGCGCCGGAACCCCCCTCTTCCAGCGGCCCATCCGGA
This sequence comes from Pantoea sp. F_5, assembly GCF_008631595.1. Taxonomy (NCBI): domain Bacteria; kingdom Pseudomonadati; phylum Pseudomonadota; class Gammaproteobacteria; order Enterobacterales; family Erwiniaceae; genus Pantoea; species Pantoea sp. F_5. Next base: position 22,020 of record NZ_VWUO01000026.1, read on the forward strand.
TCGGCGGGCAGAACGATGTAAACGCCCTCAAACACCGCGCCACATTCATCATCGCCAAACAGCTCCACTTCAAGCTGCACGCGAGCTTTACGCCCGCGAGCCAGACGGTCAAGGTCGCCACTTAGTGAGCCGAGGTCGGCAATCGCGCCAGGCCGTCCGCTGATCGGGTGGCTATAGCGAATGTGCGCATCTGCCAGAATAATGGTGCCGCCGAGATGGCGCTCGCGCAGCAGCAACCAGATCAATCCCCAGCCGGTCAGCGTGGCCAGCGAGAAAAGGCTGCCAGCAAACAGGGTGTGATGTGGATTCTGATTACCCGCTTCAGGCATGGTGGTGATAAATTTCTGCCCGGTAAACTGCAGGATACGCACACCCATCTTCTCGCTGAGCGGAATATGATCATACCAGGCCTGTTGTAGCTGACCGCACCAGTCGGCGCGATGCAGGATATCATCGAGCGTAACGACCGGCTTGATCATCAGAAAGTGGCGTACCGGCGTCGTCTGCGGCGCGGTAATCTCACCCTGATTGATGTAGCCGAGCTTGGCGAAGAAAGCGACCGCATCTTCGCGGGCACTACAGGTTACCCGCTTCGCGCCTTCCTGACGCGCTACCGACTCCAGGGTCATGGCCATCAGCGTACCTAGCCCTTTGCCCTGTACAGATGGATGAACAGCCATGAAGCGGATAGCGGCCTCATTATCAGCATTGATGTAGAGACGGCCAATGGCGACCGGATTTCCCTGCTCATCAACCACCATCTGATGATGCGCCAGGGCATCCCAGGCGTCACGTTCCGACCCCTGCGGCTGACGCAGCGGTTTACGCAACATCTCCCAGCGGAACTGATAATAGATATCCAGCTCTTCCGCCGTCTGTGGCACGCGAAGATGATACATGTAATGTTTCTCCCGCTCGGCCAGGTGGCCTGTCCCCTGCCGCTCCGCTTGCGATCTCACACCTGTAACCAGAAGGTTACAGGACCATCATTCACCAGCGAGACCTGCATATCCGCAGCAAAACGGCCATTTGCCGTGATCATGCCCTGCTGACGACAGCAGTCGCTGAAGTATTCATACAGGCGTTCGGCCTCGGCAGGCTCCGCGCCACCTGAAAAGGAGGGGCGCATCCCTTTTTGCGTATCTGCGGCCAGCGTAAACTGCGATACCACCAGCACGCTTCCGCCCGCCTGGCGGACACTCAGGTTCATTTTGCCCTGTTCATCACTAAAGATGCGATAGCCCAGTACGCGTTCTGCGAGACGTTCCGCACGCGCATTGTCATCACCCTTTTCCACGCCCAGCAAAACCAGTAAACCGGCACCGATTTCGCCGATTACGTTCTGATCGACGCTGACGCTGGCGCGCTGCACGCGTTGAATCAATGCAATCATGTTTCCTCGCGTTGTTCTTCTTTGTGCTGCTGTTTTAACTGCCGATAGTCGGCTAACGCGACGGTAATTTCAGCGCCTAACAACACAATACACCAGGTCCAGTAGACCCAGAGAAACAGAATGGGGATCACGGCCAGTACGCCGTAGATCAGCTGATAAGAGGGGAACATAGTAACATAGAGCGCAAAGCCCTTTTTACCCAGCTCAAACAGCGCACCCGCCACCAGCGCGCCAATCAGCGCATCGCGCGGCGGTACCCGCTGGGTAGGCACAATGCTGTAGAGCAACCAGAAGGCGAGCCACGACAGCAGAAGCGGGAAAATGCGCAGCATCTGATCGACCAGGCTGGTAACGCCGGTCGCGTTAATCCAGCGCAGTGACAACAGATAGGAGCTTATCGCCAGGCTGGCACCCGCCAGCAGCGGGCCGAGCGTCAGGATCATCCAGTAGACCGCAAAGGAGTAAACCATTGGCCGCTTCTTATTGCTGCGCCAGATGGTATTTAATGCGGTATCAACCGAATGCATCAGCAGTAAGGCTGTCACGATCAGGCCGACGGCCCCAACCGCCGTCATCCGGTTTACGTTAGCCACAAACTGCTCAAGATAGCGTTGCAGCGTGTTGCCTGCAGCCGGCATCAGGTTGTTAAAGACAAACTGTTTCAACTGCACGCTGATATCAGAGAAGACCGGGAACGCCGCAAACAGGGCAAACACCACCGCAATCAGCGGCACCAGCGCCAGCAATGAGACATAAGCCAGATTACCGGCCTGCGTCGTCATGCCATCCTCATCAATGCGTTTCCACAACAATTTGAGCCACAACCAGAACGCATGCAGCCCGGGACGAAATTTACGTGACATCATGAGTTACGGTTGACCTGCAAACCAGTCAGGTACCGTTTTACTGTCAGTAACCAGTACACTTTCAATGCCCAGGGCGCGCGCCGCCTCAATATTCTCCGGGTTATCGTCGAAAAACACCGCCTGATCGGCAGTCACACCCTCCGCGTCCAGCACATGCTGATAAATCCGGGCTTCCGGTTTACGCATACCCAGCTCCTGCGAGAGATAGAGTTTGTCAGCCGCCTGCTGTACGTCGGGATACTGCGTTGGCCAGAATTCACAATGCAGCTTATTGGTGTTAGAGAGAATCACCACCCGATGACCTTCAAGTCGCAGCCGGTTCATCAGCGCCAGGGTTTCAGGACGCACATCTACGAAGACCGCCTGCCAGCCAGCAGTAAACTGTTCATAACTCAGCGCGATTTCCAGCTTTTCACACAGCGCCAGCGCGAAGTCTTCATCGCTGAGTTCTCCACGTTCGTGTTGTTCAAACGCTTCATCCATCTGGAAATGGCTTTGTAGCGAGGCCAGTGGCACACGGCTAAGGTCACTCCAGACACCCAGCACGCGGTTAAAGTCGATATCAATAATCACATTGCCCAAATCAAAGATATACAGCATGGTGTGTCTCCTTCTGTTCCCTGGAGTATTCACTCTAGCGGCAAAAGTGCAGGCTGAACAGGCACGCGTGGAGAGAAAAGCGTAAACGCCAGAAGGTGGAGAGAACGCACCCAGATATTTACTGGCCCGACTGGAGAAGCCGGAATTTCAGGCAAAAAAAAGCCCCGCATGCGGGGCTTTTTATCAGTTAAAGGCGCACTTATGCGTCTTTAGGACCACGTGAAGCACGTTTACGGTCGTTTTCAGTCAGGTGACGTTTACGGATACGCACTGACAGCGGTGTTACTTCAACCAGTTCGTCATCATCGATGAACTCGATCGCCTGTTCCAGCGTCATTTTCTGCGGTGGAACAAGTGTCGTTGCTTCATCAGTACCGGAAGCACGCATGTTGGTCAGCTTCTTACCGGTCAGACAGTTTACAGTCAGGTCGTTAGAACGGCTGTGAATACCAATGATCTGGCCTTCATAGACTTCTGCACCGTGACCCAGGAACAGCTTACCGCGATCCTGCAGACCGAACAGGGCGAACGCGACGGCTTTACCCTGACCGTTAGAGATCAGTACGCCGTTCTGACGCTGGCCCACTTCGCCTGGACGGATATCGTCGTAGTGGCTGAAGGTGGAGTAGAGCAGACCGGTACCGGACGTCATGGTCATGAATTCGTTACGGAAGCCGATCAGACCACGGCTTGGGATCACGTAGTCGAGACGTACGCGCCCTTTACCATCCGGATCCATGTTTTTCAGATCGCCCTTACGCTCACCCATGGCTTGCATAACGGAACCCTGATGCGTCTCTTCGATATCCAGCGTAACGTTCTCGAATGGCTCCTGTTTACGGCCTTCGAATTCGCGGAAGATAACTTTCGGACGGGATACCGCCAGTTCGAAACCTTCACGACGCATGTTTTCGATCAGAACTGACAGGTGAAGTTCACCACGACCCGATACGCGGAAGGCGTCAGAATCTTCAGTTTCTTCAACACGCAGTGCCACGTTGTGAACCAGTTCTTTGTTCAGACGCTCAAGGATCTGACGTGAAGTCACGTACTTACCTTCTTTACCGCAGAACGGTGAGGTGTTGACGTTAAAGAACATGGTTACGGTTGGCTCATCAACGCTCAGGGCTGGCAGCGCTTCCACATTCTGCGTGTCACAGATAGTGTCGGAGATGTTCAGCTCGCCCAGACCGGTGATAGCAATGATATCGCCCGCTTCTGCCAGATCGCTGTCGATACGCTCAAGACCCAGATGAGTCAGGACTTTACCGACTTTAGCGTTACGGGTTTTGCCTTCGCTATCGATGATAGTGACCTGCTGGTTAGGCTTCACTTTACCACGCTTGATGCGGCCGATGCCGATCACGCCCAGGTAGTTGTTGTAGTCCAGCTGAGAGATTTGCATCTGCAGTGGCGCTTCAACTTCAACCTGCGGAGGTGAAACGTGATCAACGATAGCCTGGTACAGCGGGGTCATATCGTCAGCCATATCGGTGTGCTCAAGACCTGCAATACCATTCAGCGCAGAGGCGAAAATGATAGGGAAGTCGAGCTGCTCGTCAGTGGCATCCAGGTTTACGAACAGGTCAAATACCTGATCCACAACCCAATCCGGACGCGCACCCGGGCGGTCTACTTTGTTGATAACCACAATCGGCTTCAGACCATGCGCGAACGCTTTTTTGGTCACGAAGCGGGTTTGCGGCATAGGGCCATCCATCGCATCTACAACCAGCAGCACCGAGTCCACCATGGACATGACGCGCTCAACTTCACCACCGAAGTCGGCGTGTCCTGGGGTATCAACGATGTTGATACGGTAGTCATTCCACTTAATGGCGGTGTTTTTTGCGAGGATGGTAATCCCACGCTCTTTCTCCAAATCATTGGAGTCCATCACGCGCTCTGTTGCTTCGGTACGGGCATCAAAAGTACCGGATTGTTGCAGCAGTTTGTCAACCAGGGTGGTCTTTCCATGGTCAACGTGCGCGATTATGGCGATGTTACGCAAATTTTCGATCACAGCTTTGCCTCAGGCATTAGAAATAGCGCGGTATTGTACACGGATTAAGCGGAAGACTGAACAGGATCACACTTTTCACTGAAAGTTTATTGCATCGGCGCAAATTTGCCCTGTTCCCGGTGCAGAAAATGCACTAAGTTGGTCCCATGCACCAAAATAGTGCCAATAAAACACCGTTAAGCACCTTAATGGTGCATTAAGACCATCGTGGTGCAGGCGCTTTATGACAAAAAGGTGCATCACAAGGCGATTTAAGCAACATCAAAAAAGTTGGCACAGAATTCGCTTTATCTAATACAAGCGTAAACGCCAGTCAGATGTCGGTTGAAGAGCGTGCCGGAAAAGATGAGTCAGGGAGTGGTTTTCCCAAACGCATTCCGGAAACGACGTTTCCTCGCCATGTAGATAATGAAAGACCATTTCCAGGAGAGTTGAGTATGTCCGCTGAACACGTTCTCTCGATGATGAACGAGCATGAAGTTAAGTTTGTTGACCTGCGTTTTACCGATACCAAAGGTAAAGAACAGCACGTTACGATCCCTGCTCACCAGGTTAACGCTGACTTCTTCGAAGAAGGCAAAATGTTCGATGGTTCGTCTATTGGCGGCTGGAAAGGCATTAACGAATCAGACATGGTGCTGATGCCTGACGCTACCACGGCAGTCATGGATCCTTTCTTCGAAGATTCTACGCTGATCATCCGTTGTGACATTCTTGAGCCAGGCACTATGCAGGGCTACGATCGCGATCCACGCTCTATCGCCAAGCGCGCTGAAGATTACCTGCGCTCTTCCGGCATCGCGGACACCGTGCTGTTTGGACCAGAACCCGAATTCTTCCTGTTCGATGACATCCGTTTCGGTTCATCAACATCCGGCTCACATGTGGCTATCGATGATATCGAAGCGGCATGGAACACCGGTAAAGAGTACGAAGGCGGTAACAAAGGTCACCGTCCAGGTCTGAAAGGCGGTTACTTCCCGGTTCCACCGGTTGACTCATCACAGGACATCCGCTCTGCCATGTGTCTGACCATGGAGCAGATGGGCCTGGTTGTTGAAGCGCATCACCACGAAGTGGCGACCGCAGGTCAGAACGAAGTGGCAACCCGCTTCAATACCATGACCAAAAAAGCAGACGAAATTCAGATCTACAAATATGTCGTTCACAACGTTGCGCACGCTTACGGCAAAACGGCGACCTTTATGCCGAAGCCAATGTTTGGCGACAACGGTTCAGGCATGCACTGCCACATGTCACTCTCTAAAGGTGGCCAGAACCTGTTTGCCGGTGATAAGTACGGCGGCCTGTCTGAAATGGCGCTGTTCTACATCGGCGGTATCATCAAGCACGCGAAAGCGATCAACGCCCTGGCGAACCCGACAACCAACTCTTACAAGCGTCTGGTCCCGGGTTACGAAGCACCGGTTATGCTGGCTTACTCTGCCCGTAACCGTTCTGCCTCAATCCGTATTCCGGTTGTTGCCAGCCCGAAAGCCCGTCGTATTGAAGCGCGCTTCCCGGATCCAGCCGCTAACCCATACCTGGCGTTCACCGCGCTGCTGATGGCTGGCCTGGATGGCATCATCAACAAAATTCATCCTGGCGACGCGATGGATAAGAACCTGTATGACCTGCCACCGGAAGAAGAAGCTGAGATTCCAAAAGTTGCAGGCTCGCTGGAAGAAGCACTGAATGCACTGAATGAAGACCGCGAGTTCCTGACCCGTGGCGGTGTATTCACAGACGAATCGATCGATGCTTACATCGAACTGCGTAAAGCAGAGATGGATCGCGTTCGCATGACGCCACACCCGGTTGAGTTCGAGCTTTACTACAGCGTTTAACTGGTCAGACGTTTTTGTTGCCGTGGAAACTTTTAGCCCATCTTCGGATGGGCTTTTTTCTCCGCGAATTCACCGTTCATTCGCCCTCTTTTCGGCTTAAAGACTAAAATGCACCTGACTGGTGCAGAGGAACGTTGTATGGCAACTGGCTCTCTGCCCGATGCGGGGCAGATTCTCAACGCGTTAATCAACAGTATTTTGTTGGTGGATAACGATCTGGTTATCCATTACGCCAACCCGGCGGCGCAGCAATTACTGGCGCAAAGCTCACGCAAATTGTTCGGCACACCATTACCGGAATTAACCGGCTACTTTTCGCTGAATATTGAGGTGATGCGCGAGAGTCTTGAGGCTGGCCAGGGATTTACTGACAGTGAAGTCACGCTGGTAGTCGATGGTCGCGCACATATTATGTCGCTGACCGCCCAGCGGTTACCCGATGGCTTGATTCTGATGGAAATGGCACCGATGGATAATCAGCGTCGCCTCAGTCAGGAGCAGTTACAGCACGCGCAGCAGGTGGCCGCTCGTGACCTGGTTCGCGGTCTGGCCCATGAGATTAAAAATCCGCTGGGCGGATTACGCGGCGCGGCACAGCTTCTATCCCGCGCCCTGCCCGATCCGTCACTGAATGAATACACCAAAGTGATTATTGAACAGGCCGACCGGTTACGAAATCTGGTGGATCGTCTGTTAGGACCGCAACAGCCAGGCATGCACATCACGCAGAGCATTCATCAGGTGGCCGAACGCGTGGTCAATCTGGTGTCAATGGAGCTGCCGGAGAATGTTTCGCTGGTTCGGGATTACGACCCCAGCCTGCCGGAACTGCCGCATGACCCCGACCAGATCGAACAGGTACTGCTTAACGTGGTTCGCAACGCACTTCAGGCGCTGGGCGATGATGGCGGCACCATTGTTATCCGCACCCGCACCGCTTTCCAGTTGACGCTGCACGGCACACGTTATCGCCTGGTGGCACGTATTGATATTGAAGATGATGGCCCCGGTATTCCGGCCCAGCTGCAGGATACGCTCTTCTATCCGATGGTCAGCGGACGTGAAGGCGGAACCGGTTTAGGCCTCTCCATCGCCCGTAGCCTGATTGATCAACATTCAGGAAAAATAGAATTTAACAGTTGGCCGGGACACACCGAATTTTCGGTTTACCTGCCTATTCGCCAGTGAGGTTTCTATGCAACGAGGGATAGTCTGGATCGTCGATGACGATAGCTCCATCCGCTGGGTGCTTGAACGCGCGCTCACTGGAGCCGGTTTAAGCTGCGCGACGTTTGACAGCGCAAGCGAGGTGCTGGATGCCCTCTCAACCAAGACCCCGGACGTTTTACTGTCAGATATTCGCATGCCCGGTATGGATGGCCTGGCGCTGCTGAAACAGATTAAACAGCGTCATCCGATGCTTCCGGTCATCATAATGACGGCACATTCGGATCTGGACGCAGCCGTCAGCGCCTATCAGCAGGGGGCGTTTGATTACCTGCCCAAGCCGTTCGATATCGATGAGGCGGTTGCGCTGGTCGAACGAGCCATTAGTCACTATCAGGAGCAGCAGCAGCCGCGTAATCAGCCGGTCAGCGGACCGACCACCGATATTATCGGGGAAGCGCCCGCGATGCAGGATGTGTTCCGCATCATCGGGCGGCTGTCACGCTCCTCGATCAGCGTCCTGATCAATGGTGAGTCGGGCACCGGTAAAGAGCTGGTCGCCCATGCGCTGCACCGGCACAGCCCGCGCACCAAAGCGCCTTTTATCGCGCTGAACATGGCGGCGATTCCCAAAGATTTGATTGAGTCCGAATTGTTCGGTCACGAGAAAGGTGCTTTTACCGGCGCAAACCAGATCCGTCAGGGCCGTTTTGAGCAGGCGGATGGCGGCACGCTGTTTCTGGATGAAATCGGTGATATGCCGCTGGATGTGCAGACCCGTCTGCTGCGCGTGCTGGCCGATGGTCAATTCTATCGCGTTGGTGGCTATGCACCGGTCAAAGTGGATGTGCGTATTATCGCGGCGACCCACCAGAATCTGGAATTACGCGTGCAGGAAGGCAAGTTTCGTGAGGACCTTTTCCACCGCCTGAATGTGATTCGCGTGCATCTGCCACCGCTGCGTGAGCGTCGTGAGGACATCCCGCGTCTGGCACGTTATTTCCTGCAGGTGGCGGCCCGTGAGCTGGGGGTAGAAGCGAAGATTCTGCATCCGGAAACCGAGACAGCCTTAACCCGGCTTCACTGGTCCGGTAACGTCCGTCAGCTGGAGAACACCTGTCGCTGGCTGACCGTGATGGCGGCGGGCCAGGAAGTACTGATTCAGGATCTGCCCGGGGAACTTTTTGAATCCAGTACCCCGGAAAATCCGGTGCAGTCGCTGCCTGACAGCTGGGCAACCCTGCTGGCACAGTGGGCCGACCGCGCCCTGCGTTCCGGTCATCAGAATCTGCTGTCAGAAGCCCAGCCAGAGATGGAGCGTACGCTGCTCACCACTGCGCTGCGTCATACGCAAGGCCACAAGCAGGAAGCAGCACGTCTGCTGGGCTGGGGACGAAACACGCTGACGCGCAAGCTGAAAGAGCTTGGCATGGAATAAGCGGTTCAGTACGGGCTGGTGTGGTCTGCCAGCCCGTTTCTCTAGATAACGCGTGAGAACTGCTGCTGACGCGCTTTCTGACGAAGATAACGATCAAAACACATGCAGATATTGCGGATCAGTAACCGGCCAATCCCCGTCACCTCCAGCCCGCCAGCCGTTTGTACCACCAGCCCATCGGCAATTAACGGTTTCAGCAACGCCAGATCTTCAGCAAAATAGTCGCTGAAGCAGATTCCCCATTGCGCTTCTGTCGCGGCAAAATCCAGCGAGAAGTTACAGATCAGCGTCTTAATCACGTCACGACGCAGGCAATCATCGTCCGTTAAGGCAATGCCGCGCCACAGGCCATTCCCCTGCTGTTCCACACTCTTGTACCAGGTGTTGAGGTCTTTCTGGTTCTGCGCATAGCTGTCGCCCGTCATACTGATGGCTGAGACGCCAAGCCCCAGTAAATCGCTGTCGCCCTGCGTCGTGTATCCCTGGAAATTGCGATGCAGCTGACCTTTCCGCTGTGCGATGGCCAGTTCATCCTGCGGCTTTGCAAAGTGATCCATCCCGATAAACTGGTAGTCGTGCTGAGTCAGCGTCGCGATGGTCTGCTGTAAAATATCCAGCTTTTGCTGAGCGGATGGCAGTTCATCCTCTTTAATTTTACGCTGTGCCGCGAACATGGCCGGCAGATGCGCATAATTAAACACACTAAGGCGATCGGGATTGAGTGCCAGTACCCGTTCCAGCGTCCAGGCAAAGCTGGCGGGTGTCTGCAGGGGCAAGCCATAGATCAGGTCGATGCTGACAGAACTGAAGCCCTGGTCACGGGCACGCGCCATCAGGCCGAATATCACCTCTTCGTCCTGTACCCGGTTAACCCGTTCCTGCACCGATTTATTGAAATCCTGCACCCCCATACTGAGACGATTGAATCCCAGCGATCGCAAATGATCGATCATATCCAGCGCAATTTCACGGGGATCAACCTCGATCGACATTTCAGCATCATCAGCCACGCTGAAGTGCTGCTTCAGTAAACCCACCAGCCGTGAAATCTGCGCATTGTCGAGAAAGGTTGGCGTGCCGCCGCCCCAGTGAAGCTGCGTGACCTGACGCTGACGAAACAGCGGCGCACGCTGAATAATCTCCTGCTCAAGCACATCCAGATAACGGTCCGCTTTGTGGCGTTGACGGGTCACAATCTTATTACAGCCGCAGAAGTAGCAGAGACGATGGCAGAAAGGAATATGGACGTAGAGTGACAGCGGACGATGAGGGTAACGCACCACGGCTCGCTGAAAATCGCTTTCCGCGTAGTGCTCGCTGAACTCCAGAGCGGTGGGATAAGAGGTGTAACGCGGGCCGGCATAATTATACTTTTCAATTAACGCCTGATCCCACTCAATCTGCTGCGATGGCATGCTCACTCCTTCCGGTGACGTCGTCTGAGAGAAGGTCGCGAAGAAGAGGAGATGAAAGGTGAGCGGGTTGAGACCCGACGTAAACGTTGCTTCAGCCGCGACAGGCGTCGTAGTTTAAACAATAACCACAGCAGATAACATGTCGCCAGCAGCGCGAAAATTGATCCAGGCCAAAACATTGTTGTTTACCTGATAAGTACGGCATGCGGAAACCGCATGCCGATCAAATCTGCTTAGTTGCCCTTCAGCAGACGGTACATATCTTCTTCAGCCTGCTCATCGTCGGCGTCATCCATCACAATGCCTAACTGCTCCATCAGTTCGTCGATACGATCCAGCGAGGCATCCAGCCAGCCCTGATCTTCAGCCGACAGCGTTTCGCCATTTTCCAGACGATCCAGCAGCGCGTCCAGACGCTCGTCATTTTCCAGCTTCGCCAGCTCTTCTTCAGGCGTCAGACGCACTTTCTTCTCAGCTGCTGATTTTGCCACGCTTTTCTTTGGCTTAACGGCTGCGGTTTTCCCCTCAGCAATCAGGGCCACCGGTTTTTTACTTCCGATACGCGGATCTTTTACGTTGCTCTCCTGACGTCCGCCGTTGCTTTCGGACGCAGCCGGATTAGCACGGCTGCCAGATGCGTGTCCGCGATGCTTTTTATCACGTTTACGATCGCGTGATTCATGGTTGATATCGTCACGCGATTTGCGTTTGGCTTTGGCGGCAGGTTTGCCGTTCGCAGCTCGTGCAGGTTGCTTCATAGTATTCGGTCCCGGCTTTTTTTATTCAGTATAGAATTGCGGCGAAATCTAGCAGAAACCAGACAAAGAAAAAAGGCGACAGCTTAAGCTGTCGCCTTATTTCATACCTTCATAAGAAGGAATCATGTTTTAAGTCCTTTTCGGCTCGTAACATCCCGGTCAATCCCGCGCCTGCTCAACTCCTGAGCTTTTCCTTATCCCTGTCTGGCCGTATCCCTGACCGTTTCCATTCCACCGCTCGTTGTCTTCCTGACATCCCTGAGCGCATCATCCTGATGTGTGCTGCCATTCACTGCACAATAATGTAGACCAACTGGTAAAAGCCTCAAGTCGGTGTCAAAAATAGTTAGTTCAAAAAAAGAACGATTAAATACAACTAACTGAATTTTAATATTTTTTATTTTTAATAATTAAAGTAAAAAACGAGATAACCCGCAACCTTAATGGCCAATCACTTACACACGTTGTTATCGAGATGTGATTGAGCACTTTCGCGCCATAACGCGTATAATCGCCGCCATTGCCTTAATGTGTTTTCTGGAGTGTTACCTTGTCTGAATTGAATTATCACGTTACCCACTTTGTCATGAGCGCGCCGGATATCCGTCATCTGCCTGCCGATACCGGAATTGAAGTGGCTTTTGCTGGCCGTTCGAACGCGGGAAAATCGAGTGCGCTGAATACGTTAACCAATCAGAAGGGTCTGGCACGTACCAGTAAAACGCCGGGACGTACGCAGCTGATCAACCTTTTCGAAGTGAAAGAGGGTAAGCGTCTGGTCGACCTGCCCGGTTACGGTTATGCCGAAGTACCGGAAGAGATGAAGCTAAAGTGGCAACGTGCGTTAGGGGAATACCTGCAAAAACGTCAGGCACTGAAAGGACTGGTCGTATTGATGGATATCCGTCACCCGCTGAAAGACCTTGACCGACAGATGATTCAGTGGTCAGTGGAAAGCGGTATTCCGGTGCTGTTGCTTCTGACTAAAGCAGACAAACTGGCCTCAGGTGCTCGCAAAGCGCAGCTCAATGTCGTACGTGAAGCCGCACTCGAATTTGTGGGTGATGTGCAGGTAGAACTCTTCTCCTCGCTGAAGAAAATCGGCGTGGATAAGGTTCGTCAGAAGCTGGACAGTTGGTTTAATACGCTTGAACCGGCGGTTGAGGATCAGGACGGGGAAGAGTAAGGGGCAACGCTGTACCACTGAAGCTGGCGGTGCAAAAAGCCCAATAAAAAACGCCCCAGTCACAGAATGACTGGGGCGGCTAAATTCAGCCAAATCCGATTACGTGAAGTAAAAGGTCTGAAAGATAGAACATCTTACCTCTGTACCCTACGCGACGAACTTTACCTGATTTTCTGTGCGTGACAAAGGCTTTTTTGTTGCTTACTTACATCAAACAGGGCTTTTTTTACCATATACATCACAAAAATAGCGTTGCGGTGTAGTTAAATAACGAAAAAAGTGTTTAGCCGATAAGCAGTTAGAAAAGCGCGTAATCTCAGTACCAGCGCTGGCCGGGTTAAACCCGATAATTAAACGATTTACTTATACCTGATTAAGGGCCGATTCCGTTCTGTGGAACCGACCTGAAGCCGTGAATCAGTGGGCTTCATCCCAGTTGTCACCTACCCCGACTTCAACCAGTAAAGGCACATCGAGCTGCACGCTACCCTCCATCAGCGCACGGATTTTCTGGCTGGCTGCTTCAACGGTCTCCGCTTTTACTTCGAACACCAGTTCATCGTGAACCTGCATGATCATTCGGACGGCATTGTCGTTTTGCTGTTCCAGCCACTTATCCACGTCAATCATTGCCCGCTTGATAATATCTGCTGCCGTTCCCTGCATTGGCGCATTGATCGCGGCGCGTTCTGCAGCTTTCCGGCGAATGGCGTTGCTGGATTTAATATCCGGCAACCACAGTCGACGGCCTTCAATTGTTTCGACATAGCCTTTACTTGCCGCCAGCTGACGAGTGTTCTCCATGTAGCGCATTACGCCCGGATAGCGTTCAAAGTAGAGATCCATATACTTTTTCGCTTCGCCTGCGCCAATGTTCAGCTGACGCGACAGACCAAATGCGCTCATGCCATAGATCAGACCGAAGTTGATCGCTTTCGCACTACGGCGTTGTTCGCCGCTGACCTTATCCAGCGCCACACCAAATACTTCGGATGCCGTAGCACGGTGAATATCTTCGCCCTGGGCAAAAGCGTCCAGCAATCCTTTGTCCTGAGAGAGATGCGCCATGATACGCAGTTCGATTTGTGAATAGTCTGCCGCCACAATGCGGTAGCCTTTGGCCGCCACAAAGGCCTGACGGATTCGGCGTCCTTCGTCATTACGCACAGGAATGTTTTGCAGATTCGGGTCGGCAGAGGATAAGCGACCGGTTGCGGTAACGGCCTGATGATAAGAGGTGTGCACACGCCCGCTCAGTGGGTTGATCATCAGCGGTAATTTATCCGTATAGGTCGACTTAAGTTTGGATAAGCCGCGATGCTCCAGAATCACTTTGGGCAGCGGATAGTCGAGCGCCAGCTCTGCTAACACCTCTTCGCTGGTTGACGGTGCGCCGCCCGGTGTTTTTTTAGTGGGTTTGATACCCTGCTTTTCAAACAGGATCACCTGAAGCTGTTTGGTGGATGAAAGGTTGAAGGGTTCCCCCGCCAGCTCATGCGCTTTTAATTCAAGCTCAGCCAGTCGGGCAGTCAGCTCTTTCGAGTGTTGCGCCAGAATAGCCTGATCGATTAACACGCCATTGCGCTCAATCCTGGAAATTACCGTCAGTAACGGCATCTCAATCTGCTCGAAGACTTTTCTCGGGCCCGCTTCTTTCTCCAGCTCTGGCCACATCTTCAGATGCAACTGCAGAGTCACATCAGCATCTTCGGCAGCATAATGGGATGCCTGCTCCAATGCGATTTGATTGAACGTCAGCTGATTTTTGCCTTTACCGGCGATCTCCTGAAAGGTGACCGTTTTGTGGTTAAGCCAGCGAGCAGCCAGGCTATCCATGTCATGTTTACCCACCACGCTGTTAAGAATATAGGACTCAAGCATGGTGTCGAATTTGATACCGGCCAGTTCAATATCGTAGTTTTTCAGTACGCCACGATCGTATTTCAGGTTCTGGCCCACTTTCCAGGCGCTGTCATCTTCCAGCAGGGGCTTGAGCTGTGCCAGAACGGCCGCGCGATCCAGTTGATCAGGCGCATCGAGATAGTCGTGGGCAACCGGAAGATAGGCGGCTTCACCGGGCGCAATTGCGAAGCTGATGCCTACGATGTTAGCGCTCAGGGTATCCAGCGCGTCGGTCTCCAGATCAAAGGCAAAAACCTCGCTGTTTTTCAGCTTCTCCAGCCAGCTGTCGAAAAGATCCTGATCCAGAATGGTGACATAATTCTCGGTCGGTAATACGCTGCTGGTTTCAGGCACAGGAACCGGCTCATCGGAGAGCGCTTTCTGTGCCTGAGTATTGCTCTTCTTGCCCTGCAGCCATTTCCCATCCTGCAGGTCACTCAGCCAGCGTTTGAATTCGTACCGGCTGAACAGGGCCTGCAATGCTTCGACATCGGGTTCAGTGACCGTAAGCTCTTCACAGGGCAGCGCCAGCTCAACGTCGGTCTTAATGGTCGCCAGCTGGTAAGAGAGAAAGGCTACGTCACGATTCTGCTCAAGCTTGGTCGCCATGGTTTTGGCACCACGAAAGCCGAGATCGGCTACCTTGTCCAGATTGTCATAGATGGTCTGCATGCTGCCCAGACCCTGCAGCAGAGCCTGTGCGGTTTTCTCACCGACACCCGGTACGCCAGGGATGTTATCTGAGCTGTCGCCCATCATGGCCAGAAAATCGATGATCAAAGCTGGCGGCACACCATATTTCTGCTCAACCTCTTCCGGTCCCAGAATAGTATTGCTCATGGTGTTAATCAGCGTGATGGCTGGCGTGACCAGCTGCGCCATATCTTTGTCGCCTGTGCTGATTAACACCGAGAGACCCTTTTTCTCGGCTTCAAGTGCCAGCGTACCGATAACATCGTCGGCCTCTACGCCGCTCACAGCCAGTAACGGCAGACCCATTGCCCGCACCATCTCATGCAGCGGCTCGATTTGCGCCCGCAGTTCGTCGGGCATCGGTGGACGGTGAGATTTATAATGCTCGAACAGCTCGTCCCTGAAGGTTTTGCCTTTGGCATCGAATACCACTGCAACGTGACTCGGATTATATTGCGCCAGCAGGCTTTTCAGCATGTTGAGCACGCCATACATGGCGCCAGTGGGTTCACCTGCACTATTGGTCAGCGGCGGAAACGCGTGATACGCGCGATAAAGATAGGATGAGCCATCGACCAGAATGAGGGGATTTTCTGCTATTTGCGCCATAAGTCTTTGTTGTCTTCGTTGCTATGGGTTGGTCTATAAGGATGCCACAAGCTGGCGGAAATGGTGAACTAAGGCGCAGGATATGTCGCGTTTTTAACGGTTCTGGAGGAAAGATCGCAACGATCGTTCTGTGGATAACTTTGTGCGTAAAAATTATAACGCGCTGTTATTCAGGATCTTAAATGATTTAACTATTAATAAAATGCATAATTTTCATTAGCTTATTTAATTTCCGTGACCCGATCGCCATTTTTAATTACGTGATCCCTTGTGTGGATATTAAATTTATGCCCTGGAGATGGACAAAATTTACGTCTCTGTTTAATGGCATAAAAAAACGCCAGCAGCGCTGGCGTCAGATGGGGTGGTAAAGCAGATTACTTCTGGCTTACGAGGAATTTAACCACGTTCGCGTAATCAGCAACGAAATTGTCCATAGAGCTGGTATTGAGGCCGCCGTTGTTTACCATATATTTGCCATTAACGAACATGGCTGGCACGCCACGCAGATCAACATCCGCAGCCGCTTTCTGCTGTTGTGCAACCAGCGCTTTTACGGCAAAACTGTTCCAGGCAGCATCGTAGTCAGCAGCGGAGATACCGGCCGCTTTGACAAAAGTCTCTTTCAGACTGGCAGGATCGGTAATGGTCTGGGTTTTCTGAATGCCATCAAAGATCGGTGCTGTCACCTTATCTTCAACGCCCAGCGCCATGGCGACAGCCCAGGCCTGAGTCACAACCGGTCCCAGATCACCACCAAGGAAATCGACGTGGTATTTCACCAGCTTTGTGTCAGCAGGCAGATTCTTTTTTACCGCGTCATTAACATGATAAATACGTTCAAACTGATAGCAGTGCGGGCAGAAGAAGGAGAAGAACTCCATCACCTGAGGTTCACTGGCCACAGGTTTTGGCAGACTCACATACTGTTTACCTTCAGTGAACTGGGCAGCAGACGCGCTGAATGCCAGCACTAAACCCATCAGTGCAAACCAAATTTTTTTCATCGTGAAAACTTCTCCTGACTACGTCGTTAATATTGCGGTGTCAGCTGCAGAGGAGGTTCCTGCAACAGCTTCTCCTGCTCGGTAAAGAGTGAAATTTGCCTGCGCCAGAAATCGTCATCTGTCATCCAGGGGAAAGCGCGCGGAAAAGCGGGATCCTGCCAGCGTCGGACAACCCAGGCCAGATAATAAACCATGCGCATAGCGCGTAAAGGTTCAATCAGTGACAATTCATTAATATCAAAATCACTGAATTCACTGTAAGCCTCCAGCAGGATATCCCACTGTATACGCTGTTCCTGCCGATCGCCGCTGATGAGCATCCACAGATCCTGTACTGCCGGGCCATTACGCGCATCATCCAGATCGACAAATAGCGGTCCATCGCGCCACAGGATATTCCCCGGATGGCAGTCGCCATGTAATCGTAGCGGCTGCCACGTAGTATGCCACTGTTGCTGCAGCGTGTTACCCAGCTTATCGATCGCCTGTAGCAGCCCGGCCTTAAGCGAGGCAGGCACTAATTGTGAGTGCTCCAGCGCCTGCCGGGGTTCATGCAGGTACTCATCAAGACCGATGGCAGGACGATGGCTGAACAGCGCTTTGCGCCCGGTCTGATGAATGCGACCCAAAAAGCGGCCTACCCATTCCATCTGATCTTCGTTGTCTGTCTCATATTGCCGTCCGCCGAGACTGGGAAATACGGCAAAGAAAAAGCCAGCGTGGCTGTGCAGTGTCTCACCCTTTAACCGCAGTGGCGCGGCGATGGGCACCTCATCAGCCAGCAGATCCAGCGCATACTGATGCTCTTCAGCAATCTGTTCAGCACGCCAGCGCTGTGGGCGATAAAACTTCGCGACATAGCGACGTTTTTCATCATCGCTGAATTGGTAAACCCGGTTCTCATAGCTGTTCAGGGCTGTCAGACCTGATTCGACGCGAATTCCTGTATCCCAGAGCGCATCAAGCAATACATCGGGATTCAATGTCTGGAAGTTAAAAGCAGCGTCGCTCATCATGTTACCTGTGTTTGCCCTTGCAAATAGCAGCCAAGGATAACACTACTCGTCCTGTTTAATGATACCCCGTGCGCGGAGCAGTGCGGTTTTGAAATCAACTTCATAATCTTTTTTCAGGCCTGGGATCGCATCATCGCTGGCGGAATCACGCATTTTAAGATGGTAAATTAATACATCGTCAGTTAATTCACTTAACGGGCCACTGAAACCAGATTCCTGCGCCAGTTTCTGCAAAAATGTGACCAGATTCAGGTCAGGCTCTTTTTGCCAGGCGGGTTGCAGCAGTTCGATCAACTCGTTTAAACGATGGCATTTCATTGAGGTCTCTCCGTTATTCACAGTGCGTCATCAGCGAGGGCACAGCCATGACAATATTGACCGGCATCATTCTGGCCGGAGGTCAGGGCCGCCGTATGGGTGGTCAGGACAAAGGATTAGTGCAACTGGATGGCAGGCCGCTTTATCAGCATGTTCTTGAACGGCTCAGGCCACAAGTCGACATTGTCATGATTAATGCCAATCGTAATATTGATCGCTATCAGTTAAGCGGGTGTCGGGTTGTGCAGGATGTTTTTGATGGCTACCCGGGTCCGCTGGCCGGTATCTACAGTGCATTAGTCGCCATCGATAGTGAATGGGCCGCTTTTTGCTCCTGTGATACGCCTGCAGTGCCTCTTAACTTCGTTGAAAAACTGGCTGAACAACGTGGAGACGCCCCTGCAGTCTGGGTCCGCTCACAATCACGCGACCATCCGACGCTGGCGCTGATTCATCGGGAGATGGCAGCACCTCTTCATGACTATCTTCACGCCGGTGAACGACGTCTGATGCACTTCCTGCGCGACCACGGCGGCCATGCTGTGCAACTGGATGATGATGAATCTGCTTTCCGCAATATCAATACACCTGATGACCTGAATTAGAGAGGTTGATATGTCATTACCCTTACTCGCGATTGTCGGCTGGAGTGGAACCGGCAAAACGACACTATTACAGCAGGTGATACCGATTCTTCTTAATAAAGGGATTCGCGCCGGACTCATTAAGCACACGCATCATGAGATGGACGTAGATACGCCAGGCAAAGATAGTTATCTGCTCAGAAAAGCAGGAGCCAGTCAGGTGATTGTAGCTAACAGAGAGCGATGGGCCTTGATGTGTGAGACGCCGGAAAAGCAGTCGATTGATCTGCCTTATCTGCTCAGCCGCATGGATCACTCTGTGCTGGAGATAGTGCTGGTTGAGGGCTTTAAAGAGGAATCGGTGCCTAAAATTGTTCTCTGGCGTGCCGGGATCAAGGGTGGGATCGAGGAACTGCTTGATGAACAAGTGATCGCTGTCGCCAGCGACCAAAAATTAGCGCTAAATGTGCCGGTGCTGGATATAAATAGTCCGGACAACGTTGCAGATTTTATTGGTGACTGGCTGCAAAAGCGCTGAAGCAAAGAGGTTTTCGTGTTTTTCACGATCTGCAGACGTAAAAAAGCCCCGCACTTTCGTGCGGGGCTTCTTCACTTATATGATGCCTGGCAGTTCCCTACTCTCGCATGGGGAGGCCCCACACTACCATCGGCGCTACGGCGTTTCACTTCTGAGTTC
>NZ_VWUO01000027.1:0-36265 GCF_008631595.1 Pantoea sp. F_5
TGCCTGGCGGCTTTAGCGCGGTGGTCCCACCTGACCCCATGCCGAACTCAGAAGTGAAACGCCGTAGCGCCGATGGTAGTGTGGGGCCTCCCCATGCGAGAGTAGGGAACTGCCAGGCATCAAATTTAGTGTGCTGATATGGCTCAGTTGGTAGAGCGCACCCTTGGTAAGGGTGAGGTCCCCAGTTCGACTCTGGGTATCAGCACCAGTTAAGACACGAGTTCGGTAAATAAAAGAATTTGCCTGGCGGCTGTAGCGCGGTGGTCCCACCTGACCCCATGCCGAACTCAGAAGTGAAACGCCGTAGCGCCGATGGTAGTGTGGGGTCTCCCCATGCGAGAGTAGGGAACTGCCAGGCATCAAATAAGAGAGAGCCCTTCGCGTATGCGAAGGGCTTTTTTCGTTGTGGCAAGTCCTCAATCTGCAATAAGGCCCCCCTCTTATCAGCCCGCTTTCCCGTGCCTTTATAACCGCATCCGCTTAATCAACTCAATGCTGCTGCTGTTCAGACCATAAAAAACCCGGCAGCAGGCCGGGTAGTCAGCGAAACAAATGTCCAATCAGTGAATAACCTGCGATAAAAACGCCCGGGTACGCTCCGATTTTGGATTAGCAAAAAACTCCTGCGGTGGCGCAACTTCGACGATCTCACCCCGATCCATAAAGATCACCCGGTCAGCAACCGTTCGGGCAAAACCCATTTCGTGGGTGACGCACAGCATGGTCATCCCATCCTCCGCCAGACCAATCATTGTATCCAGCACCTCTTTTACCATCTCCGGATCCAGCGCTGAGGTTGGCTCATCAAACAGCATAATTTTGGGTTTCATACAGAGTGAGCGAGCGATGGCAACGCGCTGCTGCTGTCCGCCGGAAAGCTGACCCGGAAACTTATGCGCATGCTCTGCAATGCGCACGCGTTGCAGATAGTGCATAGCCAGTTCATCCGCTTCCTTCTTTGGAATCTTTCTCACCCAGGAAGGTGCCAGCGTGCAGTTTTGCAAAACAGTCAGATGCGGGAAGAGATTAAAGTGCTGGAATACCATCCCCACTTCTGTGCGTACGCGCTCAATGTTACGTACGTCGTCATTAAGATGGATACCGTCAACAACAATGCGTCCCTGCTGATGCTCTTCCAGATGGTTGATGCAGCGTATCGTGGTCGATTTGCCGGAGCCGGAAGGGCCGCACAGCACGATGCGCTCACGAGGTTTAACCTGCAGGTTGATGTCTTTCAGTACGTGAAACTGTCCGTACCATTTATTCACGTTCTCAAGCGAAATCATCAACGCGTCGGAAGAGTGTGTCATAGAGTCAGTCATGTAAAACCTCAGTGCGATGTACGCCCGGTGTGAAAGCGCTTTTCCAGATACTGGCTGTAGCGCGACATGCTAAAACAGAAAATCCAATAGACCAGTGCAGCAAAGACATAACCTTCAGTCGACATGCCCAGCCAGGTCGGATCGACCGTTGCCTGCTGGACACTGCTGAACAGGTCGAAAAGACCAATGATGATGACCAGGCTGGTATCTTTAAACAGTGCGATGATGGTGTTAACCAGGCCAGGGATGGTGAGCTTCAGTGCCTGGGGAAGAATGACCAGCATCTGCGTTTTCCAGTAGCCCAGTGCCAGCGACTCTGCAGCCTCATACTGACCCTTAGGCAATGCCTGCAAGCCACCGCGGACCACCTCCGCAACATAAGCAGACTGGAACAGGATTACACCGACCAGCGCACGTACCAGCTTGTCGATAGTCGTACCTTCAGACATAAACAGCGGCAGCATCACCGATGACATAAACAGTACGGTAATCAGCGGAACGCCGCGCCAGAACTCGATAAAGATAATCGACAGCGTGCGCACAACTGGCATCCGTGAGCGACGGCCAAGCGCCAGCAGGATGCCCAGCGGCAGCGCACCGGCAATCCCCACCGACGCGATAATCAGCGTCAGCGTTAGCCCGCCCCACTGACGTGTTTCCACACGTTCCAGCCCCAGATAGCCGCCATACAGCAGGAACCAGACAATCACCGGATAGATGACGGCCCAGGCCGCAATGTAGCGTCCACGATAGGGCAGGCTTTTGAGGAACATCGGCACGATCGACAGCAGACCAATCACCAGCGCCAGGTTAATACGCCAGCGCAGCTCATGTGGATAAAGCCCATACATGAACTGACCGAACCGCGCATGGATAAAGACCCAGCAAGCGCCCTCTTTAGTGCAATCGGCGCGTGTTGTACCAATCCAGTTGGCCTGAAAGATCAGCCAGTTCAGCGCAGGCGGAATGACGTGCCAGATGATCCAGATGCAAAACAGCGTCAGTAACGTATTAAACCAGCTGGAAAATAGATTTTTACGAGCCCAAAGCCAGGCGCGACTGACAGGAGTCGTCGGGACGGGGGGCGTTTCATGCGTAGTGACAGACATAGTTATCCCGTTCTCTTAACGCTCAACCAGCGCAATTTTGCGGTTGTAGAAGTTCATAAGCAGCGATATCAGCAGACTGATAATCAGGTAAACGCCCATTGTGATAGCAATTGTCTCAATGGCCTGACCGGTCTGATTCAGCACCGATCCCGCGAACAGCGACACCATATCGGGATACCCGATAGCAGCGGCCAGTGAGGAGTTCTTCACGATGTTCAGATACTGGCTGGTGAGAGGCGGAATAATGACGCGCATGGCCTGTGGAATAATCACCTGACGCAACGTCACCGGATTCGGCAGACCCAGCGATCGTGCCGCTTCGTGCTGACCATGCGGCACCGACTGAATTCCGGAACGGATCACTTCAGCGATAAACGACGAGGTATAGATCGACAGTGCCAGCGTCAGTGCTGCCAGTTCCGGAATCATCACCGAGCCGCCACGGAAATTGAACCCGCGTAGTTGCGGCACGTCCCAGTGCGTTGCTGCACCAAACCCAAGGTGCGCAAGCAAAGGAAAGAGAATCAGCATTGCAACGGCTGCGGGCCATGTACGCCGTAACTCACCGGTTTTCAGTTGATGCTGACGGTTAAAGCGGTACAGGCCATAGCTGACAGCCACAGCCAGCAGCAGTGCGATAACAAACGGCCAGCTGCCTGGTGCATAGGTTGGCCACGGGACGTAGAGTCCGCGATTGCTGACATAGGCCAGGTCGAACGCATTCAGCGCCTGACGTGGGCCTGGCAGATTGCGTAATACCGCGAAGTACCAGAAGAAGATTTGCAGCAGAGGCGGGATATTACGGAAGGTTTCGATATAGATATTCGAGAGTTTCCGCAGCAGCCAGTTGTCAGAAAGGCGGGCAAGACCGACCGCGAAGCCGAGAATTGACGCAAAAACAATACAGAGTGCAGAGACCAGCAGCGTGTTGGTTAATCCGACCAGAAACACGCGCGCATAGGTATCTCCCTCCGTATACTCAATCAGATGCTGAACGATGCCGAAGCCAGCAGTACGTTCAAGAAATCCAAACCCTGATGTAATACCGCGATTGGCGAGGTTAATGACGGTGTTATGTACCAGATAACCCACCACACCAAGCACCGCGACGACGGCGATGAACTGATAAATCCAGGCGCGAACCGTGGGATTACCAAATGAAAAATCCCTTTTCACGGTTGGGCGTTGTGACATGTTGAAACCTCAGTAACGAAAGCTGGGGTAGGGCACCGCAGAATACGGTGCCCGATTGGTGAGGTCTGTTAACGTACCGGTGGTGCGTACTGAATCCCGCCCTGGTTCCACAACGCATTCTGACCGCGCGCGATCTTCAGTGCACTGTCTTTACCGACGTTACGGTCAAAGCTTTCCTGATAGTTGCCGACCTGTTTGATGATGTTGTAGGCCCACTTGTTATCCAGCTTCAGATCTTTACCAAAATCACCTTCAGCACCCAGCAGATGCGCCATATCTGGCGTGGTCGGCTTAGCTGTCATCTGATCAACGTTCTTCGAGTTGATGCCCATCTCTTCGGCATTCAGCATGGCGTAGAGCGACCATTTAACAATGGTGAACCAGTCATCATCGCCACGACGCACCAGCGGTCCCAGCGGTTCTTTGGAGATTACTTCTGGCAGGACGATAAATTCGTCAGGTTTGCCGAGCTTAATACGCAGGGCATAAAGCTGAGACTGATCAGACGCCAGCGTATCGCAGCGTCCGCTATCCAGTGCCTTAGCCGATTCATCAGAGCGATCGAAGGTCACCGGCGTATATTGCATTTTGTTGGCTTTGAAGAAGTCTGCCACGTTCAGCTCGGTGTCGGTTCCCGCCTGAATACAGACGGTGGCACCATCCAGCTCTTTCGCACTTTTCAGGCCAGCTTTCTGGTGAGTCAGGAAGCCGATGCCGTCGTAATAGTTTACGCCTGCAAACAGGAAGCCCATGCCGCCATCACGCGATGAGGTCCAGGTGGTGTTACGTGAAAGTACATCCACTTCGCCTGACTGCAGCGCGGTAAAACGCTCTTTCGCGGTCAGCGGAGTATATTTCACTTTGGTCGCATCGCCGAATACCGCTGCAGCCGTAGCACGACACACATCCACATCGATACCGGTAAACTTGCCACCAGCATCTGCATAGGAGAAGCCCGGCAGGCCGTCACTGATACCACATTGAACAAAACCTTTTTTCTTTATCGCATCCAGTGTGGTGCCTGCGTGTGCCTGCTGAGCAATGGCAACCAGCGAGGCGGCAGCGATCAGCGTAGAGAGCATCATCTTTTTCATAAAGCATCCTGTGTGGCGGGATCATGTTGTTATGTTTGCGCACTTTAGTGTGCGTTTTTCCTGTCTGTGGCGGTCAGCCATCCACGACTCTGCAAAGCTGATGCCAGGTTTGCGAATCCTGAATTCGTATGAAAGAACGGTTAATAATCAGAAGCACCTTGAAAGTTTCGCTAATATGGCGCACCAAAAGGAAGCAATGCGAGTCGACCCGATCACATTTAGTGCAAATAGTTTCACTATGTGAGAGCAGTGTGAGCGCTCGCTCAGGAAGAAATGTATGAAGGGAAGGCGTTGCTTTTTTATGCGCAGGAAATCACATACCCAGCAGTGACGGGCATAGGCAGCAAGGCTGGAGACAGAATATTATTTAAGTTAAATCCCGGCGGACAAAAGCGAGGGGGTGAAATATCACGCCAGCGATTGCAACTATAGTTACCATACGACAGGTAACTGTTTCACTCTCTCTGCCGTTACTTTGTGCGATGACGCACAAATAAAAACGCCAGCCCGAAGGCTGACGTGATTAACAGACAGAACTAAAAATCAGTTCATGCCGTATTTTTTCAATTTCTTACGCAGCGTACCGCGGTTAATACCCATCATCAGGGCAGCACGGGTCTGGTTGCCACGGGTATACTGCATCACCATGTCCAACAGAGGCTGCTCGACTTCAGCCAAAACCAGCTCATACAGGTCGCTCACATCCTGACCATTCAGTTGAGCAAAATAGTTCTTCAGTGCCTGTTTAACCGAGTCACGCAAAGGTTTTTGAGTTACCTGATCCTGTGAGTTAACGGTAGAAACGGTCAGTACGTCAGAATTTACGCGTTGTTCGAACATAGTTCTTTCAGCTCTTTATTTCGTTACGCAAGATTTTCGAAGTATGCCTCCAACGCCTCCAGCTGTTCGCTGGCATCCTCTATGGCGTTGAATGTGCGCCGAAACTGGTCATTCGGGGCGTGCTCCTGCAGGTACCAGGAGACGTGCTTTCGCGCTATACGGTATCCCTTGCCTGAACCGTAAAAGTCGTGCAGCTCACGTATATGCGAAACAAGCAAGCGCTTGACCTCTGCCATCGGCAGCGGGGCAAGCAGCTCCCCAGTGTCCAGATAATGCTGGATTTCCCGGAAGATCCACGGTCTTCCCTGAGCAGCGCGTCCTATCATCAGAGCATCGGCCCCTGTATAGTCGAGCACCGCTCTGGCTTTATGCGGGTCAGTTATGTCTCCATTCGCGATAATCGGAATGGAGACACTCTGCTTAACTGTCCGAATGCTGTCATATTCAGCTTCTCCGTTGAACAGGCAGGCACGAGTGCGACCATGTATCGTCAGAGCCTGTATACCGCAGCGTTCAGCCAATTGGGCAATCGCGACACAGTTCCTGTTTTCAGGATCCCAGCCAGTACGAATTTTCAGCGTGACCGGCACATTCACTGCATTAACCACTGCGGCGAGAATAGACTCCACCACGGCGGGATATTGCAGCAAGGCTGAACCCGCCATTTTGCGGTTAACCTTCTTGGCAGGGCATCCCATATTAATGTCGATGACCTGTGCACCAGCCTCAACATTAATGCGTGCAGCTTGCGCCATTTCACTGGGATCGCAACCGGCAATTTGCACAGCGCGAATGCCTGGCTCATCACTGTGAACCATACGTAATCGAGATTTGTCGCTAGCCCAGACTTCCGGGTTAGAAGACAGCATCTCAGAAACTGCCATGCCTGCACCCATTTCGTGACACAGCGTCCTGAACGGCCTGTCGGTAATACCGGCCATCGGTGCTGCAATCAGTCGATTTCTCAGCTGGAGGTTTCCAATACGCATGAAGTCAGAATGGCCATACTGTGTCTGCAAGGCGGCGTATATTACGCATTTTTGCAGGAAGATGAAAGGCCAAACTTTGAACAATCAGCAAGAAAGATCAATGAAATCCGGGTGATGATCGGGTGTTTTTTTAATTACTATTAAATATCAATGGGTTACTTATTTATGCTGAAATTGTGAACAAAAGTTTTTCCAGAAAAGTACGGCAATTCGCCAGATAAAAAACGTCACATGCCGTGATTAACGGCACAACTCTCCATGCCTGCCTGAAAAAGCCCGCAACTTACGCTGCAGGCTGGCTGATTGTGCTGTTTAGCCTCGTTGTGCCAGCTATAGGCATCGCCGTGGGCTAAGCCGGAGGCTGACTTCAGACTTTGATTCCGGTAATCCGACACCACTCCTCTTTCACCGCAACCGGGTCAAGCGTGAACTGACTTTCATAGGCTTCGCAGACACCTTCCGCCTGGCTTTCCAGCACGCCTGACAGCCCGAGGTGACCGCCAGACTTAGGCAGTACGCTGATCAGCGGGGCCAGCTCACGCAGCGGGCCGGCCAGTATATTGGCCACTACCACATCAGCCTGCAGATTGTCAGGCTGCTGGTGGGGCAGATAGAGCGACAGGCGATCGGAGACACCGTTGCGTTCAGCATTATCGCGGCTGGCCTGAATAGCCTGCGGATCGATATCAATGCCGATCGCCTGAGCCGCGCCCAGTTTCAGGGCGGCGATCGCCAGGATCCCGGATCCACAGCCGAAATCGATCACCGTTTTGCCCGCCAGATCCAGCCCGTCAAGCCAGGTGAGGCAGAGGGAAGTTGTCGGATGCGTGCCCGTGCCAAATGCCAGACCTGGATCGAGCATGACGTTGACGGCATCAGGATCTGGCACATCACGCCAGCTCGGACAGATCCAGAGGCGTTCGCCGAAGCGCATCGGGTGGAAGTTTTCCATCCATTCGCGCTCCCAGTCTTTATCCTCGATCTGCTCGATCCGGTGACGAAAACCGTCACCCAGCAGCGGATGTTGTGCCAGTTCGGCAGTAATCAGGGCCATATCTGTTTCTGCATCGAACAGGCCGATAACGTCGGTATCGCCCCACAGGCGCGTTTCGCCTGGCAGCGGCTCATATACCGGCGTGTCGTTGGTATCCTGAAAGGTGACTGAAACCGCACCGATCTCCATCAGCGCATCGCTCAGCGTTTCCGCATGTTCACCTGAGCTGTTAATTTTGATTTGAATCCACGGCATAACGTCTCTCTTTCCGTCAATGTTGCGGCGCGTCGACCACGTGCGGCGCGCGTCCAAACAGGTTGCCCACCAGAAATGCCAGCAGGCTTAAAAGCAGGGAGGGCACAATAGGGTGAAAACCCAGAATCTGCAGGTTAAGGCTCGCCATAAAAGCGTAGCAGCCTCCACCCACTACCATGCCAGTGATGGCACCTGCGGCATTGGCACGTTCCCAGTAGAGGCCCAGAACCAGCGGCCAGAGGAAAACCGCCTCCAGGCCGCCAAATGCCAGCAGGTTGAGCCAGATAATCATATCGGGCGGATTCCAGGCCGCGATCAGCAGCAGGATACCCAGTGCGAAGGTAATGGTGCCAGATAACAGCCGCAGTCGCGTCTCATTTTCCAGCTGCTGTGGGGCAATACGCAGGTAGAGATCTTTAATCAGCGTGGCTGAAGCCTGTAACAGCTGGGCATTGATGGTCGACATAATTGCGGCCATCGGGGCTGCCAGGAACAGACCGGCCGCTAACGGTGGCAGAACAGTAATCATCAGTGTCGGAATAACGCTATCCGGCACGGTCAGATTCGGCAGGACCGCCCGACCCAGCGCACCGGCCAGATGCATACCCAGCATCAACACCACCACGACAATGGTGCCCAGAATAATGGCCCGATGGACGGCCTTACTGTCTTTATAAGAGATACAGCGTACCGCCGTATGCGGCAGGCCAATCACCCCAAAGCAGACCAGCACAACGAACGAACTGAGGAAGGTTGGCGTAATAATCTCGCCCGGCCCCTGTGGCGAAAGCAGAGCAGGATCGATGTCATGCAGTTTCTGCACGGCCGTGCTCAGGCCACCTGCCTGATGAATCACCGCGAACAGCAGCAGAAAAGTGCCAATCAGCATCACAATGCCCTGCATGGCGTCATTGAGCACGCTGGCACGGAATCCACCGAAAGCGGTATAGAGCGCGATGGTGCCACCAAAAATCAGCAGACCGGTGTCATATGGAATGCCAGCGGCGGTTTCGAGCAGCCGCGCACCGCCAATAAACTGCACCGTCATGGCACCGATAAACGCAATCAGCAGACTCAGACTCGCCAGCCAGATCAGCAGCGGGCTTTGATAGCGGGCGTAGAGCATGTCATTCAGCGTCACCGCATTATGCTTACGCGCCAGAATGGCAAACTTTTTCCCCAGCACGCCCAGCGACAGCCAGACGGCGGGCACCTGCACCATCGCCAGCAACACCCACCCCAGCCCATATTTGTAGGCGGCACCGGGACCTCCAATAAATGAGCTGGCGCTGATATAGGTAGTGGTGAGCGTCATCGCCAGTACGAATCCGCCCATGGAGCGGCTGCCAAGGAAATATTCAGTCAGGAAGCTGCCTTCACGTTTTTTTCGGACGGCAAACACCGACAGCGCGGCAATCAGTACCAGATAAATCAGTAACGGCAGGATAATTTCACTGTTCACTTTTATTCTCCAGCGGCATGTCACGGAAAATCACCCGCACCATCATCCAGCACAAAAAAATGAACAACAGGGGAGCAAACAGGCAGGAGAGTTCGAACCAGCGCGGCAGGCCGGTAACACCGATTTCACTGCCACCCAGCCAGGCAGAGAGCCCCCAGGCAACGAGCCAGAGCAGGGTGAGATAAAGCGACCAGCGCGCCTCTTTATGTGCCTGTATAAAACGAGCATCCATGATTCAACCTTAACGCCAGCGGCAAAAGAAAAAGGCCGGATTAACCGGCCTCAGACTGACTCAGCGTTGCGATTATTTCTCGTGCAAGCCGAGTTTTTTCTCCAGATAGTGGATATTGGTTCCACCGTGCTGGAAGTTTTCGTCGGACATGATTTTCATCTGCAGTTCAACGTTGGTTTTGATACCGTCGATGATCAGTTCCGCCAGCGCATTTTTCATACGAGCGATAGCCACGTCACGTGTTTCGCCATAGGTGATCAGCTTGCCGATCATGGAGTCGTAATAAGGCGGTACGGTGTAGCCTGAGTAAATATGCGATTCCCAGCGCACGCCAAAACCGCCTGGCGCGTGGAAGCGGGTGATTTTACCCGGGCTTGGCAGGAAGGTCACCGGATCTTCGGCGTTGATACGGCACTCGACCGCATGTCCGCGAATGATCACATCTTCCTGTTTAATCGACAGTGGCTGGCCCGCAGCAATACGCAACTGCTCTTTGATTAGGTCCACTCCGGTGATCATCTCGGTTACCGGATGTTCTACCTGAATACGGGTGTTCATCTCAATGAAGTAGAACTCACCGTTTTCGTACAGGAACTCGAAGGTACCTGCGCCGCGATAGCCAATCTCAATACAGGCCTGGGAACAGCGATTGCCGATAAAGCGACGCTGTTCTTCTGTGATGCCTGGGCCTGGCGCTTCTTCGACCACTTTCTGGTGACGACGCTGCATGGAGCAGTCACGTTCGCCCAGATAGATCGCGTTGCCCTGACCGTCAGCCAGTACCTGAATCTCGATATGGCGCGGATTCTCCAGATACTTCTCCATGTAAACCATGTCGTTGTTGAAAGCCGCTTTGGCTTCCGCTTTCGTCATGTTGATGGATTCTTCCAGATCTTCGTCGCCGCGCACCACGCGCATACCACGACCGCCGCCGCCGCCAGACGCTTTGATGATGACCGGATAACCGATGCGCTTAGCAAAGGCACGGTTTTTTTCCATATCATCCGTCAGCGAACCGTCAGAACCGGGTACGGTCGGGACGCCTGCTTTCTTCATCGCATTGATCGCAGAAACTTTGTCACCCATCAGGCGAATGGTGTCTGCTTTCGGGCCGATAAAGATAAAGCCGGAGCGCTCAACCTGCTCAGCAAAATCGGCATTCTCAGAGAGGAAGCCGTAGCCAGGGTGAATCGCCACCGCGCCGGTGATCTCTGCTGCAGAGATCAGCGCCGGGATGTTGAGGTAACTTTTGACTGACTGCGCCGGGCCGATGCAGACGGTTTCGTCTGCCAGCAGCACGTGCTTCAGGTCACGATCCGCGCTTGAGTGAACCGCAACAGTCTTGATGCCCAGTTCTTTACAGGCACGCAGAATGCGCAGCGCGATCTCACCACGGTTAGCAATAACAATTTTATCCAGCATGATCTGCCCCGTTACTCGATGATAACCAGTGGCTCGTCAAATTCGACCGGCTGACCGCTTTCAACCAGGATAGCTTTCACCACGCCTGATTTGTCAGCTTCGATCTGGTTCATCATTTTCATAGCTTCGACGATACACAGGGTATCGCCGGCATTCACTTTCTGGCCAACTTCCACAAAGGCTTTCGCATCCGGGCTCGGCGTACGATAGAAGGTGCCTACCATTGGTGAACGCACAATGTGACCGCTGATTTCAGCCGGTGCCGCTTCGGCAACGGCTGCAACAGGGGCAACGGCTGTCGCCAGAGCAGGCTGTTGAACCGGCGCAGCATAAGCCTGCTGCATCATCGGGTAACCCACGTTTGCAGGTGCACGACTGATGCGAACGGACTCTTCACCTTCAGAGATTTCCAGCTCAGAAATGCCAGACTCTTCAACCAGTTCGATCAGTTTTTTAATTTTACGAATATCCATGAGTGGGGTTCCGTACTCAGTTTGATTAATTAGTTTGAGACAGGCGTTTTACTGCCGTTTGTAAAGCCCATGTGTAGCCGTCAGCGCCAAGCCCACAGATCACGCCAGCAGAAACATCAGAAAGATAGGAGTGATGACGGAAGGGCTCGCGGGCATGCACATTGGAGAGATGAACCTCGATAAACGGTATTTCTACCGCCAGCAGGGCATCACGCAGTGCGACACTGGTATGGGTAAACGCGGCAGGATTAATGATGATGTAATCCACATTGCCTTTGGCCTCATGAATGCGATCAATCAGCTGAAATTCAGCATTGGTTTGCAGGTGGCTCAACTCCACATTCAACTGGTCTGCCTGACGAGTCAAATCGTCAACAATCTGACTCAGCGTGGTATGACCATACTTCTCTGGTTCACGTGTTCCCAACAGATTCAGATTGGGGCCGTTTAAAAGCAGAATATGTAATTTATGCGCCATCGTGCTGCCATCTCCCGCAATCATTGAGGCATCGCGTAAAATACCTTGCGAATCTTCATTTGTCACCTTTCAGGCTGAAAAAGAAGACCCGACGAGCAATAAAGCCGGGCATTATATCCGTTTCGTGTCATTTCGCAGCAAAATACTGGTCTTATCTGCGAAGATGATCGGATGTAGCCTGCGGGCCACATCTTTTATCAGAAAACAGCAGAGGAAAACAACGGGTGAAGCGCTAGCGGGGCCACCATTTGAGAAATTTTTTGTAACGCCAGGCTAACAGCAGTGCAGCAATGAGAGCATAGATAAGTGGCTGTGGGGACACGGTTTTCACCGACCAGATATAGTGAATCGGGACCAGAATCGCCACAAGATAGACCGCGTTGTGCAGGGTTTGCCAGCGTTTACCGAGCCTGCGCTGAGCGCGCTGAAACGACGTTAACGCCAGGGCCAGTAATATCAGCCAGCTGATAATCCCCAGTGTCAGATAGGGCCGGGAGATGAGTTCGCTGCCCAGCAGACGTAGATTGTCCGCACCCAGCTCCAGCAGGTAATAGCTCAGCAGATGAAGAGAGGCCCAGACAAACGTCCAGACGCCGAGCAGGCGGCGGGTGCGGATTAGCAGCGGCTGCCTGCCGTAACGCGCCAGCGGTGAGACCAGCAGCGTTCCCAGCAGCAGTTTCAGCGCCATTCGTCCGGTAAAATGCTGAATATCTTTCGCCGGATCGGCACTCAGCCCGCCCTGCATCGCGGCAAAAATCAGGTAAATTAGCGGCAACAGGGCTGCCAGGTGCAGGATCACCTTGAGCCACATGATCTGTTTTATCGACAGGCGCACCACTTAGAAATTCTCCCGTAAATCCATGCCGCGGTAGAGCGACGCCACCTGTTCGGCATAGCCGTTAAACAGCAGCGTTGGCTGACGTTCGACCTTCAGACTGCCGCCTGGGCCAATAAACCGCTCTGTCGCCTGTGACCAGCGAGGATGATTAACGTGGGGATTCACATTGGCATAAAAACCATACTCGTCGGCGGCAATCTGGTTCCAGGTGGTTGGCGGCTGTCTGTCGGTCAGCGTGATTTTGACGATCGACTTAATGCCTTTAAAGCCATATTTCCACGGCACCGTCAGGCGAATCGGCGCGCCATTCTGAGGCGGCAATGCTTTACCATAAACGCCAGTGGTGAGTATCGTCAGCGGATGCATCGCCTCATCCAGACGTAAACCTTCGACATAGGGATAATTGAGGCCTCCGCCAATAAAGCGATCCTTCTGGCCTGGCATCTGCTCGGGATCGTAGAGCGTCTGGAAGGCAACAAAGCGCGCTTTGCTGGTGGGTTCCGCCAGGGAGAGAAGTTTATTCAGCTCAAAGCCTACCCAGGGCACCACCATCGACCAGGCCTCCACGCAGCGCATGCGATAGATTCGCTGCTCCATAGCAAAGCGTTTAAAGATGTCATCCATATCCAGAGTTATGGGCTTCGCCACTTCGCCATCAATGGTCAGTTTCCAGGGCTCTGTTTTCAGTGTTCCGGCATTGGCAGCCGGATCGGCCTTATCCAGTCCGAACTCATAGAAATTGTTGTAGCCGGAAACTTTATCCGCAGGCGTCAGCGTCAGATCGGCCTGATACTGCGCCGGTTTGGTGAAGTCGAGCGGTCGGCCTGCTGGAGCAGGTGGGCGATCGTTGCCTTTGAACCAGCTGAGAATATCGGCATTAGCCATGCCCGGTATACCCATCGCCGCAGCGCTGAGTCCCAGCGTTTTCAGCACCTGGCGGCGCTTCATATTAAATATGCTTTCCGGCGTTACGTCGGCTTCGGTCAGACAGGGTATGCGTTTCATGGGGCTTCTCCAGACAGGATGACATCAACCAGCATGATGACTATCGCTGATATCAGCCAGTTTCGCCCTGAAAATGTGAAATTTCCTGGCTGGCCTGTGCGATGAGAATGCGCTGAAAAGTGTCCGGATCAACATCAGCAATCCTATCCCGACGATATACTTCGGCTTCATGCGACTCGGCGCTGTCGGCAGCGGCAAATTATGCTATTTTGCTCGCGTTTTCGTCAGGCTGACGGTACAAGGTGGGGTGATCCGGTTATCACCGCAGCAATACAGGCACAGGGATGCGATTAACCACAAAATTATCTGCGTTTATTACCTTTTTAAGCCTGCTGGCGATGTCATTGATGCTGGCAGGCTGCGCATTCAGTATTTTCTGGTTCAGTCATCAGCGGGTTGAACATCGGGCGCAGGTGCTGGCGACCGAGATCGATCAGGCGATGTTCTCCGAGACGCCAGAACAACTTCATAACTGGCTTACGCGTATGATGCCAATAATGAATGCCGAGCAGATTTCCCTTCATAACGGCAGGCAGACTTTCCTCACTCTCTCCCGACACGAAAACCAGATGCTGGAAGACGAACCCAATCGTTTTATCCAGGTCGATGTACCTTTGATGCACCAGACCGGCTTACAGCTGCGGGTTGTCACTCTTGATCCTGCCAAAACCTGGCTGCGCTCAATCACCGGCACCTCTACGCTGGGTATTCTTTTTACCGTCATGCTGGTGATGAGTCTGCTGCTGCTGCTGCTGCATCGCTGGCTCAGTCGTCAGTGGCGTGGCATGGAGCACCTTGAAGTGCGGGCAGAGGCGATTATCAATGGCGAACGCGGGGTCGTGCCGAAACGGGATGTGGATGAGTGGCCACCCAGGGCAAGTCGCGCGATGGATGTACTGCTGGCGGATCTGCAGGAAGCGGGCGAACAGCGTCTGCGTATCGACACGCTGATCCGCACCTTTGCCGCGCAGGATGGACGCACTGGCCTTAACAACCGGCTGTTCTTTGATAACCAGCTCGCAACCCTGCTGGAAGATCAGGAAGCTGTCGGCACCCACGGTGTAGTGATGATGGTGCGCCTGCCCGATCTGGACGCACTGAAAGATTCACTGGAGCCAGCGCTGGTTGAGGAGTACCTGTTCAATTTTGTCAACATGCTCTCTACCTTTGTGCTGCGCTATCCCGGCGCTTTGCTGGCACGCTATTTTCGCAGTGATTTTGCCGTATTACTGCCGCATCGCAGTCTTAAAGAGGCAAACAGTATTGCCGATCAGCTGATCAATGCTGTTGATTCTCTGCCACCGATGCGCCTGGTCAATCGCGATGATCTGATCCACATCGGAATCACCGCCTGGCACAGTGGGCAGACCGTCCTGCAGGTGATAGAAAATGCCGAAATGGCCACGCGACGTGCAGCACTGCTGGGGGGGAATAACTGGACTAATGGTGAAGGAAATCCTCAGGATGCCGGGCGGGGCAGTGTGCGCTGGCGAACCCTGCTGGAGAATACGTTAAGCCGCGGTGGTCCGCGGCTGTACCATAAACCCACCGTTAATACCGAAGGTAAAGTACAGCATCGGGTCATGCTGACCCGTATCTTTGACGGCGATAAAGAGGTGCTGGCCGCTGAATATATGCCACTGGTGCAGCAGCTCGGTATGGCTGATGGCTGGGATCGTCAACTGGTCACGCGCATCGCGGCACTCTCTGAACTCTGGCCGGAAGAGACGCTGGTAATGCCGGTGACGATGACCTCGCTCCTGCAACGTTCATTTGTCTTCTGGCTACAGAATATGCTGCTGCAGTGCCCCAAATCACAAAGAAAACGATTTTTATTTGAACTTGCCGAGGCAGATGTCTGTCAACACATCGACCATTTAACGCCAGTATTCCGCGCACTTAAGGCTTTTGGCTGTCGGGTAGCGGTGAATCAGGCGGGTTTAACCGTCGTCAGCAGCGCCTATATACGACAGCTGCCGCTGGAACTGATCAAGCTTGATGCGGGTCTGGTACGCAACATTGAACGGCGGACCGCCAATCAGCTGTTTGTACAGAGTCTGCTGGAGGTCTGTAAGTCCACAGGTATTCAGGTGTTTGCCACCGGTGTCCGCACCAAAGCGGAGTGGCAGACATTAGTGGCGCTGGGGGTGGCAGGTGGGCAGGGCGACTTTTTTGCCCCTTCGCTTCCGGTTAACAGTAACGTGAAGAAGTATTCCCAACGTTACCGTATTTAATGATTTGCTGTCGTAATGACAGAAAATGACGGTTTTTTTTAATGTTAAGCCGCATCTGAACCCATAACTATCGTGCCGGAAATGTTAAATTTTATGTCGGGCATGGTGAGCGGAAATCATGTGCAATGCAGTACTGATGGCGTCTGGTCGCCATTCTGCTGCTACGGATCGCGGGTTCAGATGACTTAAACGCAATCAGGCGTCTTTTTTCACCGAAGCAGAACGTTTTTGCGCCTTGTGGCAGCTTCGTGTGGTTGGTAAAGTAAGCGGATTTTATTTTCCGCCCCCAGCTTGCAGGATTATCCCTTAGTATGTTTAAAAAATTTCGTGGCATGTTTTCCAACGACTTGTCCATTGACCTGGGTACCGCGAATACCCTGATTTACGTAAAAGGACAAGGCATCGTGCTGAACGAGCCTTCTGTGGTTGCTATTCGTCAGGACCGTGCCGGTTCACCGAAAAGTGTCGCGGCCGTGGGTCATGACGCTAAACAGATGCTTGGTCGTACGCCAGGCAATATTGCCGCTATCCGTCCGATGAAAGATGGCGTTATCGCTGACTTCTTCGTGACCGAAAAGATGCTGCAACACTTCATCAAGCAGGTTCACAGCAACAGCTTTATGCGTCCCAGCCCACGTGTGCTGGTCTGCGTACCCGTCGGGGCCACGCAGGTCGAACGTCGTGCGATTCGTGAATCCGCTCAGGGTGCCGGCGCGCGTGAAGTCTTTTTGATTGAAGAGCCGATGGCTGCAGCAATTGGTGCAGGTCTGCCCGTTTCTGAAGCGACCGGTTCAATGGTCGTTGATATCGGTGGTGGTACTACCGAAGTGGCGGTGATCTCCCTGAACGGTGTGGTCTACTCCTCATCCGTACGTATTGGTGGCGATCGTTTCGATGAAGCTATTATTAATTATGTGCGTCGTAACTACGGTTCACTGATTGGTGAAGCGACCGCAGAACGTATTAAGCATGAGATCGGTTCAGCTTATCCGGGGGATGAAGTCCGTGAAATCGAAGTTCGTGGCCGTAACCTGGCAGAAGGTGTGCCGCGCGGTTTCACGCTGAACTCCAACGAAATTCTGGAGGCGCTGCAGGAGCCGTTAACCGGCATCGTCAGCGCGGTGATGGTTGCTCTTGAGCAGTGTCCGCCTGAGCTGGCCTCCGATATCTCAGAGCGCGGCATGGTGCTGACCGGTGGTGGTGCGTTACTGCGTAACCTGGATCGCCTGCTGATGGAAGAGACGGGTATTCCGGTTGTTGTTGCTGAAGATCCGCTGACCTGTGTGGCTCGCGGTGGCGGCAAGGCGCTGGAAATGATCGACATGCATGGCGGCGATTTATTCAGCGAAGAATAATTGCCTCAACCGGCTGAGAACGCAATGATCATGCGAGGGAGTGGCATGTGAGCCGGCGAAATCTATGCCGGTACAGTGCGTTCAGCCCAGGGAAGCACGGTGTTTGGCCGTCGCTTCCTCTCCTGTTGTCGAGGATCACGCAGATTATATGAAGCCGATTTTTAGCAGGGGACCTTCCCTGCAGTTGCGTCTTTTCCTGGCGGTCATCGTGGCAATTGCCATTATCATTGCCGACAGCCGTGTGAGCTCTTTCACCCAAATACGCAACTATCTGGATACGTCGGTCAGTCCGTTTTACTTCCTGGCTAATGGGCCACGTCAGTTGCTGGATGGCGTGTCGGAGTCGCTGGCGTCGCGTCAGCAACTGGAGCAGGAAAACAAAGCGTTACGTCGTGAGCTCTTCCTGAAAAACAGTAACCTGCTAATGCTGGGGCAATATAAGCAGGAAAACGCACGCCTGCGTGAACTGCTGGGTTCACCGCTGCGTCAGGATGAGCAAAAGATGGTGACGCAGGTGATCTCTACCGGCACCGATCCTTACACCGACCAGGTAGTGATCGACAAAGGCAGCGTTAACGGTGTTTATGAAGGTCAGCCGGTCATCAGTGACAAAGGCGTGGTCGGTCAGGTTATCGCCGTTGGACAGCTCACCAGCCGTGTTCTGCTGATCTGCGATGCGTCACACGCGCTGCCTATTCAGGTGTTGCGTAATGACATTCGTGTGATTGCCGCGGGTAACGGCTGTACTGAAGATCTTCAGCTTGAGCATCTGCCGGGTAATACGGACATTCGGGTCGGCGATGTGCTGGTGACGTCAGGTATCGGGGGTCGTTTTCCTGAGGGTTATCCGGTGGGCGTGGTCTCCTCAGTGAAAGTGGATACTCAGCGCGCTTACACGGTGATTCAGGCGCATCCGACCGCGGGTCTGCAGCGTCTGCGTTATCTGCTGCTGCTGTGGGGTGCGGATCGTAATGGCGATATGCCGCTGCCGCAGGATGAGGTTCATCGCGTTGCGAATGAGCGTCTGATGCAGATGATGCCGCAGGTCTTGCCGCCTGCGGGTGAAATGGGTCCGCCTGCGCCTGCCACACAGATGGGGCCGCCTGCTCCGTCGACAGTCAGCAGTGGCAGTAGCGGACAGAGTAACTCCTCGCGTTCACGCGGGGGTCAGCCTTGAGTCGATATCGCAGCCAGGGACGTTGGGTCATCTGGCTCTCTTTCCTGGTCGCGTTAGTCCTGCAGATCATGCCATGGCCGGATGAGATTTATATGTTCCGGCCTTCATGGCTGCTGCTCATCCTTATCTATTGGGTTCTCGCACTGCCGCATCGTGTCAACGTCGGCAGCGGATTTATGCTGGGTGCCATCATGGATTTGATTGCCGGGTCCACGCTTGGCGTGCGTGCGCTGGCGCTCAGCATCATCGCCTACCTGATAGCCTTTAAATTCCAGTTATTCCGCAACTTAGCGTTGTGGCAGCAAGCGTTAATGGTTATGGTGCTGTCACTGGCGATGGATGTGATTGTCTTCTGGGCAGAATTCCTGGTAATCAACGTTTCATTCCGACCTGAAATTTTCTGGAGCAGTGTTGTCGACGGTATTCTCTGGCCCTGGCTATTCTTACTTATGAGAAAAATTCGTCGCCAGTTTGCTGTTCAATAAGGAAATTTATGTTAACCCTCTATCTTGCTTCCGGTTCACCGCGTCGTCGTGAGCTGTTAACTCAACTTGGCCTGACATTCGAGCGCATCGTGACTGACGTTGAAGAGCAGCGTCAGCCGAATGAAGCGGCGGAGTGCTATGTCCGTCGCCTGGCCAATGACAAAGCGCAGGCGGGTGTAAAACTGGCCGCGCAGGATTTGCCGGTGCTGGGCGCAGATACGATTGTCGTGCTGAATGGTGATGTGCTGGAAAAACCGCGCGATGCCGCCGATGCCCAGGCAATGCTGCGTAAACTCTCCGGTCATACGCATCAGGTTATGACGGCAGTAGCGCTGGCCGACAGCCAGCAGGCGCTGGATTGCATCGTGACCACTGATGTGACATTCCGCACCTTAACTGAGAGCGACATCGACGACTATATCGCTACCGGTGAGCCGATGGATAAAGCGGGTGCATACGGCATTCAGGGCAGGGGAGGAAACTTTGTCCGCAAAATTAATGGAAGTTACCATGCAGTGGTCGGATTACCGTTGGTTGAGACAGCGGAGCTGCTCAGCCATTTCCAGTCACTGCGTGCCGTAAGGGGTCAACATGACGGCTGAATTACTGGTTAACGTCACGCCTTCTGAAACACGCGTTGCCTACATTGACGGCGGCATCCTTCAGGAAATCCATATTGAGCGTGAAGCGCGGCGCGGCATTGTTGGCAATATTTATAAAGGGCGGGTAAGCCGTGTTCTGCCAGGCATGCAGGCCGCCTTTGTCGATATCGGCCTGGAAAAAGCGGCCTTTCTGCACGCCTCTGACATCATGCCGCATACGGAATGTGTGGCGGGCGACGAAAAGAAAAATTTCATCGTGCGCGATATCGCCGAGCTGGTGCGTCAGGGGCAGGATCTGGTGGTTCAGGTGGTCAAGGATCCGCTTGGCACCAAAGGTGCCCGGCTGACCACGGACATTACCCTGCCTTCGCGTTATCTGGTCTTTATGCCAGGCGCATCGCATGTCGGTGTCTCTCAGCGCATCGAGAGTGAGAAAGAGCGCGATCGGCTTAAAGCGGTAGTCGCTGACTACTGTGACGATTTGGGCGGCTTTATTATCCGCACCGCTGCAGAAGGGATTGGCGAAGAGGAGCTGGCGCAGGACGCGGCTTTTCTCAAACGTCTTTGGACCAAAGTCAGCGAGCGTAAAAAGCGCAACCAGACCCGCTGTCTGCTCTATGGCGAGCTGGCCCTGGCACAGCGTATCCTGCGTGATTTTGCGGGTGCAGCGCTGGATCGCATCCGGGTTGACTCGCGTCTGACCTGCGACATGCTGGTGGAATTTACCAGTGAATATATCCCCGAGATGGCCGGTAAACTGGAGCTCTACAACGGTAAACAGCCTATTTTTGACCTGTTTGACGTTGAAAATGAAATTCAGCGCTCGCTGGATCGTAAAGTTGAACTAAAGTCAGGCGGCTATCTGATCATCGATCAGACCGAAGCAATGACCACCATTGATATCAATACCGGCGCATTTGTGGGTCATCGCAACCTCGATGAGACGATATTCAACACCAATGTTGAAGCCACTCAGGCGATCGCGCGTCAGCTGCGACTCCGTAATCTGGGCGGTATCATCATTATCGACTTCATCGACATGAGCAATGAAGACCATCGACGCCGGGTACTGCATTCACTGGAAAGCGCGCTCAGTAAAGATCGGGTTAAAACCGGGATTAATGGTTTCTCGGCGCTGGGTCTGGTAGAGATGACGCGTAAGCGTACCCGTGAAAGCATTGAGCATGTCCTGTGCCAGGATTGCCCGGTCTGCAAAGGGCGCGGCACCCTGAAAACGGTTGAAACAGTCTGCTATGAAATCATGCGTGAGATTGTACGGGTTCACCACGCCTATGATTCTGACCGTTTCCTGGTCTATGTTTCACCGACAGTGGGTGAAGCGTTAAAAACCGACGAGTCTCATGCGCTGGCTGAAGTGGAAATCTTTGTTGGTAAGCAGGTTAAAGTTCATGTTGAAGCGCTCTACACTCAGGAACAGTTCGACGTGGTAATGATGTAACGTCAGCCCGTTATCGGGCTGAATAAACGCCCTTGTTTGGGATAAAATGCGCGTTTCAACGCTTTTATCTGAAGACGGTCGGGTATGAGAACCAACTATCCGTCGTTTACGGAACACAAGGAGAGGCGTGAGTGAGGCAGTTGCCGAGGATTTTGTTACTGCTGGTCGCGGCAATCATCGTGATTGTCGCGCTGCTGGTCAGCGGATTGCGTCTGGTTATGCCGCATCTCGACAGCTATCGCAACAACCTTCTGCAATTCATCTCCGACAAAACGGATGTGCCGGTCAACGCCAGCCAGTTACAGGGTAAATGGGAGAATTTCGGCCCAACCCTTCAGGTTCGTGACCTCAGCGTCGATCTGCATGAAAACGGCAAACTCACGATTAAACGTATCAATCTGGCACTTGACGTCTGGCAGTCTCTGCTGCACTGGCGCTGGCAGTTCCGCGATCTGACCTTCTGGCAGCTGCATCTCGACACGAATCGCCCCTTACTCGACAACGACAAAGAGAAAAACAGCTTCCGTCCGGCACAGATTAACGAGCTCTTCCTGCGTCAGTTTGACCACTTTGACCTGCGCGACAGCACTATTCGTTTCCGTACCCCTTCCGGCCAGCATGCTGAGCTGGCGATCCCCCGACTCACCTGGGTCAATGAAGATAACCGCCATCGTGCCGAAGGCGAAGTCAGTCTGTCGAGCTTTACCGGTCAGCACGGCGTGGTTCAGGTACGGCTTGACCTTAACGACAGCAACGGTTTACTTAATGACGGCCGCATCTGGATGCAGGCTGATGACGTCGACATGCGTCCATGGCTGGGCCGCTGGGTGCGCGACAATACCCGGCTGGACAGCGCCCGCTTCAGCCTGGCGGCCTGGGTCAACCTGCGCAATGGCGACATCTATGCTGGCGATCTGCTGTTGCGCAAGGGCGGTGCCAGCTGGCAGGGTGAAACCGGACGACACCGCATAGAGGTTGATGGGCTGACCGCGCATCTGTCACGCTTCCAGAATGGCTGGGTGGTCAATGTGCCGCAGACCCGGCTCAGCACTGACGGCGAGGCCTGGCCCGCCGGCCACTTCTCGCTGTTATGGCGTCCTGAAGATAAGCAGTTGCTGGGGCCGGATGGTCAGCAGGAAGTGCGGGTGCGCGCCACACAGTTGGTGCTCAGTCATATTGCGCCGATCGTTCCGCTATTTGCGCCGCTCTCTCCGGCACTGTTTGAAAACTGGCAGACGCTGCAGCCACAGGGCACCATCGATGGCCTGGCGCTGGATATTCCATTACAGCAGCCTGAAAAAACCCGCTTACAGGTGAAGTGGCGTGATTTCAGCTGGCAACACTGGAAACTGCTGCCGGGCATCAGTCACCTGAGCGGAGAAGCACGCGGCAGCCTGAGCCATGGTCAGGTCAGCGTGGATATGGGCGCGGCAACCGTCCCCTATGGCGATATGTTCCAGGCTCCGTTAGAGATTAAGCGGGTGACCGGGGCGCTGCGCTGGCTTAAAGATGAACATGGCCTGACGCTGGCGGGTGAAAATCTTAACCTTGAGGCTCGTTCGCTCTGGGCACGCGGCGATTTCAGCTATCAGCAGAATAGCGGCGGCGAGCCCCGTCTGGATATTCTGGCGGGTATCCGGGTGACCGATGCAGGCGATGCGTGGCGCTATTTCCCGGTACCGCTGATGGGTAACGGGCTGACGCACTATCTGAGTGGGGCAGTGAAGGGCGGTAAGGTGGACAACGCCACACTGCTGTTTGCCGGTAACCCGGCGCTGTTCCCGTTCAAGCATAATGATGGCATGTTCCAGGTTTGGGTGCCGCTTCGTCAGGCAACTTATGCATTTCAGCCCAAATGGCCAGCGATCAGTCATCTCGATATCGACCTTAACTTCCTGAACGACGGTCTGTGGATGAATGCGCCAGTGGCCAGACTGGGCGAGGTGGAAGCACGCAACGTCAGCGCGGTAATCCCCGACTACCTGAAAGAGAAGCTGATCATTGATGGTGATATCAGTGGTGAAGGCCAGCAGATCGCTGACTATTTCGAACAGACGCCGCTCAAACCTTCGCTGGGTGCTGCGCTAAAGCAACTGGAGATTAAAGGCCGTGTCGGTGGCCATCTGAATCTGGACATTCCACTGGATGGAGAGCAGGTACATGCCCGTGGTAATGTCGATCTGAACAATAACGCGCTGTTTATCAAACCGCTAAAAACCACCCTCAACAACCTTTCTGGCCGCTTCCGTTATGATAACGGCAATCTGGCCAGTGAGGACCTGCGTGCGAACTGGTTTGGACAGCCGATGGGCGTCCGTTTCAGCACCCAGGAGAACCCGGATGACTTTGGTGTTAACGTCAAACTTCAGGGCGACTGGCAACCCGCGAAAATCAGTCAGATTCCGGCAGTCGTCAGCAAGCAGCTCGGCGGGCATCTGCCGTGGCAGGGCGACGTCAATATTACGTTGCCCCATCATGGCGGGGCACGTTATGACGTGGCGCTGAACGGTAATGCTAAAGAAGTAAGTAGTCACTTACCCGCGCCGCTTGATAAGAAAGCCGGTGAGGCGATGCCAGTCGCCATTCAGGCCAGTGGGGACCTGAACCATTTCGATCTCAGCGGCAGCGTCAATGCAAACCACCGTTTTAACAGCCGCTGGTTGCTGGAGCCGACGCTGCGCGTAGATCGTGGCATCTGGCTGAATGATACAAAGAAAACGCCTGCGCTACCCGACCATGAGGGGATGATACTGAATCTGCCTGCGCTGGATGGTGAGGCCTGGGTAGCGCTGATGGCTGCAGGCGGCTCTGCGGGTGCGTCAGACGGCGACGGCGACTTCCAGACCGGTGGCGTTACAGTGCCGGGTAACATCACGCTGCGCAGTCCGGCGGTCACGCTGGCCGGACAGCAATGGCATGAGGTTGAGGCGACGCTGGCACAGCGTTCAGGTG
Organism: Pantoea sp. F_5; assembly: GCF_008631595.1. NCBI lineage: Bacteria > Pseudomonadati > Pseudomonadota > Gammaproteobacteria > Enterobacterales > Erwiniaceae > Pantoea > Pantoea sp. F_5. Next base: position 23,972 of record NZ_VWUO01000027.1, read on the forward strand.
GCAGAGGACAGGTCAGCGTCAATGCGAAAGAGCTGCGCGGTGAACTGGCGATGGCTCCCAAAGCGCCATGGCAGGTGAACCTCGATTACCTTTACTACAATCCGCAGTGGGAGAACGATGCAGGCAAGGGCGGCAAAGCGGCTTCTCAGCAAACCACAAACATTAACTTCAGCCAGTGGCCCGCCTTACAGCTGCGCTGTAAAGAGTGCTGGGTACTGGGCCAGAAATATGGTCAGGTATCCGCGACGCTGCAACCTGAAGGAGATACGTTAGCGCTTACTAACGGGAAAGTGGATACCGGCAGTTCGCAGCTGAAAATCAATGGTGAGTGGGTCAACCGTCCGCAAGACCAGCGCACCTCGCTGAAGGGCACGCTTAAGGGGCCGAATATTAATAATGCGACCAACTGGTTTGGCGTGAATACCCCGCTGCGTGATGCGCCCTTTGATATTACTTACGACCTGCACTGGCGCTCTGCACCCTGGCAGCCCTCCGCAGAGACGCTGAGCGGCACCCTGAAGACCCACTTTGGCAAAGGCCAGATCGCAGATGTGAACACCGGCACGGCGGGGAAAATTCTGCGGCTGGTCAGTTTTGATGCGCTGCTGCGCAAACTGCGCTTCGACTTCAGCGACACCTTCACCAACTCTTTCTATTTCGATTCGATTAACGGCACGGCCTGGATCGAAAACGGCGTCATGCGCACCGATAACCTGCTGGTGGATGGACTGGAAGCGGACATCGCCATGCAGGGCAATCTCGATCTGGTGAAGCGTCAGATCGATATGGAAGCAGTGGTTGCGCCTGAGATTTCTGCCTCTGTCGGCGTAGCGACCGCCTTTGCGATTAATCCGGTGATTGGCGCGGCGGTATTTGCTGCCAGTAAAGTTCTGGGACCCCTGTGGAACAAGATATCGCTGCTGCGTTATCACATCAGTGGCCCACTGGATAAACCGGAAATCAATGAAGTCCTGCGTAAACCGCGAGAAACAGACAACAAGTGAATTTGACGCCGTACCGGAATTACCGCAGGCTATGATTATCTGAGCACATAATGAGTGAGAAACGATGACTCTGAACCTGGTAAGTGAGCAGTTACTGACTGCTAACGGCATTAATCAGCAGGACCTATTTTCCCTGTTAGGGCAGCTTTCAGAACGTCGTCTGGATTATGCCGATCTCTATTTTCAGTCCAGCTTCCACGAATCCTGGGTACTGGAAGACAAAATCATTAAAGATGGCTCATACCATATCGATCAGGGCGTCGGCGTGCGTGCGGTCAGCGGTGAGAAAACCGGCTTCGCCTATGCCGACCAGATTACGCTGAATGCGCTACGTCTCTCTTCTGAAGCGGCTCGCAGCATCGTACGCGAACAGGGAAACGGCAAGGCCCATACGCTGTCTGCCGTGATGAACCGTCCGCTCTATTCGACGGTCGATCCGCTGAGCAGCCTGACGCGTGAAGAAAAAATTGCCCTTCTGCATCGCGTCGATAAAGTCGCCCGTGCGGCTGATCCGCGCGTGCAGGAAGTCAACGCCAGCCTGACCGGTGTTTACGAGCAGGTGCTGGTGGCGGCCACTGATGGCACGCTGGCGGCAGACGTTCGTCCGCTGGTTCGCCTCTCTATCAGTGTTCAGGTTGAAGACCAGGGCAAGCGTGAGCGCGGCGCAAGCGGCGGCGGTGCACGCACCGGTTATGCGTTCTTCCTTGAAGATGAAAATGGTGACGTGCGTGCTGATGCATGGGCGCGTGAAGCAGTGCGCATGGCGCTGGTTAATCTCTCTGCGGTGGCAGCTCCTGCTGGCGCATTGCCGGTAGTGCTGGGTGCGGGCTGGCCGGGCGTATTGCTGCATGAGGCGGTCGGTCACGGTCTGGAAGGTGACTTTAACCGCCGTGGCACTTCCGTGTTCAGCGGTAAAATCGGTCAGCAGGTTGCGTCTGAGCTCTGTACCGTGGTGGATGACGGCACCCTTGAAGGGCTGCGCGGTTCACTTGCGGTGGATGATGAAGGCGTTCCCGGTCAGTACAACATGCTGATTGAGAATGGGGTGTTAAAAGGCTACATGCAGGACAAGCTGAATGCGCGACTGATGGGCGTCAGCCCGACCGGTAACGGACGCCGTGAATCTTACGCACATCTGCCGATGCCGCGCATGACTAACACCTATATGCTGGCAGGCAAATCATCGCCGCAGGATATTATTGAAAGCGTTGAGTACGGCATCTATGCGCCGAACTTTGGTGGCGGTCAGGTGGATATCACCTCCGGCAAATTTGTCTTCTCCACCTCAGAGGCTTATCTGATTGAGAAGGGCAAAATCACCAAACCGGTTAAAGGTGCCACGCTGATTGGCTCCGGCATTGAAGCGATGCAGCAGATCTCGATGGTAGGTAATGACCTGGCGCTGGATAAAGGTGTCGGCGTCTGCGGTAAAGAGGGCCAGAGCCTGCCGGTTGGTGTCGGTCAGCCCACCCTGAAGCTGGATAAACTGACCATCGGCGGCACCGCCTGATGTGACCTCAGCAACCCGCCGCCCGGCGGGTTGTCAGCTTTTACGGTGCTGCTGATATTGTTCAGCCACCTGTTCAAAATAGTCGGTCAGATAATCGATGCAGACCTGCACCTTCAGCGGCAGTTTATCCTTCTCGGTATAGAGTGCATACACCGGACGCGGATCAGACTGATAGTGCGGAAACAGAATATCGATCTCGCCTGCGGTGATCTCATCAATCACCCACATCATCGGCACATAAGCGATGCCATTGCCCGACTTCAGCCAGCGGATCAGCGTCAGCGAATCGTTGGTCACGAAACGTCCCTGTGGCGCGAGGCGGGTCACCAGGCCTTCCGGCGCAATCAGCTCAAAATTGTTGTCGGGCCGTACGCTATATTCCAGCCAGGAAAAATTATCGATATCACCCGGCTTCTCCGGCGTGCCGTGCTGGGCCAGATAACTTTTTGCGGCGCACACCACCATCGGCATCGCGCCAAGGCGACGCGAAAAGAGGCTGGAGTCTTTTAATGCGCCCACCCGAATCACCAGATCCAGACCATCCGCAATCAAATCCGGGGCCGGAACGCCGGTAACCAGATTTACACTCAGCCCGGGATACTCCCGCAGCATATCGCTGGTCATACCCGCTAACACGTTCTGCGCCATAGTCGAGGAGCTGCCAATCCGCAACACGCCAATCGGCGTATTGTTAAACGCGTAGAGCTGTTCATGCACCTGCGTCGCTTCCGCCAGCATACGGCGGCAGCCCTGATAATAGATTTTACCCGCTTCGGTCAGCCCGATACTGCGGGTACTGCGATTCAGCAGCTTAACCTGCAATGCATCTTCCAGTTTCGCGACAATCTGGCTGATAGATGAGACGCTCAGATGAAGCTGACGCGCCGCTGCGGTAAACGAACCCAGTTCGACCACTCTGGCGAAGACAGACATACCTTTCAGTCGTTCCATTATTTACTCTGGCTTAAAAGTGATTTAGATCACATTCTGTAGAAAACGTATAGTCAGGCGCGTTATTATAAGCGCGCCGGGGTATTTCCCGGTGATTCTTCATTGCCTGATACCCTTCGATGATACGCTATTATTAAGCCAGCTGCGGTTCGGATAACGCTGCCAGAGGGTTTTCCTGCGACATCTGAAAAGGCAACGAAGTATCCCGGCAAGGTCGAACTAAGGATTTGTGATGAGTGTGCTTCCGGTATTTGTCATGTTTGGGCTCTCTTTTCCGCCCGTTTTCATCGAATTGATTATTTCACTGATGCTGTTCTGGTTAGTGAAACGCGTGCTGACGCCGAGCGGCATCTACGATCTTGTCTGGCATCCGGCACTCTTTAATACAGCGCTTTACTGCTGTGTGTTTTACCTTGTCTCCCGTTTATTAGTCTGAGGTTGAAGTGAAAGCACTCATAAGAAAAATCGCGCGCTACGCGATCACTATTCTGCTGGTCATCATCGCAGTGGTTATCATCTTCCGCGCCTGGGTGTTCTATACCGAATCACCCTGGACCCGTGATGCACGTTTTGCAGCTGACGTGGTGGCAATCTCGCCTGACGTCACTGGCCTGATTACCGAGGTTCCGGTACACGACAACCAGCTGGTGAAGAAGGGCGACACGCTGTTTGTGGTTGACCGTCCTCGCTATCAGAAAGCGCTCGATCAGGCACAGGCGGATGTTGAATATTACCAGGCCCTGGTGAGTGAGAAACGTCGCGAAGCCGGCCGCCGCAACCAGCTTGGCACCTCTGCGATGTCGCGCGAGGCTATCGAACAATCCAATAATGACCTGCAAACCAGTGAGCATCAGCTGGCAAAATCGGTGGCGACGCGTGATTTGGCGAAGATCGATCTTGAGCGCACCACCGTGAAAGCGCCATCCGATGGCTGGGTCACCAACCTTAACGTCTACCAGGGCGAATTTATTACCCGTGGTTCTGTGGCGGTGGCGCTGGTTCAGCAGCACTCTTTCTATGTGCTGGCTTACCTGGAGGAGACCAAACTGCACGGCGTTGAGAAGGGCTTCCGCGCGGAAGTGACGCCACTTGGCAGCAACATTGTGTTGCGTGGCACCGTGGACAGCGTAGCTGCGGGCGTCACCAACAGCAGCAGCTCGGTTGACAGTAAAGGCATGGCAACGGTGGACTCCAACCTGGAGTGGGTCCGTCTGGCACAACGTGTACCGGTGCGCATCCGGCTTGATCAGCAGCCCGGCAATCGCTTCCCGGCCGGAACCACTGCGACCGTGGTCATTACCGGTCAGGCCGATCGCCAGCCTGAACAGGTTTCACCGATGGTCCGCCTGTTTAATCGCCTGCGTGAGTTTGGTTAAGAGGGCGATATGATCGAGTTCCTGCGGTTCCCGGTAAAGCTGACCTTTGCGCTGGTGTTAGCGCTGATGGTCGGCTTTCACTTCAACCTCGAAACGCCGCGCTGGGCGGTGATGACTGCCGGGATCGTAGCGGGCGGTACGGCATTTGCGGCAGGTGGCGATCCCTATTCCGGGGCACTGCGCTATCGCGGCGTTTTACGTATTATCGGGACATTCATCGGTTGTATCGCCGCGCTGACCATCATGATCGCCACCGTTCGTGCGCCGGTTGTGATGCTGCTGCTGTGCTGCATCTGGGCAGGACTCTGCGTCTGGCTCTCTTCGCTAATCAAAGTCGAGAACTCTTACGCACTGGGTCTGGCAGGCTATACCGCGCTGATTATTGTAGTAACCGCTAACGCCAGCGGCGGTCTGACACTGGTGCCCCAATATGCGGTAGAGCGTTGCAGTGAAATCGTACTCGGTATTCTGTGTGCCATCCTTGCCGACATGATCTTCTCGCCACGTTCGATTAAAAAAGTGATCGACGCGGAAGTTGATTCATTGCTGGTGGCGCACTATCAGCTGCTGCAACTCTGCGTCGCACACGGTGATAAAGAAGAGGTCGATAAAGCCTGGAGCGCGCTGGTGCGGCGCACCACGGCGCTGAACAGTATGCGCAGCCAGCTGATGATGGAATCGTCACGCTGGAAGAACAGTAACCGCCGCTTGCAGATGCTCAACACCCTGTCGCTGACGCTGATTACGCAGGCCGCTGAAACCTTTCTGATCCAGAATTCCCGCCCGGACTACATTCCGCCACAGTATCGGTTGATGGTTGAAAAGCCGGCCTCGACGGTTGAAGAGGTACATAAGCGGATGAAGGTAATGCGGCGGGTGATTGGTGCGAGTGGTAAATCAACGCCGGTCACGCTGGCCAGTTGGGTAGGCAGCGCCACCGAATATCTGCTGCTGCTTAAAGGCATCAAAAGCAACAGCCGGATAACCTCGCTGGAAGAGGAGATTCTGCAGCGTGAAGTGGTGATTCAGGCGCGTTCTGCTGAGACACATCATGCGATGATTAACGGCATCCGCACCTTCGTTGCAACCGCGCTGGGTTCGCTGTTCTGGCTCTATACTGGCTGGACGTCTGGCAGTGGTTGTATGGTCATGCTGGCCGTTATTACCGCGCTGGCGATGCGTATGCCTAATCCACTGATGATGGCAAAAGATTTTCTCTACGGCATGACGGTCGCGGTGCCGCTGGGCGCGCTCTACTTTATGTATGTGCTCCCCTCGACCCAGCAGAGCGCCCTGCTGCTCTGCATCGCCATCGGCCTGCTGGGTTTTATCGGCGGCATCTTCATTCAGCGGCGTCAGCTCGGCACGCTGGGTGCGTTGATTGGTACGCTCAACGTGCTGGTTCTCGATAATCCGATGGAATTTCACATTAACGTCTTCCTCGATAATGTGCTCGGTCAGGTTATCGGCTGCTTTGTCGCGATGATGGTCATTCTGCTGATTCGGGATAAATCGAAGGCGCGCACCGGCCGCAAACTGCTGAACCGCTTTATGTATGCAGCTGTTTCGGCCATGACCACCAATCAGGCGCGTCGGCGTGAAAATCATCTGCCAGCGCTCTATCAGCAACTGTTTTTGCTACTGAACCTGTTTCCGGGCGATATCAATAAATATCGCATCGCCCTGACGCTGATCATCGGTCATCAGCGATTACGCGACGCAGAAGTGCCGGTTAACGCCGATCTCTCTGCGTATCACCGACAACTGCGTTACACCGCCGACCGGGTGATCTCCGCCAGCAGCGACGACAAGCGCCGTTACTACTTTGAACGTCTGCTTAAAGAGCTGGATGTCTATCAGGAAAAACTGGTCCACTACGAGGCACCCGTCAGCGTGACGGAACCGGTCAAACGACTGGCGACGATGCTGGATAAATACCAGAATACGCTCATCCAAATCTGAATCTGGCCGCTGCGACCTGCAGCGGCCTGTGCAATCCCCATCCATCACAAAATCTGTCGCTTTTGCCAACTATACTCTCCAGACGGAAGAGCAAAACTGACAGGAGCGAATCAATGAAATCACTGCAAGAGAGCGAACTGTTCCGGACCGGCTACTTAGCGGACGGTCAGTGGCATCAGGCTGCGTCTACTTTTGATGTGACCAATCCGGCCACCGGCGAGGTGATTGCGCAGGTGGCAAAAGCCGGTAAGGCGGAAACGGAACAGGCTATCGCCGCAGCGGAACGCGCCTTTCCCGCATGGCGGGCACAGACAGCAAAAGCGCGCGCTGAAATTCTCAATCGCTGGTACCAGCTGATTATTGAGAACAAGCGCTGGCTGGGACAACTGATGACCACCGAACAGGGCAAACCCCTTAAAGAGGCCGAAGGGGAAGTGGAGTACGCCGCCAGTTTCATTCAGTGGTTCGCCGAGCAGGCGAAACGGGCGAACGGCGAGATTATTCCGCCGGCAAAACCCGGCTCCCGTATTCTGGCGACCCGCGAACCGATTGGCGTTGTCGCTGCCATTACGCCCTGGAATTTCCCGATGGCGATGCTGACCCGCAAGCTGGGACCAGCGCTTGCTGCGGGATGCACCGGCATCATTAAACCGGCCAATAACACGCCACTCTCTGCTTTTGCCCTGCTGGCACTGGCGAAACAGGCGGGCGTACCTGATGGCGTACTGAACGCAGTGGCTGGGGATACCCATGCCATCAGCGATGCGATCATGGCCAGCAAAGCGGTACGCAAAATCTCCTTCACCGGCTCAACGCAGGTGGGCAAGCTGCTGATGCGCAATGCCGCCGAAACCATGAAGAAAGTGTCGATGGAGCTGGGGGGCAATGCGCCATACATCGTGTTCGATGATGCTGACATTGATGCCGCCGTACAGGGTGCCATTGCCAACAAATTCCGCAATGCGGGTCAGGTGTGCGTCAGTGTTAACCGCTTCTATATTCATAACGCTGTCTATGATGCGTTTACTGAGCAGCTGGCTGCTGAAGTCAGCAAACTCAAAGTCGGCAATGGCATGGAAGAGGGCGTGATTGTCGGACCACTGATTGAAGCGTCGGCGGTGGAAAAAGTTGAGCAGCACGTTAAGGACGCGATAGCAAAAGGCGGCAAATTACTGGCAGGTGGTGAGCGCCATGCGCTGGGTGGCAACTTCTGGCAGCCCACGGTCATTAGCGAGGCGCATGAAGGCATGCAGCTTGCGCAGGAAGAGACCTTTGGTCCGGTGGCTGCCTGCTTCCGCTTTGATGACGAAGAGGATGTCATCCGCCGCGCCAATGATACGCCATTCGGCCTTGCCGCTTACTTTTATACCCAGAATCTGCAACGGGTGTTTCGCGTTTCAGCGGCGCTGGAAAGCGGCATGATCGGCATTAACGAATGTGCCGTTTCCACCGAGGTGGCACCATTTGGTGGTGTGAAAGAGTCGGGTCTGGGCCGCGAAGGTTCGGTACTCGGTATGGAAGAGTATCTGGAGGTCAAAGCGCTGCACCTGGGCGGTTTGAGCTAACGGTCACGACCGGGCGGCAGAGGTCGCCCGCAGACGGAGCATGGGAGCCGTCAGCATGAAAATCGAGCGTTTTGATTTTAATGAAATAGTCGACCAGGCCCATTTCTTTCGCCAGTTCAGCGAGCGATTTGCGCTGGAGGAACGCCGCATCTGCGATCTGGATGGATTGTGGGATGTTGTGACCGGGGGTCTGTTGCCAATGCCGCTGGAGATTGAGTTTGTCAATCTGGGCAGGGGACAGCGACGGCGTTATGGCGCGCTGATTCTGTTATTTGATGAAGCGGAAGAGGAGCTGGAAGGTCGGCTGCACTTTAATGTCAGATAACACATCAGATGAAAAAAGGCCCCGGCGAGCGGGGCCAAAGGGTTCGTCATTAATCTGACGAGGAATTACTTATAAAGCTGTGCGGTGATGTGATAGTTATCACCGGTACGCGCCTCGATCACTTTGTAGGCGCTGGCACCCTGTTCATCCGCTTTTTGTGAAAGCTCTGCGCGGTAATCCATAGGCGATCCCGCGGTTCCACTGATGGTCACGGTACCCGCAGGCTGCAGATTCTGCGTCTGGTCGCCGGTTACCAGCTGTGCGGCAGAAGCGCCGAACGCCATAACAGAAAGCAGACTGACTGTAGCGATGGTTGTTTTGATATTCATGATTATCTCCTCAATACATTCAACAACCTGCGGTTACTCGTAAGGGCGGGTCGTCGAGATCTGTTATGCGCCTTCAGGCGTCATCACGGTGAATTATTTATAAAGCTCAGCGGTGACATGCCAGGTGTTATCCTGGTTGTTTTCGATGATGCGATAGTGGCTTGCGCCCTGTGCATCTGCTTTCTCGGACAGCACCTGACGGATATGCGTCTGGTCGCCGTTACGTCCACCAATGCTGATGGTCTGATTCATGGGCTGCAAACCCTGCACCTGTTCATTCGATACCAGGCTGGCGGCGCTGGCTCCCACTGAGAACAGGGACGCCAGGCTAAGAGCAGCAATCGCTAATTTCATTTTCATGGTCAACTCTCCTGAAGATTTTGCTTCAGCTCTCCGGAGCGCAAAATGGCGCGTCAGACAGAAAGCCGCTGGCATTATCGGGTTTAGTTATACAGCGCGGCGGTAGCGTGATAATTGCCGTTGTTGTAAGCCTCGATCACGCGATAGGCTTTTGCGCCCTGCTGATCAGCTTTGTCACTGAGCTTCTGTTTGATATCCATCGGTGAACCCGCGACGCCACTGACACTGATGGTGCCGACAGCCTGCAGATCCTGTGCCTGTACGGCATCAATAGATTCTGCTGCTACTGCACCAAATGAGAGTGCAGAGAGAATGCTCAGGGTGGCGATGGTAGTTTTTACGTTCATAGATATTTCCTCGTCGTCTATTTTTATCTTTCTAGTTAGTGTGATTTACATCACGAAAAGAAGTATAGAACTAATAACGAGAGAAATTAATATTCGGCTAATAATGTTTTTTTGTGATTCTTTATCCTTATGCCTACTTTTAATAACTTAACGTTATAAAAAGAGCATAAAAAATAGCCTTTTCGATGATTTTAATCACAAAAACAGTGAGATAGATCACTTTAACGTTTAGTGCGAAACTATGAGGTGTATTGGACTGGAGTTTGATCTGGATCCGGGCAATGGTGTCGGATCAGTGATGTAAAGCAGTGTAAAATAGCGCAGAAGGTTAAGCAGACTAAGCGATCTGACCAGGAGCAAGGTGTATTAAATCAGGCTTATTAGTATTAAACAGCGGGGCAGAGTGACACAAACTGTGGGCAGAGAGAACAAACTGACGACCTGGGGCGGGATAGCAGGCCGTCAGTCAGCGATCAGAGCTCCTGTTCAAACAGGTTGAGGATCGCGCTGTGCAGCTGCTTAACCGTAAAGTCGCGCGCACGGGTAATAAAGATTGTGTCATCGCCAGCGATCGTGCCAAGAATCCCATGCGCTTTGCCCAGCGAATCCAGCATACGTGCAATCAGCTGTGCTGCGCCCGGACTGGTATGAATTACCACCAGCGCATCGTTGTAGTCGATATCCAGTACCAGGTTTTTTAACGGGCTGGTGGTGGTCGGCACGCCCAGTTCAGCGGGCAGGCAATAGACCATTTCCATCCTGGCATTACGGGTGCGCACTGCGCCAAACTTGGTCAGCATCCGCGAGACTTTGGACTGGTTGATATTTTCAAAGCCCTCATCCTGAAGCGCCTGAACAATTTCGCCCTGGGAACTGAATTTTTCTTCTTTTAATAAGGCTTTGAAAGCCTTGATCAGATCGTCTTGTTTCGATGGGTTTCGCATAGGTTACCAATAAATAAAGAGAATAACCGCGAATCCGCCCGCGGCAGAGTGGTGATTATGCATTTAAATGCATTTTTATGCAATCGGTCGATTGATGAGCAGTGTTCGGGCGGCTAGCGGGCGGCGATAATAGCAAATAAATCCGCTCAGACCAAAACCCCCATCACAACCCCGAAAGGCGAAGGTTGCAAAGTTGTTATATTATTGGTGGTGTAGTAACAGAAGTAGTAACAGAAAACGCACATAGCCGTTCTCTGTCTGACGACGGCAAAGTTGTCGGTCATTCAGGCGCAATGATAAGTAACTTTTGAATCCGGCGAGCAAGCGTGAAAACACGTAGAATTAACAGCGGATATTTATCATCGCCTGAGCAGTTGATTAAGGTCTGACACAGATAGAATTTCGGCCCATCTCTGCCCCACCTTAATAAGGAGTTAAGAATGAAAGTTGCCGTTCTCGGTGCCGCTGGCGGCATAGGCCAGGCGCTCGCACTTCTGCTCAAAACCCAGCTTCCCGCAGGTTCAGAACTCTCACTGTATGACATTGCGCCGGTTACGCCTGGCGTTGCCGTTGATCTCAGCCATATTCCTACTGCTGTATCTATTGAAGGTTTTAGTGGAGAAGACGCCACGCCTGCCTTACAGGGTGCCGATGTGGTACTGATTTCTGCTGGCGTCGCACGTAAACCCGGTATGGATCGCGCTGACCTGTTTAATGTGAACGCAGGCATTGTCCGTAACCTGATTGAACAGGTTGCCACAACGGCCCCAAAAGCGCTGATTGGCGTTATTACCAATCCGGTCAATACCACAGTGGCCATCGCGGCAGAAGTGCTGAAAAAGCACGGTGTCTACGACAAAAATCGTCTGTTTGGCGTGACCACGCTGGACATTATTCGTGCTAATACCTTTGTGGCCGCGCTGAAAGGAAAGCAGCCTGATCAGGTGGAAGTCCCGGTGATTGGCGGCCACTCTGGCGTAACCATTCTGCCGCTGCTGTCACAGGTCCAGGGCGTCAGCTTCAGCGATCAGGAAGTGGCTGATTTAACCAAACGCATTCAGAATGCCGGCACAGAAGTGGTGGAAGCTAAAGCGGGTGGCGGATCGGCTACGTTGTCGATGGGCCAGGCGGCCGCGCGTTTTGGTTTGTCGCTGGTACGCGCGCTGAAGGGTGAGGCGAATGTTGTAGAGTGTGCTTACGTGGAAGGCGAGAGCGAATATGCCCGCTTCTTCTCTCAGCCGCTGCTGCTCGGTAAAAATGGTATTGCTGAACGCAGGCCAATTGGCACACTCAGCGCTTTCGAACAGCAGGCGCTGTCAGGCATGCTGGATACGCTGAAGAAAGATATCGCTCAGGGAGAAGAGTTCGTTAAGCAGTAACAGACGGCTCAGACCTGAAATAACGCCCGGCTTTGCCGGGCGTTTTCATTGCCAACTTAAAACCACGTCCTATGGACGTGGTTATCGCCTCGGTTCTGGCTCTGCCTGTAAAGACCTGCCCATGTCAAACTCCTCATCTGTTGTCCCCACAACTGATAAGGAAATTCAACATGAGCAGGTTTCAAAAAGCTTCCCACGTGCTGTGGCATTGTCAATACCATATAGTCTGGACGCCAAAGTGT
>NZ_VWUO01000028.1:0-35300 GCF_008631595.1 Pantoea sp. F_5
AATTACCGCCCCTGAAACACAGACGATTCGGGATCTGGTAATCGCACCCATGCAGCGTGGAGATATTAGCCAAAGTTCGTTTGCATTTCGCATCGCTCGTGATGGCGATGACTGGTATCAGGACGACGACGGCGTGCTGATACACGAAATCTATCAGGTATCCCGCCTGTTTGATGTATCACCAGTAACGTATCCTGCATATCAGCAGGCAGGCTCTTCTGTTCGTTCAATGCAGGCATGGCAAGAAGCACATGATAGTGGCGCTATGAAAAAGGCTGTTAACCAGCGGATGGCGCGAGAGCGTGTCATGCGATTGTTAAATATTTAATTAAATAATTATTTATCGAGAAATAACCTCGCTTAGGCGGGGTTTTTTTATACCCAAAGGAAATATCAGAATGAAACTTTATGAAGCAAAACAGAAACGCTCAACCATTGCTGGCGAAATGCGTAAGTTGCATGACGACATTGGGGATAATTCCTGGACGGAAGAGCAAAGCCGTAAGTGGGATGAAGCGAACAGCGAACTCACTCGTTTAGATCAGTTTATTAAGCGGGAGGAGGAAATCCAGTCTCTCGACGATACTTTTGTACAGGAACTCAACCCCGAACAGCGCGGTTTAATAAATCGTCCGGGGGACGTGGATGTAGACCGTCGTGCTGCTGCGTTTAACAAGTTTATCCGTGTTGGTCTTTCGGAAATGACTGTGGAAGAACGACAGGCGTTGAAAGAATTACGTGCGTCCGGCGACTGGCAGTCTACGGGATCGAATGAGAAAGGGGGGTTTACCGTACCTACTCAATTCTGGAATCGCGTTGTGGAGGCAATGAAGGCATACGGCGGTATTGCTTCAGTCGCGCAAATACTGACGACCCCAAATGGGCAGCCAATCGATTGGGTCTTCAGTGATGGTACTGAAGAAGAAGGGATGCTGATTGGCGAAAATGAAGCGGCAGAAGAAGAAGCGGCAAATTTTGGGTCTGTGCAGTTAGGTGCAAAAAAACTCACATCAAAAATCATTCGTGTGCCGAATGAGCTTTTACAAGACAGCGGAATCGATATCGAAGGGTTCTTAGCTGGACGCATTGCGCAACGTATTGGGCGTGGTGAGGCAAAGTACATCATTAACGGTGATGGTAGTGACACTAAAACTCCGAAGGGACTCGATAAGTGGGTTTCAAAGACAAAGGGTATCGCAGGTAGCTCACTGTCATGGGAAGACGTTCTCACGCTCAAGCATAGCGTTGACCCAGCCTATAGAAATTCGCCAAAGTTCCGTTTCGCTTTTAATGACAATACTTTGCTTGAGATAAGCAAAATGAAAGATGACCAGAATCGGCCTATCTGGTTACCTGATGTTGTGGGGATCGCCCCCGCTACTGTTTTTGCGACCCCTTATGTTGTTGATCAGGGCATTGCGGATATTGGCACTGGTAAATCCTTTATGTATTGCGGCGATTTCAGCCACTTTATCGTTCGCCGTGTCGAATATATGTTGCTACGTCGCTTAGTTGAACGTTACGCCGAGTATGATCAAACAGGATTTCTGGCATTTCATCGCTTTGATTGTGTACTCGAAGATGTCTCTGCCATTAAGGGATTAACCAGTCCTGATACAGGTATTGCCGTTACCGGCGTAACGCTGGACAAAACAACGCTGAGCGTTGCCGTTGGGGCCTCATCTGACGCACTGGTAGCGACCGTTGCGCCCGCCACGGCGACGAATAAGGCCGTTACCTGGGCTTCCGATAATGAAAAAGTCGCCACGGTTGCTGACGGTGTTGTCACTGGCGTCAAAGCAGGTACGGCCAATATCACGGCTAAAACTGCTGATGGTGGTAAGACGGCTACTTGTGCCGCGACAGTTGCTTAATGTGCGCCTGCCCTTGGAGGGCAGGCTTATTTGGGTGAGAGCATGATAATCACACTTGAAGAGATTAAGACGCAGTTACGGCTTGAACCAGATTATACGGCAGAAGATGGTTTACTTCAGGCTCTGGGAGCTGCGGCTGAGACCAGAACATCTACGTATCTTAACCGCAAATTGTACGCCGATTCAGTGCCTGATAGTGATCCTGATGGTCTGGTTCTGCCCGCCGATGTGCGACAGGGTATTTTGATGCTGGTTACGCATCTTTATGAAAGCCGATCATCCGTTTCTGATGTTGAAATGTCTGAAATGCCGCAGTCCTTTAACTGGCTGGTTGGCCCCTACCGGTTTATTCCGCTATGAAACGAGCGCCAGCACTAACCAGTGCGAATTACTCATTTCCTGACCCTGGGGAATTAAACAAGCGCGTGGCATACCGTAAGCGGATCAGTGTTCCCGGTGATAGTGGCACTCTGGTATCAAAAGACCTTTCGACGTTTGAGACATGGACTAAGGTCAGACAAACCGGGGCAGCTACTTATCAGGGAACGGTGCAGACGGATACGACAGTAACGCACTATCTCACTATTCGTTACCGCACTGATATTTCTTCAGAGTGGGAAGCGGTTGTATCTGGTGAAGTGATGCGAATTCGGCGAATACGTGATCTGAATAGCGCGGGACGCTTCCTGCTGCTTGAGTGTGAATCGAAGGGCGCTGCGGAAAATTACAGTGGGGGTGCTTATGGCTAGACCTGTTTTTCACGTTGATTTTGATACGCCGGAAAATCTGGTTTTTAACCGGGCCAAAATGCGGCGTGTTTTTTTTAAAATTGGTCAGATACACATGCGAGATGCCCGCCGCCTGGTTATGCGTCGTGGTGTCTCTGCTCCGGGAGAGAATCCAGGGTATCAGACCGGGGCTTTAGCGCGATCTATTGGTTATTGGGTGCCTAATGCTTCATCACGCCGTTCAGGGCTGATGGTGCGAATTGCACCGGGTGAATTGCGCGGGGATGGCGGCGGTCAGGCTCTGCCAGAGAAGAAGGATCGGCATGGTGGTAATGTTTTTTATCCTGCAGCGCTATTTTATGGAGTTCACCAGGGGGCCGTTAGGCAGAAAAAACACCATAAAAACACAACCGGCTCATCTGAATGGCGTATCGCTCCACGCAATAACTTTATGGTTGATGTGCTGGAGAGCCGTAAAGCATGGACACGCTATATATTGCAAAGGGCGCTGCGGGAATCGCTGCGGCCACCGAGAGTAAAAAGGGTGGTTAAATGAAGTTATCTTTAATTATTGAAGCACTGCGCGAAATATCACAGTCATTTGGTGGGCGTGTTGGTGGGGCTGCGGAGTTTAAGGCCATTGATAATGTCTCTCAAATGCAAGCGCCTGCTGCTTATGTCGTCCCAACGGGTGATAACGCTGGCGAACAGAAATCACAGACAGATTATGATCAGCTGGTGACGGAAGGTTTCGCGGTGATAGTTGCCTTAGATAACCGGGCCGATCAGCGCGGACAAAATGCATATGATTCGGTCAACGATATCAGGGCTGAAATCTGGGCGGCCCTGCTGGGATGGGAAGTCGATGAGAACACTTATCCCATCAAGTACGAAGGCGGGCAGGTTATCAGCATTAACCGCGAGCTACTCTACTATCAGTTCGACTTTTCAGCGGTACGTGAGGTGAGTGACGTCGATACTCGTCATGGTGCCGACCTTAGCAAATTGCCACCGCTCAAAACTGTCATGATAGATTTCGATTATGCCAGTCCTGGCGGCGGGCCGGATGGCGAGATAGAGCACCACGAAGAAATCCACTTCCCCTAAAAAAGAGTAACCCCATGTATGTAGTCCCTCAAAAAGGGCGATCAGTTCCTGATCCCGCCCGTGGCGACCTGTTGCCCGAAAAAGGGCGAAATGTCCCCAAAGATGGCTATTGGTTGCGTCGCTTAAAAGATGGTGACGTGAAAGAAGAAAAACCACCAAAGGAAAGTTAAATGGCTGATTCAGTTTCGTTTGAAAATTTGCCTTCAGATGTACAAGTGCCGTTGTTTTATGCAGAAATGGACAACAGTAAGGCAAATACTGCTCAGGATTCCGGGCCTTCACTTTTGATTGGTCAGGTTCTGCCTGAAGCCAGTATCGATCGTAACAAGCCGGTTATTATGCCTTCTGCTGATCTGGCTAAAAAAATCTGTGGGCGCGGTTCACAATTAGCACGGATGGTTGCCGCATACCGCGCAACTGATCCGTTTGGCGAACTTTACGTTATTGCTGTAGATGATGATAAACAGGGTACAAACGCCACTGGTACTGTATCGATATCAGGTACTGCTAATGCGGCTGGCACTATAAGTGTATATATCGGCACTAATCGGGTTCAGGCGGTTATTTCAGCTGATGATACGCCTATACAAAGTGCTCAGGCGCTGGCTGATGCGATTAATGCAAAAGCCGATTTGCCGGTTACGGCCACGGTTAAAGCAGCCTCTGTTAGCGTAGATGGCGTTAGTGTGTCGGGAGGGTCTTCTTCGCTGGCCGTGGGTGATAAAACCACGCTTACTGCTAACGTTTCCCCCAACAATGCCACGAATAAAACTGTTACCTGGACGGTGAATGATTCCAGCCTGGCAACGCTCGCACCATCCGGTAGCAATAACGAATCCTGCGAAGTAACAGCGGTTAAGGCTGGGACGGTAAAAGTCACGGTCACGACACAGGATGGTAATAAAACAGCAGATAAGAGCATTGTTATCTCAGCCCAGAGTGTTGCTGTCACCGGCGTAACGCTTGATAAAACAACGTTGAGTGTAGCCGTTGGCGCTTCCTCTGACCCACTGGCAGCAACCATTGCGCCTGCTACGGCGACGAACAAGGCTGTTACCTGGGCTTCAGACGATGAAACTATCGCAACTGTTGTTGATGGCGTCGTTACTGGCGTTAAAGCGGGCGCGGCAAATATCACGGTGACAACTAAGGATGGCAAAAAGACGGCTACTTGTGCCGCGACAGTTACTGCGCAGGTTAAATCAGCATCCGGGGTAAAAAGTGGCGTAACAACAGCGGTGGTTACGCTTACTGCTAAATATGCTGGCAAAGCCGGTAATGCCATTCCTCTGACGCTGAATTATTATGGAACGGTAGGTGGTGAAGAGACACCAGATGGACTCACCATCATTATTGATGGCATGAAAGGCGGTGAGGCCAGCTTGACGCCGGACGACGCTATAGCGGCAATGGGTGATGAGGCATTCGACTTTATCGGGCTGGCGTTAAATGATTCGGCGTCTCTGGCGACTATGGACGCTGAAATGAACGATTCATCCGGGCGCTGGAGCTGGGCAAGACAGCTTTATGGCCATGTTTACACGGCCCGAACCGGGACGTTATCGGAGCTGGTAGAGTTTGGTGATTCGTTCAATAAGCAACACCTCACCATTTGCGGATATGAGGTAGCAACGCAGACGCCCTATGATGAGCTGATTGGCTATCGTCTGGGCCGTCAGGCGGTGTTTTTACGTAATGATCCGGCACGGCCCACGCAAACGGGCGAGCTAACAGGCGCATTACCTGCACCAGTGGGAAGCCGTTTTACGCTTACGGAACAGCAGTCACTTTTGACTCACGGTATCGCTACAGCTTCTGTAACGTCTGGCGCGTTGTTAATTCAGCGAGATATTACGACTTACAAGAAAAACAAATATGGCGTAAGTGATAACAGCTACCTTGATTCTGAAACACTGCATACCTCAGCGTATGTTATTCGGAAATTAAAGAGTGCTATCACTTCAAAATACCCGCGTCACAAACTGGCAGATGACGGCACACGCTATGGCGCAGGACAGGCAATTGTTACGCCAGCCGTACTTAAAGGGGAAATCTGCGCTGTTTATCGTCAGTTAGAAACAGCGGGCATTGTTGAGAACTTCGACACGTTCAAATCAAATCTTAAAGTGGTGCGCAATGCTAATAACGTTAATCGCGTAGATGTATTGTTCCCACCTGATTATGTGAATCAGTTGCGCGTCTTTGCGCTTTTGAATCAATTCCGTCTGCAATATAGCGATGAGGAGATGGCTGCTAATGCCTAAGTTAGCTGGTACATGTTATATCAAAGTCGATGGACAGCAATTATCCGCAACTGGTGGTATTGAAGTTCCGATGAACACTAAAGTTAAGGATGATATTATTGGCCTCGATGGTTCTGTTGATTATAAGGAAACACACCGGGCAGCGTATACAAAGGCTACGCTAAAAGTACCTAAAACATTTCCGTTCTCAAAACTGGCGTCTTCTGAAAATATGACAGTAACTTCTGAGTTCGCTAACGGAATGGTTTATGTGCTTTCCGATGCATGGGTTCATGGGGAAATGAATTACAACCCCGAAGAAGGTACGGTAGAAGTAGAATTCCACAGTGAAAATGGTGATTTCCAATGATTGAAGAAAAGAAAGAGTTGGTTTTGTCCTCTCCTATTACTGCACATGGCGAAAAACTGCATGTACTGGAATTAAGGCAGCCGACTTATGATGAAATAACTAAATATGGCTTTCCTTTTTCAATAGGTGATGGGGAGGTTAAACCACTTTCCTCTGCCTGTCTGGAGTACATACCTGTGCTAGCAGGAATCCCTAAAAGTTCTGCTAAAAAAATCAATCTTTTCGATATTTTTAAAGCGTCAATGTTAATAGTTGGTTTTTTTACTCAGTCGGGGATCCAGAATGCGTCGGAAGTGGAAGGCTCCGAAGAAGAATCTTCAACACAGCATACTTCTGGAAAATAAATCCTCTTTCTTTAATGAAGGAACCAATCGGACAGTTTCTTGAATTAGAATCGGAAGCTGTGCGCATCAATGAGGATATAAAGGGTGGATAGTTTTGAACTAAAAGCCATTATAACCGCCGTTGACAAATTAACCGGGCCGCTACAGGGAATGCAGCGGCAGGTTAAAGGTTTTAAGAAAGAGATGGCTTCTCTTTCTAAAATCGCTTCAACAGCTGGTTTTGGTATTGCTGGAATGTTTGCCGTTCCCATTCATGAAGCCATTGAATTCGATGAAAAGATGTCGGAGGTCAGAAAGGTTGTCGAAGGGATGGACGATCAGAAAGCTTTCGCAAAGATGGGCAGAGATATATTAGATCTTTCCTCCTCTATCCCAATGTCAGCGGATGGCATAGCTGAGATTGTTGCCGCAGCCGGCCAGGCTGGTGTTGCACATACTGAACTTAAACAATTCGCCACAGATGCGGCAAAAACAGGTGTGGCGTTTGGTATGTCTGCGGAAGATGCCGGGCAGGCTATGACAGCATGGCGTGCAGCCTTCAAGATGCCCCAAGCTGATATTGAGAGACTATCAGATCAGGTTAGTTATCTTGGCCGTCATGGTAAGGCCACGGGGGCACAGATTGCATCTGTGGTAACAGATGTATCAAGTATTGCAAAAGCTGCACATGTTTCAGCAGAAGACCTGGCGGCACTTGCTGCAACAACAATGGGCGTGGGTGTTCAGTCCGACGTTGCTGCAACTGGTATTAAAAACTTTTTTAAAGCACTTACAAGTTCTAACTCTGGTAATGCTAAAAAAGTTTTCCACGCTATACATATGAACCCTTCACAGGTTGCTAATGGCATGGTGAAAGATGCGCGTGGAACAATGGTCAAGGTTTTGGAAGGAATAAATAAATTACCGGAAGCAAAAAAAGCCAAAGCATTAACTCTGCTTTTTGGTAGTGAGTCCTCAGCTGCTATTACTCCATTGCTTAACAATCTTGATAAGTTGAAAGAGTATTTTAGCGATGTTTCAGATGCGCAGAAATATACAGGCTCTACCCAGAAAGAATTTGAAGCGGTA
Source organism: Pantoea sp. F_5 (assembly GCF_008631595.1). NCBI lineage: Bacteria > Pseudomonadati > Pseudomonadota > Gammaproteobacteria > Enterobacterales > Erwiniaceae > Pantoea > Pantoea sp. F_5. Next base: position 7,735 of record NZ_VWUO01000028.1, read on the forward strand.
ACTAAGAATACTCAATCACAATTAAAAATACTTTCCAATAATTTAAATATTGTTGGGGTTGATGTTGGCAGTACGTTTCTCCCTGCTATCAATGATGCAGTTAAAGATATGGTGCCACTTATTCAACAGTTCGATGAGTTTGTGCAAAAAAATCCAGAAACAATCTCGCAGATAGCGAATCTTTCTAAATCCCTTATCGGAACTGGTCTTGCATTAGGCGCAGTGTCTAAGGCATCGAAAATACTTAATAACGTTATGGATTTGTCACCGGCAAAACTGGCAATAGCTGCGCTGGTGGGTGGTGCGTATCTTATTATTGACAATTGGGATCAGGTTGGTCCTGTTATCAGGGAGGTGTGGGGCGATATTGATGGTGTTGCTCAGGCATTGGGTGGGTGGGAGTCTGTTGCTGGTGGTGTTTCTCTGTATATGGGGGGGAAGTTTGCTCTTAATACTGTGGGTACGCTTAAAGACGCACTTTCGGTGGCTACAAAGTTACAGGGTGTTTTGTCAAAAATTGGTGGACTTGGAGCTACGACAATATATATAGCTGTCGCTATTGAAATGTTTAACCAACTCAAAGAAATTGAAGAAGCTGTGAAGCAAAAGGATGGGACTGATTCTTTTTGGACGTCACTTAAAAATAGGATGCACGGCGGTTGGTATCAGAACGAGGTAAATATTGCTAACAAGCAGGGAAGGCCAGTTGATAATATTTACGATTATAAACCGTTAGTTCCACTTGACCGTGCTGTATCGCCAACTAAACAGCAGACTGAACTTAAAGTAACGTTTGATAATGCTCCTCCAGGGATGCGAGTGCTCGACAATCCAAAAGCAGGTGATCCATATATGCGAGTTACATCTGATGTTGGTTATTCACCTTTCCGAAAACCTCAGTAATGCTGTAGTCGTGATGAAAATGTTTACATCGAAAAATAAACCCGCATTGCGGGTTTATTATTGGAGATAATTTATGGATGTAGATTCAGGTTGGCGTTCAAGGTTACGCCCTGCTTCATGGCGCGGCGTTAAATTTAGTATGGTCGATGATGAAGGCACGTTTGGGCGACGCGTTCAGGTACATGAATACCCTAACCGGGATAAGCCCTGGACAGAAGACTTAGGCCGCGCAACCAGACGTTTCAATATTAATGCCTATATTATCGGGGAAAATTATATTGATCAGCGGGATAAGCTGATTACCGCGATTGAAACGGCAGGTTCCGGTACGCTTGTTCACCCGACCTATGGAGAAATGAAGGGCAATATTGACGGGCAAGTGAGGGTTACTCACAGCACCACAGAAGGGAGAATGTGTCGGATCTCGTTCGCTTTTGTTGAGTCTGGCGAACTGACATTTCCTACTGCTGGCGCAGCGTCGGGACAAAAGCTATCGGGTGATGCTGATTCACTGGATAGCGCGATCAGTGACATGTTCTCATCCTTTTCTCTGGATGACGTTGTTCATTTCATTCAGGACGATGTAATCAGCAACGCTACGGCCATGCTGAATGATGTAGCGAACACTTTTCAGATGATCGATTCCGGCGTAACGGCAGCGATGCGTTTAATGCAGGGTGATTTATCTGTTCTTCTTAGCCCGCCCAGCACTTCAAATGACTTTGTTCAGGCACTGCAAAAGGCGTGGCGCACCGGTTCCCGTCTCTCTGGTGACTCTAAAGACCTGACGACGATGATCCAGACGTTCTCCGGCGTAACACTGGATAGCGGCCTGTCGCCCCGTGGCGTATGGGGTAACGATTCAGGCACACAAAAAACGCAAAAGTCGCTAAGTAATCTTGTTGCTGCAACAGTGCGAACGACAGCGATCAGCGAAGCGGCCCGAACGGTCGCGCTTCTTCCGCAGCCGGCACAGTCTGCTGCTTCATTAAACAGCGGTAATAGTACGGCCAGCAGTATCAATCGTAACGTTTCCGATATCGTGAATGTTACGCATCCTGCCCTGGACGCAGATGCAGCAACGAGCAAACCCGCAGATTACGTCTCTTGGGATGATCTCAGTGATATCAGAACGGCGCTCAATGACGCGATAGACAAAGAACAGCTGCGAACGACGAACGACACTCTTTTTCTATCACTGACAAACCTCCGGGCCTCTGTTAATCGGGACATTGCTTCTCGTCTGGCTCAGGTTGAAAAGACGGTCACGCGCACCCCTAAAGATGTTTTGCCAGCGCTGGTGCTGGCCGCTGAGTGGTTCGACGATGCCAGCCGCGAGACAGACATACTCACACGTAACACTGTCACGCATCCGGGCTTTGTTCCTGTTGAACAACTGAGGGTGCCGGTCAGATGAATAACATAGTATTCCTTCGTGTTAACGGTCGTGAATGGTGCGGCTGGACGTCGATACGTATCAGTGCGGGCATTGATCGCATGGCGCGGGATTTTAATGTTGAGATAACCAGCCAGTGGCCTGGCGATAACGAAAACAAAGCCGTTCCCAAAATAAAAAATGGTGACCGGGTTGAGGTATTGATTGGAACAGACCTTGTTTTAACGGGCTGGGTTGAGGCGTTGCCGGTGCGCTATGACGCTACCTCAATATCAATGTCGATAGTTGGCCGCAGTCTGACGGCTGACCTGATTGACTGTTCAGCAGTAGCCAATCAGCACACAGGAAAAACGCTCATCCAGATCGCTACCACGCTGGCAAAGCCGTTTGGCGTCACAGTGATAGACAATGGCGCGCCTACCGATTCCCTTATTGAAGCGCAGCCTGAACATGGTGAAACGGTAGTTGACGTTCTTAACCGGCTTTTGGGTCAGAGTCAGGCGCTGGCCTACGACGACGAGAAAGGTCAGTTGATTATTGGAACGGTAGGTTCAGGCAAGGCCAGCACGGCGCTGGTGCTGGGCGATAACATCCTGTCCTGTGATACCGAACGTAGTATTCGTGAGCGTTTCTCTGATTATCAGGTAAGCGGCCAGCGAGCCGGGAACGATGATGATTTTGGAGAGGCTACGATTGCGGCCATTAAGAACACATCCAGAGACGCAGCTGTAGGGCGTTACCGTCCACACCAGATACAGCAAACCGGCATGGCGACAACCGCGACCTGCAAATATCGATGCGAATTTGAGGCAAAGCAACGTGCGGCCAAAACTGACGAAACGACTTACACCGTACAGGGCTGGCGTCAGGGTGGTGGCGATCTATGGCGTCCGAACATGCGCGTTATTGTGTACGACCCCGTTTTGGGCTTTAACAACCGCGAAATGGTTATCGCTGAAGTCACCTACACCCTGAACCAGAGTGGCACGCTTTCAGAGCTGAGGGTTGGCCCTGCTGATGCGTACCTGCCCAAACCGCCGAAACTCAAAAAGCATAAAAAGCAGGAGGACGATTCATTTTGAGCATAAGAAGCAGCATAGCGAACATCGTTTCCCGCGTCGTGATAACTGGCCTCGATACAGCTAAGAAGTGTCAGATGGTTGGGGTGAAGATGCTGGCCGGTTCGCTTAAAGAAAATGTGGAGCACCTCGAATCTTACGGCTTCACGTCTGCCCCTCAAAACGGTGCAGAGGCTGTAATTCTGTTTCCGGGAGGGGATCGCTCTCATGGTGTTGTGCTGGCCGTAGGAGACCGCCGCTACCGGCTTAAAGGGCTTAAACAGGGTGAGGTAGCCATTTATACCGACGAGGGCGACAGCATAGTGCTGAAGCGCGGAAATGTTATCGAAATGTCCACGGGGGAGCTGAAAGTCACCGCAACAAAGAAAATTGGCCTTACTGCGCCTGATATTGAGCTTAACGCTACTAACAAAGCGGCCATGAATACCCCGCTGGTGGATATGTCGGGTAGCGCTAAAGCGGCTGAAGATATGAGTGACGGCAAAGGAACAATGGCCGCTATCCGGGAGGTATACGACGATCACGATCATGTGGACTCAACGGGCGGCACGACCAAGAAACCCGGTCAACTTATGGGCTGAGGTAACTGATGATTTATTACGTTGATGGCTTACTCACTGATTCCAGCGACATAACCGACCCTTTAACACGAGCAGTAATTATATCTCTCTTCACCTGGCGCAGAGCTGAGCCTGACGATGACACAGAGCGACCTTTTGGCTGGTGGGGCGACAGTTACCCGACAGTAGCCAATGATCGCATTGGTTCGCGCCTGTGGCTGCTTAGTCGTAGCAAACTTACTAATAACACCGTTGCCAGTGCGCGGAACTATGCCGAACAGGCGCTTGCCTGGATGACTGAAGACGGCGTAGCGGCCCGGATTGATATTGATGTTTCACGCACGGGGCTTTCATCGCTGAAGTTGAGCGTTGTTATCTGGCAGCGTGACGGCAGCAGGCACGCTCTGATTTTTGACGATATCTGGCAAGGAGTTTTGAATGGCTGACAGTGATTTTTCTCGTCCTGAACTGCCTGAGTTGATCAGCACGATCAGAAGTGATTTGTTAACCCGCTTTGAGGATGACGTATTGTTGCGCCGTCTCGATGCTGAGGTTTATGCGCGAGTAATGGCCGCAGCGGTGCATACGCTTTATGGATACCTCGATTATCTGGCCCGCAATATTTTACCCGATCAGGCCGACGAAAGCTGGCTTGTGCGTCACGGTAATCTGAAACGAGTCCCACGTAAGCAGGCTACAACAGCGGCGGGTTATGTGCGCTGGGAGGGCGTGCAGAACGTCATTACTCTGCCAGCAGGAACGCTTATTCAGCGAGACGATCAAACAGAATTTTCCACGACCGCAGATGCAACTGTTGCTGATGGGGTATTGCGAGCGCCGATTGAGGCAGAGACGGCAGGCACAGCAGCGAACACGGACGATGGGGTAGCCTTGAGGCTGCTGGAGCCTGTCTCCGGGCTTTCATCAACCGGATATGCCGATACCGTGCAAGGCGGTACGGATATCGAAAGCATAGAGGAATGGCGATCACGGATTATGGCCCGCTGGTATTACACCCCGCAGGGCGGCGCGGATGAGGATTATGTTATCTGGGCTACCGATATCGCCGGAATCAGTCGGGCGTGGACGTATCGTCACTATTCAGGCATTGGCACTGTTGGCGTGATGGTGGCAACCAGTAATCCTGATTCACCTATCCCCGATGACACGCTGATTGCTGCAGTCCGACAACACATTTTGCCGTTAGCGCCGGTAGCCGGTTCTGGCTTAACGATATTTGCGCCTACGGCCAAAAAAATCGACATGACTATAGCGTTAGCCAAAGACACCGCCGCTATCCGTCAGGCTGCACAGAAAGAGCTTAAATCTTTCCTTCTTCGTGCCGGTAAGCCATCCGAAAAACTTTTTTACTCTGATTTCAGTGAAGCGATCAGCCTTGCTTCGGGAGACGTTGCACACCGAATTGAGGTTCCTACCGGCGACATCGAGCTTTCCCAATATGAATTACCGGTATTGGGTGAAATCACTTGGGTAACTTATGAGAAGAAGGACAACGGCTGATGGCTCTTCAGGATGAGTACACCCGATTGCTGGTGAACCTTCTTCCACCAGGTCCTGCATGGGAGGGTGATAACGCGTTGCTGGAGGGGTTAGCCCCTTCTCTGGCTCGCGTACATAAACGCACACAGGACTTAACCACAGAAATAGACCCCGGTTCTACAGTGGAGCTTATCGACCGCTATGAGGCACTTTGCGGCCTTCCTGATGCATGTGCGCCGGATGGCGTACAGACACTGGCGCAACGACAGCGCCGCCTCGATGCGAAGGTCAACGGCTATGGTGGGATAAATGAGGCGTTTTACCGCCGACAGCTTGACGCCTTGGGGTACACGACGACCACAATCACGCAGTACCAAAACGATGACAAATCCCCTGATGCGGATTGGGGCGAATACTGGCGCTATTACTGGAAAGTCAACATTCCAGAAAATGCGAACGTAAAGCGCATGACGTGTCGCAGCAAGTGTAACGAAGCGCTCCGAACGTGGGGCGACACCGTTGTTGAGTGCGTAATAGACAAGCTTTGCCCGTCGCACACCGTAGTTGTTTTTGCATACGACGGGCAGGATGAAGTGACGGAGTACAAAAAAAATGCATCGAATTGACACCAGTACGGCTCAGAAAGACAAATTTGGGCAGGGTAAAAACGGCTTCACAGATGGCGATCCGTCAACTGGCAGGCAGTCTACAGACCTTAATGCAGACATGTTTGATGCGCTTCAGGAAGAGGTTTGCGCCGTTATTGAGGCCGCGAATATAACACTAAAAAAAGGTGAACTTAATCAGCTACTAACGGCGCTGAAAGTCCTGTTTCTTGCAGAAGACGACAGCCGCGTTAGCGGTGCGCTGCAGAAAGATAAAAACCTGTCCGATCTGACTGACTCTGCCAAAGCCCGGGAAGCCCTTGCGCTTGATAAGGTCGGTAACTGGGTTGCTGTACAGCAGGGCGGTGGCACCGGCATGAAAGATAATAAGGTCTATGTAGGCTGGGACGGCAAAAAAGCTCTTCTCCAGATAGACTCTACTCAAATGGGCGAGCTGTTCTACAACAATAATCCACCGCCTTATCCTGTAACCAGCGTAAACAGTAAAACAGGTGCGGTAAGCCTGGGTAAATCAGATGTAGGTCTGGGAAACGTTGGTAACTGGGTGGCCGTTCAGCAGGGCGGGGGAGCAAACCAGGGTTCTAATAAAATTTATCTTGGCTGGGGAGCTGACGGGAAACTCAGGCTGACCGTTGACTCATCAGATGAGGGGGCTATGTATTACGAAAATAATCCGCCTCCTTATCCGGTAACGAGCGTTAACGGCGCGACGGGCGCAGTGACAACAGCAACGGCTAATCTGGCGGGCGGCTGGGAAAAGAATTCCGCTACTGGCCGCATCCGTCAGTGGGGTTCGATAAATGCCGGAACTCGCGGACATTACCAAGTTAATTTTCCAATCACGTTTCCAAATGCCTGCGCCAACGTGCAGGTAACTGCTGTAGATAATGGTGTCACAGTTTATTCAGATAACTATGCAACCGCAGGCAATGTTACGCAGGCTGGTTTTTTATGTGGTCAGGACAATAACGGAGCGTATTGGGAAGCTATAGGCTGGTGAGAATATGGATACTATTTATTACAGTGCGAAAAATAACGGCTTTTATCACTCTGAGCTGGAAGATGATTATAAGTCCTCTCCTGACGGCTGGCCTGACGATGCCGTCGCTGTCTCGGATGAGCAATACCAGACTCTGCTCAATGGTCAGGCAAACGGTAAGGTCATTACCCCGGACGGCACTGGTAAGCCTGTTCTGACCGACCCGGTAATCGACTGGCAGGCCAGAGCTGAAGCACAACGTCAAAGCCTGCTCACCGCTGCGAACGCCACCATGACCGCGTGGGAAAGAGAAGAAAGCGCAGGCATTCTCGACGATGACGACAAAGCCAGCCTTATCGAGTGGACGAAATACGCCAAAGTGCTGCGAAAGCTGGATCTCAGCAGCGTCAACGATGAGGCGGGATATAACGCGATTGTCTGGCCGGAGAAGCCGATAGCGTAAAATCTTTGGATCCTTTCAAGGATCCAGGATCTTTTGCTTGTTCGCTTGTGGAATCTGAAGGATGATACGGGGCTTGAGTATCAGGCAGTTACTGCTTAAAGAGCAAAATCTAACCGAAACGAAGGACTAAGGCTTGTTTGCTGGTGGATCTTCGTGTGCTTTAGGGTTATATTTCGTATCTGTGGTGACACTTCACTTTGAAGTGAAATTATGTGTCGGGATGTGCTAAAGCATATCAGTAATTAGCTTTGTCTCTGAAAATTTCATGGTTGGCCACACCGTTAAGTGGCCGGGGCTGGTTCTAAAAAATTATTTGGAGCCAGAAAAGGAAAAACCCCGATAATCTTCTCTTCACTTTGGCCGGCGAGGAAAGATTAACGGGGCTATCACAACAACCTTCAGGTATTCTGCTACCTGAAGGGGAGTATAACTAATGCCCGGAAAAACTCAACACATTCCGTATATGCTCTTTCTGCGCAGAATAAGCGCAGGAGGACATGTCTGATAGCCTAAAACTTTCATGCTCTCCTGCGGGCATACCAAAGCAAACCCCCTGCTATAACGTTGCTTCGCGCAAACGCCGCCGCTTTCTGAGCCGGTGGATACGCACACTCGCAACAACTGCCGGTCGTCAGAAAATCAGAAATGAATTTCGACGCAGAATCAGGCTGTCACGCTATTGGGTCAATGAGGCAAACCAGTTTGGGCTGGATGCGCTTTGTGAGTTGGCCTTAGCTATTCTGGACGATCTCGATTTGCGGGATTGGCAGACCAGACACAATCTTGAAACGCTGGCCGAACGGGCTGGACTCATAACACGTAGTGATACGGGTCGTAAGCAGACTTCAAGAGCAAGCCGGGGTTGCGATCGCCTTCAATGGCTTAATCTGATCATTACCGAAAAAGCCCCTTTTAATCCTTACGATGCACGCTGTGCCTGTAAAAATATTGAGGTGACAGAAGATTTTTTTGCTGCACTGGGCATACCGCTTAAGCAAGTTTACAGAGAACGTGCGCGTTTACTGGAAGCCCCGCCAGAAGAAGTCATTGCCTCATGGGACGCTCGTCTGATCTCGATCCGGGTGGCAAACTGGAAGCGTAAAGCTGAAGCCGGGTTAGCCCGGATGAAAGCAAAGCGTGAAACCGCCCGCCAACGCAAGTTAGATTATTACTCTCCTCCAACCCTTGCCTGATAGCCTCACCTACCGCCTTAGCTGGCGGTGATTCCGCACGCCCTTTGCTAGCTGGTATCATTTTAACCGCAATCTGGCGGCAGAGCTGCCAGAGGTAGCCCCCCAAGCGCCACAGTCATAATTCAAATTTTTTCACTATCTTCTTGCCCACCCTAAACAACCTAAGCTACTAAAAAATATGGGTTCATAGAGTTGCCGGAATCCAACTGCAGCAGCTGGCCAGCACCGCCGGCTGCTCGTTCTACATCAATATTTTTGGCTATGCATTTTTCTTCTCCGCGCATAAGCCAGGTATTCCCTGTGCGTAAGTTACATGCAAGTGCAAGCGAAGCCGTGCAAATACTCTGTTGGTTTCTCTTTTAAAAAAACTTAAAAGAGAAACCAATATTAAAAACATTACTGTTATCCCCTTTAGTAAGTGGATAACTGAACAGCCTGCGGCGCAAGCGCCTATGAAATAGCACCCCATGTTCCACATGGGGCAATGGGAATGGTGTAACTAAGCCTCTAAGGCCAACACCGCTATCGCGCCGTTCGCCTAAGACCCCGGAAATCACGCACGTAACGTCGCTACGCGCCGTTTCGCCCGCTCACCGGGGCAAAGGGCTTAGATAAGCAAATTAGTCGCCTGTAAGGCCGTATGGCTTAGCAAAGGAAAGGGCTAAAAAGGAGCCGGGACACAAGCAGCAGAACTGCCGCATCTGGTCGGAAATATCGCCCCAGCATCCCTATATTAGAAAATGTGCCTTTTGAGATTCAGAATAGAACTTTCTGAAATAAATAACGTGAGTTTTCGTTCCGCTGAGAATAATACCCCAAACTGACCAAAACACGCACTTCGATAAAAAATCGACGCCAAATATGAATCTTGCTCGCATTAACAAATCAGCAACATAAAACAGGGCTGTTTCCGACCAGGATAATCGATCCTTTTACCGTGTTGGAAGCATTCCGGCTGCGAGTGCCGGTCGGGTGATGCGCGTTACATACAATATGTTAAATAGAGTACGTACTGAATGAATATTAGCCCTTGCGCTATGATAGCCTTTAGGCTAATGTTCGTTTCAGGGAGGGACGCCAATTGTTTGATGTTATTTACCACGACGAAGCGGAAGCAGAGTTAAAAAGTTTGCCCGTGGCCATCCGCGTGAAGTTCGACAAGCTGGTCACAAAACTGGAAGCCGATCCCCGACTGTTACGGGAGCCGCACACGAAGTCGTTAGGCGGTGGTCTTTTCGAAGTGCGAACAATGGGCGGAGATATATCGCGGGGGCTGTGGGTTTATCAGGCGGGCCAAAAAATCTATATGCTGAGGATTTTCATTAAAAAGTCGCCGAAAACGCCCCCCGCCGAAATCGAAACAGCCTGGCAGCGACTGGAGGAAATGAAACGTGAAGTACAGAACACATAAAGAGATCCATGCCGAAATGATGCGCGATGATAAATATCGCGCCGCATACGAAGCCGAAGAACGGAAAGAGCGCCTACAGGCGCTTTTGCTGGAGTGGCGCAAACATGCCGGACTGACGAGCGCACAAGTCGCCGAGCGCATGGGGGTTAAGCCGCCTACTGTGTCCCGGATGGAAAAAAATATAACGTCGGCCAGTGTCGACACGGTCGCCCGCTACGCCAAAGCGTGCGGAGTCGAGTCTGCGATGCTCTATTTTTAAGCCAGCAAAGCCCGCGATTAGCAGGCTTTTTTATGTCCGGCAAGCCCCCACTTGACCGCTTTCCCTTTTCAGTAATACTGTTTAAATACACAGTATTTTTTAAACAGGGGAATCATGGGACGCGACGTCAATTATCAGGTGGTTTACAGGGGCGAACGGCTGGAGAGTTACCAGCCTGGGGGTTGGGTGTTTTTTCAGCGTAGCCGAGAGAGTGGCGGCGGCTACTGGTTTGGCCGCACGTACGATTACTGTTTCATGCTGGAGTTTGATCGCCCTGTCTCACTTGCTGAGGGAATAAGGTACACGCTCACTGCTGACAGAGTCGCCATAACCGCGCACCTGTTCGATGACGATTTTGAGCTGACATAAAAAAGCCCGCTAATTGCGGGCTTTTGCTGCTTCAAATAAATTTGCGGTTCGTAGACCTTTTGTTGATAACAATATGCTTATCTTTACCGGGCTAATAAGCTTATTACAAGATAAAAGGAACGATTGTGAACGGACTATATAAACTTATATTACTTTTTTCGCTATCGACAGTATCTATATTTTCCCATTCAGCCACAAATAAAGAACAAAAAGAATTATCAACTACCATCGTCAACTTAATCGATAGTGCAGCACGTAAGGACGGTAATTTGTCTAGCGCTTTTTCGATTATATGCCCTAAAAATTCTTTCGATGGAACAATCGTTTTAAATCATGTGGGATATGACTTGAATACAAAATTCAATGGAACCCTATTAATAAATAAACCCGAATCTATTTATAATGGTGAGTTGACCTCTTTAATTCCAGAGGTCACGAACGAAGACGATTTTTTCTCTGATAAAGACTTCATTGCAATAGGTGAAACTTTCACCTTTTCAATGCCTAAGGGACATATCTATATTTCCGTATGGAAAAGCGGAAAAATTACGGTACAGTCCCAAATTTTAGGAGAGGATGAATCACCAAAGATAAAGTGCAAATTAGGTATGGTCGATTGATTAACAACATGCTTGCATAAACACTTGGATATTATTTATATCGTAACTAAAAGCCCACTTAGTGGGCTTCGTGTCCGGTCACAATCAACTGTGATTACGTTTGTATTCCATGAAACTATTTTCAAGTAGCTGTTTCATAGACAGGTTGTTCATTGATGCGAACGATTTATATTCTGTAAAAAACTCAGGATCAACATTGAAATTCATGGCTTTTCCGCCTTTCGATTCTCTGGCCCCTCTGCTGGTGGCCTGCACTGCTGATGCTGTTTGTTCGATGGTTGGTGCAGTGCGTGGTGGTCTTTTAGGTGATGCCATGATTACTTGTCCTCTGTAATGCTTTCGAAACGTGAAATGATGCCCTGGATCACACGATCTGCTTTCTCTCGTGGCCCTTTGTACTGACATTCGGTAATAGTTCTTCCCACATCCTGAGCTGTGCTAAGGGCTTTCTGGTGGGGGATGTAGCCATCAATCACAAAATAGGGTGTTGTACTGAAATATGCGCGTGCGTCTTCGTTATCTCGCTCACGTTCTGCACTGGATCTTGCTTCCGCTACCCCTGAAAACACGATTGCTATTTTCTCTGGTTGAACGCCCGCTACAACCAGTGAGTTTGCCGTTTCGGCGGTACTTTCCATATCATCAATAGAAAAGCGGGTAGGCAGTACAACCATGTCAGCCAGTTCTGCGACTTCAATTGACGACTTTGACGCGAAAGCCGGGCAGTCAAGAATGACGATGTCCCATGAACCGTTTTTAACTTCTTTCGCGGCCATTGATACTGCACCGAAGGACTGAACGGGCACAGATGGTAAAAAACCTGCTTCTTCACGCCGCTTAGCCCATTTTCTGATAGTGGCCTGGCCTAGTTCTAAATCGGCACCCAGCACACGCCAATCAGCCGCAGCATATGCAACGCCAAGTGCGCGGGCGATTGTTGATTTAGTCACCCCGCCCTTGCCTCCAATTAGAGCTATGGATAGCGTCATTAAGATTCCCTCCTGATAAATAATTAAAGAATTAACGTTTTGAGGGAGTTTACATCACCTCGCAAAACCAGTAAATAATTATTTAATTAAAGATTGGGCGGTTGCCCGCCCTTCGCCTGGACACTATCCGACGCATTCCCTGAACTCATTCAGAAAAGAGAGGATGTCAGCATTAATGCTTCTTAAGCTATTGATATGAATATCACTTTTGTCTTCTGCGTACTGATTCAGAATCGCATTTATGGCTACGTTTAGGTTGGCTATTTTGAGAAGAAAAGATAAGGTAGTTGCATCATCAAGCAAAGATAAAGCCTCATATGCTGTCGTGAGGCTGGCTATCTTTTCGTGTTGAACCACAGTCAAGGTAAACGCTGATGGTAGTAAATTTTGTAGAGTATGAGCGTCGTTAAGAAAGCAATCTAGTGCATCACAGTAGGCTTCGATTGCATCGATATTAACGATAACCTGATAAAGGTTTTCTTCCATTTTCCACCTCATAGAGATTACATATCGGTGATATGCTTCACCCTTGAGGAGCAAACTCATTACTTATACCCATCTGACAAGACTGATTACTTTTCCGATTATGAAAACTGTACATGTATTATCTGAAATAAATACTTCGGGAGAGTGAGTATTGTTATTCGAATAAACATGAAAACCTTCTTGTCCTATATCTCTGCGTGCCCATCTAACTATTGGTTTCTGGGCAGCATCGGAGAAACAAAAAAAATCAGCCTTGACTGATATATTTTTATCGCCGGTATTAACTAAAACTTCATCCCCTTCTCTAATATCGGGAAATAAGTAATCATCTGTAACCTTAATTAATTTTGTCAGAGCAGGAGAGGCCCCGTGAGCTTCGATGTGCTTTGCAGAAAACATCACCGAATCAACCTCTAATGGCGGTCTGCCGGGTACAACTGGATTTATCAGGCTGTAGCAGTAATTTTCAGCACCCTCATTTATGTCAGAAAGAGTGCTAAGCCAAACGGCAGAGCACTCTAAAGCTTTTGCAAGAACTTTGAGTGTGTCAAGCGAAGGTTGGCGGATCCCCGATTCATAGTTCTGGATAGAGGATGGAGCCAAATTAACTAACAAAGATAAATCTTTGATTGTTATGCCCTTTTGTTGTCTCGCCGCTTTAATTCTTTTCCCTATGATTTCTGGCGTTTGGATTGTCATTTAGTTAACCGTGAAATGTTCGCATTTTGGGTGGCAAATTTTATCCTAGCTGTGAAAAAAAACCGCTACAAATTGAATTAACTACTTCAATTTGAGTTGACACACAATATGAATTTTCTGTAACTTCGTTATGTGTTGTTAATTCGAGGTGTGGTTATGAAGATCAGTCTCCAGCAATGGGTTGAAAGCGAAAGATCAATAGCATCTGCGGCGAGAAAACTGGGTGTCAATGCCACCACATTATCTGCTTATTGCCGTGGTGATCGTTATCCAAGAGCAGATATGATGATGACTTTGTTAGAAAAACTTAGCGATGAAGTGGATTTTCATCTGTTGTTAAGCAAGCGAGCTGAGAAAAGCAAGGCACGGGTTCTCTGTAAACGCCGTCAGCGCAATAACATTCTTGTCAACAATCTATCTAAGCTAAAAAAAATATTTGAAGAGCAGACTCTTCGCTTTGAAGTTGACGAAAAGCAGACTGAATTAATTTTGTGCCGCTGGAAAACTACGAATGTCACAGTTGGAGAAGTTCGTAGCGCCCTCGAAAAACTCTCTTCACTGGGTAAAAACCCGTCCGATATAAATCTCATTCACGAAACCATTGCAGTAACCCGCCGTGAAAATCTGAGGGCTTTAGCGTCATGATGATTTTAGCCTTTATGGGTAGCGACTTACCTGCGCAAAACTCACTGATTGCGCTAATGGAACGTGCCATCAAACCTGACTACCGTTTGCACAAAATCACCTTTTCATCCCGTAAAGAAGGCGCATCGCTGAACACGATACGCACGGCGACGGCTGCTGGTGCCGGGCCTGAACTGCTTACTGTATTTACTGGCATTGTTCGGGAGGAAGAAATAGCGCTGTTAAGGGCGCGGGGCGCGTTTTTCTGTGTGCTTCCTGGCGTTCTGCCCAGAGTGCTGTTGTCTGGCCGTGTTGGAATCGACGATCAGTTTATTTTTGTCACGTCGAGTCCGGGCAAATGCGGAACGGAAGCAAAGAGAAAGATGTATTGCACGCCGGAGGAGGCTTTCTCACGTTGTTTAGTTGCGGAGATGAGACGTAACGGGAGACTTCGCCATGCAGCAGCTTGTTAAGGGGGCGGTACGTTTCTGCCAGATGCCTCGATTCTGGCAATTCCTTACCTGCACAGGTGACACCGTAACTAATGAGGCAGAAGCTGCTATAGCCCTTCGCCGCCGTTGCGGTATAGCTTCACGCAGTGAGCTGAACACCAATCAAGAGGCGCAGAGCCGTTATACCGATTTAATTTTTCAGTTTAACCGCTACTGCATTCGTCACAAATGAACGGAAGAACGCCAACTAAGGCAGAGCGACTTTATATAAGTGCCTGCGTATCAGAAGTGGGCTGCGTGGCCTGTCGTCTTGATGGGCGCGATATTGAAAACCCGGCTGTATGGACTGAGTTTCATCATGATCCCGACTATGGCAGCACAGACCGAAACGCACACTTTCGGGGTTTTGGTCTATGTGCTGTCCATCATCGCGGCGTTATTCCTGGTGCCTGCCGTTCGGCGTCAGATGTAGCTGTTCGCCATCCCATTCTGAGTAATGGCCCACGCTTCAGTGAGCGCTACGGTGATGATGCTTTTCTGTGTGCTTATGCATGGGAGCAGATACCCGATCACATTAAAGAGGAGATAGGTTTTGACCTCTCAATTAGCGACAACCCGCCCGACACTGAGTTACACGAAATTCAAAGCGCCAACTGCTAACAAATACCGCAATAAGCGTTGTGAGCTGGACGGCTTCAGATTCGACAGCATGAAGGAGTGTAATTACTACGTACAGCTAAAGCGTCAGGTCATGGCAGGCGATGTGGTGACATTTCTCCGTCAGACCCCTTTTCACCTGCCCGGTGGCGTTAAGTATGTAGCCGACTTCCTTGTTTTTTATGCCTCTGGAGAGGTGGCTGTAATCGACGTTAAAGGTGTGAGAACTACCGAATATAAAACGAAGAAAAAGCTGGTGGAGTTTCATTACCCGGTCGTAATTACGGAGGTTTAACCGTGAACCGCCGCGATCTGGATCAGTTGCTGGAGCTTTGGGCCAGATGGGCGATTGCTGGTTACAGCTATGGATATGGAAGTAGTTTCGCTTCGATTTTAGAAATGATGATGGTGACGCACTGCCAGTTTTCAGGCGGTGGCGGCGCACCTAATGACGCGGTAGAAACCAGCGTCGAGGGGGCGGTAGCGCTTCTGAAGATTCAGGATGAGTTATCAGCCGGGGTTTTGCGTGTTGAGTATGGCGTTAAGCGGTTCAGGAGCAATCCTCAGACACAGTTGGGTAAGTCTGCTGCGATGGGGATTCCGCTAATCCGTTACCGGCGCAAGCTGGAGAAGGCGCGGCGGTTCGTTGCTGAATATCTTGCTAAGCGGCTGGGGATTCTGTGTGAATATTGAATTATTTAATTCTTTATTATGTAGGGCGAAATTTATCGCCGTATGCGTAGGCGGCACCCTATTCATCTTCATTCTGACATTTTTTGTCGCCTTTGCTGTTGCGATATCCGGCTCATAGCTAGCGAGCCGTTAAATAATTAAATAATTATTTAAAAGGAATAATGTTATGACCAATGTAAATCACGAAACGGGGCTATGCCCTGAAAGGCATGAGGTACAGGTAATGGCCGCAGCGGCCATTGAGCGGCTTATCAACGACTGTCGTTGCAACAATAACGATGATGTTTTGTCAGTGCTGGGCGTTTTGCTGAATACCGGCGTTGCAGCGGTTGAATCTGTTAAATCCGGGCAGGAGGTGATTGTGTCGCCTGTTGTGCGGCAACCAGAGGAGAAGCAGTCAGACAGCCTCAACAATGAAATGCTGGTGGCTGAGCTGACCATGTGGATTAAACGTCTTTCTTTCTCGATGAGGAATAACGCGAACCCACCCGGCGTGATGATGGCGAACGACGCCATGAACTACCTGAAGCGGCAGAAGCTAATCAGCATAAACGATGCGATTCGGTAATAAATATTTAATTCTTTAATTAAAGGTGATGATGATGGATAACAACGACCGCGAGTTACGTTATGGATCAAACGTTGAATGGTTTTTGCACGAAATATCAGCCGTGGAAATGAGCGACATTGATTCCGGGGAATTTGAAATTTATGGGGAGGATGAAGCAGGCCGCGAAGCCTCCTCGTATATCGATATTACCGAGCTGGCCGCTGATGCTTTACAGATTATAGTGAATCTTCGCAAGCAGCGGGACGCTTACGCGGCTGTAACCAAAACAGCAGAAAGCAGAGAGAAGCTAACCGCCATTCGGGCTGAAGGTATTCATTTTGCAGCTAACCGTATACTGGCAGCATGGAAATCGGGTTTTATCAAAGCTACGCCCTCAGAAGTTGCTGATGTTTCCGGGGCGGTTCTGTCAGCGCTTGAATTTCTGCCCAATGCCACTGCCGAAGAACTCACACGCGACTATGCCGATAAAGCCCGTGCTGATATTGCTGCAATGTATGAACAGCCCCACGATGCCAGGGCAAACCCGCATGTGGCGGTTGAAGCGCCAGAAGTCGAGATTACTGGCAGGCTTGCAGAGGATGCGGAGTGATGACTGTTAAAACCCATACAGGAACTGTAATCACGCGAGACGGTGAAAAGTGCGTCAAGCTGCACCAAAGCGCCACAACGTGGGTGGTTAGCGGCAAAGAGTATTACTACAAAGAGGCTGGCCGCCGCGGTGGTATAGCCGGAACTCGCGCACGCCTGCTGCTGGAAAGTGTCTCACCTATCACCATTACTGAAATGGTTAAGGATGGTAAGTGATGGCTATCAAATCACCAAAGCGCATGGCCGATTGGGTAGGTTCGCGCGTGAAGACGCTATACGCAATGGAAAACGGCTACGCAAAAATGCCAGCGGGTTCAGTGGCTGTGGTCACCGGTGTTAGTCGTGGTTTCAACTTGGAGTTTGCCCCTTGTAGCTGTTGCAGCATGACAGTCAAAGTCAGCCGCGTACGCCCTGAGCATCTGGAAATTATAGAGTTGAAATCAGCAGAACGCGTGGAGGGTGACCGGTGAACGCAGAAGAGAAGCAGGCGCTGATTCAGTTCCTCAAATTTTTGGTGGCGGGTAGTGCTGGGCAGCATAGGCAGATTTATGAAATCGCACTCGCCGCCCTGACTGCGAAGCCAATCGGATATATCGATCCAGCAACGCTGAAAGAATATCGCGGCAAGCGTGCAGGTGGAAGCTGGTCAGCCGAACCAAAGTCAGGTGAGTACAACCAGACACTGCCGATATTCACCACGCCGCCGATTGCAGCGCCAGAGCAGCCGCACCACAACGGCATGATGATGCTATCTCAGAAACTGGCAGCAGCAGAGGCGAAGTTGGCAGAATTTGAGAAGCAAGAGCCAGTTGGCAACTTTTACGAGGACGGCCCGGGTAACTGGTGGCAGATAGGCCCGCACGACAAAGTGCCACACGTCACACCTCTATTCGACCGCCCCGCGCCCGCCGTTAGCTTGGCGGAGCTGGTGCCGGGTGAAGTGACTCGCGGCAATGAGGATGTTTTCGATGTGGGATTTGCCAACGGTTTTAACGCCTGCCGCGCCTCCATCCTGCGCAACATTGCAGAAGCGCAACGCCTGAATGCTAACACGCGGCCATGAGCATTTAATTATTTAAATATTTATTTGATCGCCGTGTCGCTTGGGGGGGTGATGTTAACTAACAAACAGATTAATGCCTTAAGAATCATGATAAGTCTTGATGAGCTGGACGTTTGTACAGCCCATGATTTGTCTGAAGCTACCGGCATTTCTATTAGCTATATAGAGCAGATTATTCGGTGTCTGCGCAGTGCGGGATTAATCGAATCACTTCGCGGCCCTGGTGGTGGATACATGCCCGCACGAAGCCTGGCGAGGATTTCTGTTGCTGATACGCTTGCCTGCCTGTCTTCAAACAAAGCCCCGCAGCTGGTGGTTAATGCTTTGAATGGCGTTACGTTGCGCGATTTGAAGAATGCCGGATAAGCGATGCCAACTAAGTCTGAGTTGCAGGAGGAGAACAGCCGCCTTAAGCGAGAAGTAAGCGCTATGGGGGCGCAACTCTCACGAATGGAAAGGGAGTTGTCCGGCAAGCTGTTACCAGAGGAGTTACCGTCAGAGACAATCCCGGCGATGATTCGTGGACTGATGCGCGAGTATAAATTACCGTGGGAATGTTTCTGGTGTGACCGGCACCGTCGCTGGTATGTACTTCTGGATAGTGCCTTTCCGTACTACTGGGAAGGTTGTGAGTGTCCGTCCTGCATGACGAACGGCGATCCGTTTGGTGGGTGTTGATAGGAGAGATAATCATGTTGATGGTTAAAGTTGCTGCTGGTCTTGTTGGTGTGCTGGCTCTGATTGCGTTGCTGGTTCTCGTTGTTAAGCGCTTTAACTACTGAGGCTGATATGAGTGCTGATCGCAAAGCCTGCCAGCGGGAGCGGGACAGGAAAGCCGGTGTTAAGCGCTATGAGCTTCGTCTTGATGCTGCTGAAATTGATATGCTGAGTCAGCTTGCAGCAGCCCGAAGGCCGGGGCGTAGTGCCTATACGCCGTCAGAGTATATTGGTTTACTGCTTCGTCAGGATTTTGTGCGTTATCAGGAGCAACTATTGCTGGTGGGGCATTGCAGGAAGTGCGGAGATAAAGCGCCAGTTACGGAATGCATTTGTGAAGGCGATTCTGATTGCTGGCGCACTTATGGCCCGCTGACACTGGCGCTATCGCTTTAGTTATTTAATTAAATAATTAAAGATCAGTCTGTGGGCGCAATGCCTGCTTTCCTTATTTCATTGTCTATATCGAAATCTGTCAGTGGCTGATTCGTAGCAATCAGGTAGCGTTTCCCGTCCAGCCCCTGATGCTCATGAACTTTATAGGTTACTGCGGGTGGTATTACCGTCATGGCTTCAGATACAGGGGCACAGAAGGGTGGCAAAGACCGAATAGCTTCTCTGGAGCGCAAAGTTAAAGTTTCCCTTCTTTCCCCGTTGTAGATTTCGCCGTGATTAGCACCGCCTAATACCAGGTAATCGACGTGGTTAACTTTCATTATTGTAGCCTCTCGCTCAATTGTGACCGGACACGGAAATGAACCTGTTGCCCGAATCGCTCCATTTTGAATTAACCGCTTCAATTCGGATTAAATAGGAAATCTTTCTTTAATTCAAATTGAAGCGATGTATGGGTTAATTATTTTGATATTTATCAAAATATAAGCGCCGGGCTTTTCAATAGGCGATTTTTCGTTTGAATTAGGTGAGCTTTTACTTTAGTGTTTTTATTAACGTGACGAAGTCGCGCCCAGAGTGAAGGGCGTTTGTCCGCGACCTGATTCCTCACAGCTTCTATGAAAGCCCGTACTTACTCAGTGCGGGCTTTTTATTTGGAATGGGCGAGCTAGTTACAACATTCTTAAAGACTTATTTTATTCAAAACCCGATCCGTAGATGTTGGCGTGTGCCACGCCTCAACGGAAACCTTTACGTGCGCCGGTTGAGCCATGACCCACGCCAACATCTACGTATCGGCTAAAGCCTCGCCTTGCAGCGGGGCTTTTTACTGTGGAGATATGCAGTGTTTGGACTATTTAAGGCGTTCAGGTTATGGCTGTGCGTATCACTCATTGGGCTGGTGGCTGGGTTATGTGTGCTGGTGGTTATTTTTCACAGCAGAGCAACGGCGGCTGAATCCAGGTCTAGTCAACTGCAAAGTGACAATGACCTTCAGTCTAGGGTGATTGCTCAGCGGGCATTAACCTTCCAGCGATTTAATGAGATAGCCGCAGCGACAGAGCGCCAGACGCAAACAACCACTATGGAGAGTGAAAAACGTGTTGTCATATACCGTGAAAAGCTGGTCAGGGTTAAGGCTGCTGATGAGCTTATTGATAATTCTGTTGCTTGCGGGTTGCTCGACTACGCGAAGCGTTTACGTGCCGCAGCAGTGCGAGGAACTTCCGAAAACGCTAACGAGTCTGGTAATCGCACCGTTACCGCCTGCAAACTGACATACCGTCAGGCAGTGCTTTGGATAGACCCGCTATTGAGTGCGCTGGATGAAGCGAACGGCAAGCTGTACGCTATCCAGCAGGCAGAAAAAACACGACTCAGTAAATAAATCTTTAATTAAAGGTGTGCTGTGATTAAGAACTATGAAGCAGTCAGTCAGTATCCAGATGCGCAGGCGCGAATTTCTGAGCTTCGGACTTCAATGCTCGAAGACCTGGAAAGGGCAGAGAAGGCGATTGCAGACATACGCTTTTATCACCATCAATCTGTAACAGACAGCGCCATGAACGAAATCAAATTATTACTTACCAATGCACTTAAATCGCATGATGAAGTAGTGGGATGGCTTGCGACTGTTAATGAGCGAGCTGATAAGAAAGAAGGTTGATATGTGCTGCTTATGACCAAAAGTGACAAGTTTTTAAATAAATATTTAATTATTTAAGGGGTGTTATGAACAAGAATTATGACGCAATTGGCCGTTACACTGAGGCAAGCCAAAATATTACTGAACTCTGCAAGTCAGGGAATGCAATCCGAAGCCGTCTCTGGGATCAATTTTCAGAAATGACCTTTTATGGCGCTTCCGGCCCTGAGAATATAACTCCAGGATCCGTTGAGGTGTTTAAGAAGGAACTGGATGCAATTCTGGATATTGCCTTAGAGGTGGATAAGCAAACAAATATTATGAAAGAGCTGGTGGAGGCTGAGCCATACCTTAAAGGGCTTGAGTCGAAACGGGCTTCATATAGCCGATAGCCATCATTAACCGAAAGAATGCCGCTTAATTGCGGTTTTTTTGTGCCCTGAAAAAGGGATAACCCGTGAGTTTTATCAGAAGGCTGTTAAGCCTGTTCATCAAACCCAAAGAGGACAAACCAATGTCATTAACCTCAACCTTACAGAAAAGCGCTTTAAAGGCGCTGCGTTCTGATGCTGTTGTGTCGCTTCTTGTGAGCAAAGTCTATACCGGCGTAACGCCAGATGATGCCGCCGCTGCTGCAAATGAAGTTCTGACGCATATCACGCTGCACAATGCTGATGCAGTTCAGGCTGCCTGCGGTGACTACTTCGCACCATTACAGGCAGCAGCTACTGCCGAAGAGACCGATCTTGTTCAAACACTGGCCGCGCAGATTGTGGAAGAAGACCAGAAAGCGGCAAAAGCGATTGTTCAAAAGTACGTAGACAATCTGCAATACAAGCATTCCGAAGATAACGGGCAGGATCAGGCCGCCGCTGCTGATGTAAATGAGCCAGTGCCTGACGTTCAGGCTTAAAATCAGAAATAACAAATTAAATAAATATTTAAAAGCCCGCGCATGTGGGCTTTTTCATTTCTGGAGTAATTAATGTGGCCGAACCCGTTACCGGCGCTGGCGCGACTACGGCAGCAGTAACCGGCATAACCCTTGTTAGTTTGTTCGGCCCGCTTGACGGCCCGACTGTCATTGGCGCGTTTGCCGGTGCTGCAATTTTTGTTGCGTCAGCCAGTGATTTCAAAATCTGGTGGCGTCTTTTCCTCGGTGCGCTGTCCTTCGCTATTGGGCTGGTGGCCGCACCGTTTACTGCAAGCCTGATTGAAGCAGTAACACCGCATAACACAGCAGTGGATATGCCCATCGGGGCGCTGGTGGCTTCGGCGGCAGTTGTCCGAATCCTGATGGCAATCAGCAGCAAAGATGGCCCGTCGATGTTATCCAGATTTCGCGGGGGTGGCTGATGAATTTCCTGAATGGCTTCATGAGTTTCATTAGTGATCCGATTGGATGGATCGGACAGCACTACGAATGGTTGATGTTGAATACCAACGCCATTATCTGTGCCATCACATCTATGCGGCTGCTGACGTTCCGGCGCGGCAAAGCAAAACATAACCGCTTAATGGGCTGGCTGGCCTGGTTGCTCGCCGTAGCTACTGCTTCGGTCACTATCCGGGTGTTGACCGGCGAATACTTTTACACCGACTGGACAGAGGTTCTGATAAACCTCCTGCTGTGCATGGCCATCTGGCGTGCGCGGGGCAATGTCGGTCATCTGGTGAAGGGGAATAAAAGTGAACGTGAGTCAAACTGGCCTCGACCTGATTAAGCAGTTCGAAGGATTGCGGACTGAAGCGTATCTCTGCCCGGCTGGCGTATGGACGATTGGTTACGGCCACACTGCTCGCGTAAAGGAGGGCGACACCTGCACAGCCGCACAGGCCGAAGCCTGGCTAATAACTGACGTGGTGGATGCAGAAAACGCAGTAAAAAGTCTGGTGAAAGTTGAGCTAAACCAGCATCAGTTTGACGCGCTGGTGAGCTTCACCTTCAACCTGGGCAGGGGCAATCTGGCCTCGTCTACGCTGCTGACCCGGCTGAACGCGGGCAGCTTTACTGCCGCTGCTGACCAGTTCGGGCGCTGGGTATTTGCCAAAAACGTTTTGCAGCCTGGACTGGTCAAACGCCGCGCTGCTGAAAAAGCGCTGTTTCTTCTTCACTAAATAAGAGTGTGCTTATGCCCCCAAGAATCAAAAAGGCTTGTCGTGTGCGAGGTTGCCGATTTGTCACTGTCGATCCTTCCGGCTACTGCGATAAGCACGTTGGGCAGGGATGGAAAAACTATTCTAAAGGCCAGAGCGCCACTGAGCGAGGCTATGGCGCAGAGTGGCGCAAGCTACGTAATCAGGTGGTGAGGCGTGACAAAGGGCTGTGCCAGCAGTGTAAGCGAGAAGGTATTTATCGCCCCGGCTCAAGTGTTGACCATGTGATTGCTAAAGCGCACGGTGGAACGGATGCGCTAAGCAATCTCGAATGCATCTGCACGGATCACCATCGCGCCAAAACGGCCAGAGAACGCCTCAAATGATGATAGGTCATGACTATCAAAGATGGTGCGTGCGGCTCCGAGACTGGGTAGGGGGGTATAAAAATCACCAGGACCAAAGCCCTAATTGACTGCCCGCCCCAACGATTTTTTGCACCCGCGAAATTAAAAAATTCAGGAAATGCCCATGACCGGGAAATCTACAGTGCCTGGAAGGGGGAGAAAGCCTAAGCCAACGGCCAAAAAGGCACTTGCTGGCAATCCCGGCAAACGTGCGCTGAATAAAGATGAACCCAGCTTCACGCCCGTAACAAAAGCTGAGCCGCCAGAGTGGTTTGATGATGTTCAGCGCCAGATGTGGGACACAGTGATGAAAGAGTTATGCACTGCTGGGGTGCTCTGTGTGACTGATCTACATAATGTTGTGCTCTTTTGCACTGCATTCAGAAACTGGCATGAGGCCCAAAAAGAAGTGGTGCTGTATGGGATCACTGTTGCTTCTGAAAGTGGGCCAAAGAAGAACCCTGCGTTGACGGCGGCCAATGAAGCTATGCGGCAAATTGTCACGTTCGGTAGTCTGCTGGGGCTTGATCCTTCAAGTCGCCAGCGTCTTATTGGCCCAAGTGCCAAAAAGACAGATAACCCCTTTATCAAGATGATTAACTCATGAGTCGTAAAACTTACCCTAGCGTCAATGCCGCGAATCAGTATGCCCGCGATGTGGTCAGGGGGAAGATTCCGGCTTGTAGCTATGTCATTCAGGCTTGCCAGCGCCATATTGACGATTTGGCCGTCGAGAAGAGTAAAAAATTTCGGTTTCGGTTTGATAAAGACCGTGCCGAAAAGGCGGCGAAGTTTATCCAGCTATTGCCTCACACAAAGGGTGAGTGGGCGTTTAAGCGTATGCCTATAACGCTTGAACCCTGGCAATTGTTCATCGTCTGCTGTGCTTTTGGTTGGGTTCATAAAGGATCCAAATTGCGCCGCTTCCGTGAAGTTTATACCGAGATTCCACGGAAAAACGGTAAATCAGCCATATCAGCTGGGGTAGCGCTGTTTTGCTTTACATGCGATTCAGAATTTGGCGCTGAGGTTTACTCTGGCGCAACGACCGAAAAGCAGGCATGGGAGGTTTTCCGCCCCGCCCGAATAATGTGTAAACGTACCCCGATGCTGGTTGAGGCATTCGGAATAGAAGTCAATGCCTCAAACTTAAACCGGCCTGAAGATGGCGCTCGTTTTGAGCCATTGATAGGCAATCCTGGCGATGGCTCCTCGCCTCACTGCGCCATCGTCGATGAGTACCATGAGCACCAGACCGATGCGCTCTATACCACAATGCTTACTGGTATGGGGGCGCGTCGTCAGCCTCTGATGTGGGCTATCACTACAGCGGGCTTCAATATCGAAGGCCCGTGTTATGACAAGCGCCGTGAAGTAATTGAAATGCTAAGCGGCTCTGTGCCGAACGATGAGCTTTTTGGCGTGATTTATACGATAGATGAGGGCGATGATTGGACTTCTCCGGCAGTGCTGGCGAAAGCCAATCCCAATATGGGCGTATCGGTTTATCGTGATTTCCTCCTGAGCCAGCAACAGCGAGCAATAAACAATGCCCGGCAGGCCAGCATTTTTAAGACGAAACATCTTAATGTGTGGGTTGCTGCAAGGGCTGCTTATTACAACCTTATTAGCTGGCAAAAATGCGAGGACAAAACCCTTACTCTTGAGATGTTTGAGGGACAACCCTGCATTCTTTCTTTTGACCTTGCGCGGAAACTCGATCTCAACAGCATGGCGCGGTTGTTTACGCGAGAAATTGACGGGAAGCGTCATTTCTACAGTGTCTCGCCTAAGTTTTGGGTGCCGTATGACACGGTTTACAGTACTGAAAAAAATGAGGACAGGCGAACAGCTGAACGATTTCAGAAGTGGGTAGAAATGGGGCTGCTGACCGTCACTGACGGCGCGGAGGTGGATTATCGGTATATCCTGGAAGAGGCCAAAGCGGCCAATCGGCTAAACCCGGTTACAGAGTCCCCCATCGATCCGTCTGGTGCTACAGGATTATCCCACGATCTGGAGGATGAAGGGCTTAATCCCATTACCATCATCCAGAATTACACCAGTATGTCGGATCCCATGAAGGAGCTGGAAGCGGCTATAGAATCCGGGCGATTTCACCATGACGGAAATCCAATACTGAGCTGGTGTATCAGTAATGTTGTAGGCAAAACACTTCCCGGAAATGATGACGTTGTTCGACCCATCAAAGAGCAGTCAGAAAACAAGATTGACGGAGCTGTAGCGCTAATAATGGCGATTGGACGCGCCATATTGCATGAACCTACCGATTTTCTCGCAAATCTCGATCCTGATGAGGATTTACTTTTTTTATGAAACTACACGATTACCTGGGGCTTGTTGGCTTTGGAATGCTCATTGCTGCGGCTTATCTTCGCTGGGGGATTGTTGCTGGCCTTGCTGTTGCTGGTTCAGGAATGCTGATTACTGGTCTGGCGCTGGCGCGTAAAAGGGGGCAATGATGCTTCTGGATGCCTTTTTTAGATCCGATGCTGATATAAACAGCGGCCCCGGCTCACTTGAAAACCCTAATGTGCCGTTGAACGGCGAGACCATAGATGCGGTAAGCGGCCTACTCAGTGGCGTTTATGTATCTCCTGAAACAGCGATGAAACTTGCTGCTGTTTATGCGTGTATTTATGTCCTCTCGTCGAGTATTGCGCAGATGCCGGTGCGCGTCCTTCGTAAGACCGGCAGGAATATAGAGGCAGCAACAGATCACCCGGCCTTTTATCTTATTCACGATGAACCCAACGCCTGGGAAACGTCCTACAAATGGCGGGAGCTTAAACAGCGTCATATCCTGGGCTGGGGAAACGGTTATACCGAAGTCATACGAAGCAGGCGGGGCGAAGTTACCCAGTTGGCTCATCGGATGCCGTGGGAAACCTCGCTTGTTCGCAACGGTACGCGGTATGTGTACGGGGTTTATACGGAGGATGGTTCCTGGGCTGTGCAAATGGATGACATGATCCACATCCGGGCATTAGGAAATGATTACAAGTATGGACTTTCTCCGATCATGCAGCATGCGCAGACAATTGGATTAGGTCTTTCTGGGCAGGCATATACGGAAAGTTTCTTTAATGGTAATGCGCGGCCAGCAGGGATAGTGACAGTAAAAAATGAGATTAAAGATGCGTCCTGGAACCGTTTAAAATCGGTCTGGAAGCAGGCCGCCGCCGCACTCAAAGGCCAGGAGAATAAGACGCTTTTACTTCCTGCAGATCTTGATTATAAGGCCCTGACAGTATCACCCGTTGACGCTCAGTTAATCGATATGATGAAGCTTAATCGGTCCATTATCGCCGGGATTTTTAACGTGCCGGCACACATGATTAATGACCTTGAAGCGGCTACGTACTCCAATATCTCCGAACAGTCTATTCAGTTCGTCAGGTTTTCAGTCATGCCCTGGGTAGTTAACTGGGAGCAGGAGCTAAATCGCCGAATATTTACTCGTCAGGAGCGGGCCGCAGGCTACTACGTAAAATTCAATCTGGCTGGTTTGCTACGTGGTACGCCGAAAGAACGTGCCGCTTTGTACCACTACGCGATTACTGATGGCTGGATGAGTCGAAATGAGGTGCGCGTTTTTGAAGACCTGAACCCTTGTGATGGTCTCGATGAAATGCTCATTAGTGTAAATGCGGCCACGCCTTCTGGGGCTGTAGCTAAAGATGTTGAAAAGGAGTTGGGTTTAAATGAGTGATATTGAAAAACGTAGCTACGGAGGGGAAATCAGGGCTGCACAGGATGATGGCGAGCCGACGAGAATTGTCGGGTATGGTTCTGTTTTTGACACTCTTTCTGAGGTGATCTTTGGGTTCAGGGAAATCATAAAGCCTGGCGCTTTCGATAATGTCTTAGGTGACGATGTTCGGGCGTTATTTAACCACGACCCTAACTTTATCCTGGGGAGAAGTGCTGCGGGAACGCTGGCTCTTTCTGTAGATGATAAGGGGCTGCGCTATGAAATTACCGCCCCTGAAACACAGACGATTCGGGATCTGGTAATCGCACCCATGCAGCGTGGAGATATTAGCCAAAGTTCGTTTGCATTTCGCATCGCTCGTGATGGCGATGACTGGTATCAGGACGAC
>NZ_VWUO01000029.1:0-30634 GCF_008631595.1 Pantoea sp. F_5
CAGGAACTGCCTGAACGTGGCATCATGAGGCGTGGGTGTGCTGTTTTTCTTCTTCATCAGCCCGGGCTCTGAAAAATGACCCTGAGATGTTATCACAGCCCGGAAAAAGCTAACATTGGCGGTGAACAGAATTGCCATTTCTTCAGGAGACTGTGCCGGGGTGGTTCGGTCCCCTTTCCGGCTATTTTGCGTTCCCGCTCTCACTGCGTCATTACGCAGCCGCATAATGAGATCAGTCTGGATACCGAAAATTATTGCACGTTAAGGTTGTTTTCTGACCGTTCTGCTTTACCGGGCCTCAGCCCACGAAACTTACCGGAAGCCGATAACCGGTTGCTTTTCCAGGTATAATCGCCTGTCAGATTGATGTGTTCCCAGCCTGACGGCGACAAATGCGCCAGCAGTTGTTCGTTGCTCTTAAGTCCCTTACGCTTCAGGGCATCGTTCGCCCTTTCCATATAAACAGTATTCCACAGCGAGATCGCAGCTGTCAGAAGCGTCAGTTCACTGGCGCGGTAGCTCTGATTTTCCGGCTTTCTGTCCCTGATGTCTCCCAGCCGGCACATAAATAGCGTTCGCTCAATGCGGCCAATTTCTCTCAGTGCTTTGGCAAGACCGTTTTACCTGGAGTAGCTGGCTGGCTTTTTCAGCATCAGAGATGCTGTCACGGTTCCCTGTTTTACTGAGGTCACCCGGTCAGAGGTTCTTATCCCGCGGAATCTCCAGCAGCATTAACGTCCGCCGCTTCCCTGACACGGCGGGCGCGGAACGTACCGCGTACAGACCCGGTATTTTCAGCTGACGAAGGTAGATCCTGCTTCACCTATTTCCGGAATCTGTTCAATAAGGCCTTATCCGGCTGGCCGTCCTCAGCCTCTGTGCGAAAACCGCCTGCCGGTTCTCCACCACCATCACCACCTCACGTGCGGTCTGCGCTCATACGGCACGGAATCTTTATCCGGCCCGGGCTTCTGCAGTCCTTTACTGTATGAGCTGCCTTTTTTGTAAGGCACTCTCCTGGCCAGGCTGCAAACCCCTTTTCTCTTCCATTTTCATAACCAATATTTCCGTAATTTAAAGATATTGATAAAATTAATTTATCCTGCTTTTTGCAGTATTTAACATATCGCTTTTCCACACCTCAATTATTTCTAAACAAGAGTGAATTCCCGTGCGTTTCATTTTTCTGAAGGATCTTTCTTTTTCTTTGCGTTTTCTGATTATTTTTTATTTATAAATCAATTGGTTGGGCGAAATAATTGTGCGTAAGCCACGAAGTATATCCGCATCGATCGATGATTCCTTTGTTTTTTGTTTTATTGATCGGCGTTGACGATCAATGTTTGTCTGGCCGATAATTCCTTCCGCGATATGCCACCCTGCCAGACTTTTATAACGGGTTTCCGGCGAGGCGCAGGTTTTAAACAAAAGTCCACAGCGACCAGACCATAACCAGATTTTTATCTGGAGTGGGATGATTATAATGCGGAAATTACATCAAAATATGGCTGGAGAAAAAGAGCAGTACAGGGAGGCAGGCAGGAGAATTATTTCCCGTTCCTGCAGTCAGTCTGCATATTCAGGCTTGCCGGACGCAAAGATGCGATCGGTAAGGTGTTTGGAAAATAGTGTTATCATCTCTTCTGACGATATCGGTAAAAGAAAACTGCTCAGGGCTATGCGGCATTACGGCTTTATGGAGTGCGCGCGCATCTGCACCTTTCTGGAAACCGTGAGTGGTCCGCACCTGAACCGGGCAGATTACGCGTGGATAAATGCCGAGATGAAGGAATGCCTGCAGAACCACGATGACGGAAGTGAACGCTCCTTTTTTCAGGAGCTGAGATATTTACAGATGTGCACCGAATATATGCTTTCTCTTGAAGGCGTTCTGACGTAAATCGCCTGTTAAACCGGTAATAAAACGCCGGAGCGTTTGGTATGCACCAGCGGCTTGAAAGGGCCGTTAAATATGTAATGTCCATTGCATTAATGAAAACTCTTTTTTCAGAGTTGTTATTTCCGGTATGTGAATACAGGTTCGCATGCCTATATCTCCTGTCGTCACAAAGGGGATATAACAGGCTGACCTGTTCTGGCCTTTTTTAACCTGTTTTTTAATTATTGCAAATAAGGGATATTTAAAATGAAAAAAATTATTCTGGCTGCGCTGATGCCGGTACTGATGGTGGCTGCGTCTGATGCAATGGCCGGCGACCCAGCCCCAGCCCAGACCCCGATCACCATTGACGGCGGAAAAATTAACTTTTCCGGCTCAATTGTTGCCACCCCTTGTGCGGTTGACAACGATTCTGACGGACAGACAGTTAAGCTCGGTCAGGTGCCGGCTAACCACTTCTCCGCCGCTGGTGATACCAGCGCCGCTGTGCCTTTTTCTATCAAGCTTACTGGCTGTGTGCTGGATAAGGATGCCACCGGCGCAACGGCGAATTACACCGGTGCAGCCATTACTTTTAAAGGCACAGCCGTCAGTGGTAAGGCCGATGTGCTGGCTCTGTCTCCGTCAGCCAGCGGCGCGGGCGACGAAACAAAACCTGCCGCAAATGTGGGCATTCAGATTCTTCAGAATGGCACTGCAGTCGCGGTAGATGGCTCAAAGGCCTCCGCTAAACAGACCATCCAGGCCGGCTCAAACACCATACCTTTCGGTGCCGATTACGTTGCTACCGATGCTGGCGTAACACCGGGCTCCGCAAACTCAGTTGTTGATTTTCAGGTGACCTACAGCTGAGGCCTGCCGGGCTGACAATCGCGGCCAGCACTGGTCTGGCCGCACTTATTCCTCCATTTTCTGTTACGGAAATATCATGTCCAGTGTATTTCGAAATACCTTATGTGCCGTGCTGGTTTCTGCATCGTGTCTTGTTTCAACGGTGGCGTCGGCGGGCGGAATTACCCTTGGTGCAACGCGGGTTATTTATCCGGCAGGTCAGAAGCAGGTCAGTATGTCTGTGCATAACACGTCGGACAAGTCCAGCTTCATGGTGCAGTCATGGGTCGAGGATGCGGAAGGCAAAAAAAGCGCGGACTTCATTGTCACGCCGCCGCTGTATGTCAGCGGCCCGGGAAATGAAAACACCCTGAGGATTATGTATATCGGACAGCCTCCGAGAAAGGACCAGGAAACCCTTTATTACCTCAACTCCAAGGCTATCCCTTCGCTGGATAAAAAAAGTCTGGAGGGTAAAAACATCCTGCTGCTGGCTGCCACCACGCGCATCAAGCTTTTTGTCCGGCCGGCAGAACTGTCGCCGTCGGAAGAAAAGGCTCAGGATTTGCTGACCTTTCACCGGCAGGGGGAACAGACTGAGGTGGATAACCCCACGCCGTACTACATCACGCTGGCGAAGATTAAGAGCGGAGTCAAAAGCCTGCCTGACACCATGGTTGCCCCCGGCGGGCATGTCCTTCTCCCGGCGCAGGGCCAGATTACCTATCACACCATCAATGATTTCGGCGCATTGACGGCTGAACATGTCGCACATTTTTAGTCGGTTTCCCTGAAATGATTGTTTGTCAGAGGTAAAAGATGCGCACTATTACTTTTTCAAAAATTGCACTGTGCGTATTTGTTGCATGTCTTTCACCTGCCCGCGTACGGGCGGAGCTGTACTTCCCGCCGGAACTGGTGGCAACGAACCCGCAGATGGTGGCTGATCTGTCTCACTTTGAGAAGGAAGGATCACAGCTGCCCGGCAGTTATCCTGTCGATATTTATCTCAACGGCAGCGAGGTGACCAGCAGGAACGTTCGTTTTGTTGACGCCGGTGAGGAGCGAAAAAAGGCGGGCCAGGCAAAGACGGAAACAAGGGATATCCGGGACAGCACAGGGCTGATGGCGTGCCTGACGGTGCATGACCTGACCGGACTGGGTGTAAACACCGGCCGGTTCCCCGCACTGGCCGCCCTGCCGGCCGGGCAGTGCGTATCACCCGGACAGATTATCCCGGAGGCATTTACCTCGTTCGATTTCCAGAAGATGCGTCTGGATATCAGTATTCCCCAGGCAGCGATGAACAACAGCGCGCACGGATACATTCCGCCAGAGCGCTGGGATGACGGCATTACGGCCGCCCTGATGAATTACAGCCTCAGCGGCAGCGAGAACAAGGGCCGGTATGGCGACAGCAGCAGCCATTACCTCAACCTGCGCAGCGGTCTGAACATGGGGCCCTGGCGTCTGCGTGACTATCGCGTCTGGAACGATTATCAGAGTCGCCAGTCCCGCCAGCGGGACTGGCAGCATATCGAAACCTATGCTGAGCGGGCCATTATTCCCCTGCACAGCGAACTGCTCGTCGGTGACGGGTCGACCAGCAGCGATGTGTTTGACTCCTGGCAGCTGCGCGGGGTACAGCTTGCCACAGATGACAGCATGTACCCTGACAGCCGGCGCGGGTATGCGCCCGTTATACGGGGCGTGGCCAGCACGAACGCCCGGGTCAGCATCCGGCAGAAAGGATACGTGGTTTACCAGACCTTTGTGCCGCCCGGCCCCTTTTCCATTGACGACCTTTTTCCCGTGGGGTCGAGCGGAGACCTGCAGGTCACGATTACGGAAGCGGACGGCGCGCAACGGACCTTTACGGTGCCCTTTTCTTCCGTGCCCGTTCTTCAGCGGGAGGGGAGCGTGAAGTATGCGCTGGCGACTGGCCGCTTTAAGGCGCTCAGCAACCGGTACAGCAACCCTGACGTGGTTCAGGGCACGCTGGTCTGGGGGCTGCCCGCCGGGGTAACCGTCTACGGCGGCATGCAGTATTCCGGCAACTATCTCTCTGCACTGCTTGGTGCCGGCCTGAATATCGGCACCCTGGGGGCCTTTTCGGCAGACGTCACGCAGGCAGACAGTACCCTTGCAGACGGCAGTCACCATCAGGGACAGTCGCTGCGCTTTTTGTACGCCCGCTCCCTTAACGACCTGGGCACGTCTTTTCAGCTGACGGGGTACCGCTATTCAACCGAGGGGTTCCACACGCTGGATGAGACGGCCCTGAAGGGCATGCAGGGCTGGTTCTACGATTACAACACGGTGGATGTGGAAGGCCGGCCGGTGAAACGCCCCTACACGGACTACTTCAACCTCTATAACAACAAGCGGGAAAAGATTCAGGTCAGCGTTTCCCAGCAGGTGGGCAGCCTGGGGTCACTTTATCTCAGCGGCGTTCGCCAGAACTACTGGAACACCTCGGGGGTGAGTACCTCACTGCAGGCCGGGTTTAACGGGACGGTGAAAAGCGTCAGCTACAGCCTGAGCCTGAGCCGGAACGCCGGCCTGAACGGTTCGGACCGGGCGATATTTGCCTCTTTTTCCATACCGCTGGACGCGCTTTTTTATGGCGACAGCGGCCAGCGTCATACGCTTACCGCCTCATACAGCGTGAACCAGAATGCGGACAATCAGATTTCGCATCAGGCCTCCCTCAGCGGAACGGCGCTGGAAGGCGACCGGCTTGGCTGGAATGTCTCACAGAGCTATGCCAGGAATGCCGGCAACGGCGGAAGCCTGAGCGCGGATTACAAGGGCGGCTACGGGGAAACAAACCTGGGCTACAGCTACAGCGGAGACTACAGGCAGGTCAGCTATGGCCTGAGCGGGGGCGCCATTCTGCACAGTGAGGGCCTGACCCTGGGGCAGGCGCCGGGAGAAACGAACGTACTGGTGGCCGTACCCGGCGTGCCGGACATCAGCATCGTTAACGAAACGGGGGTTCACACTGACTGGCGGGGATACGCCATCGTACCCTACGCGTCAGTCTATCGGGAAAACCGCGTGGCGCTGGACACCGATTCGCTCAATGACCAGACGGACATTGACGATGCCGTCAGCCGGGTCGTACCCACCCGGGGCGCGGTGGTGCGCGCACGCTTCAAAGGGTACACCGGCAGTCGCGTGCTGGTGACGCTGATGCACGACGGTAAACCACTGCCCTTTGGTGCCATGGTCACGGCGGGTGAGCGCGGCGGTATCGTCGGGGACGAGGGGCAGGTCTATCTGTCCGGACTCTCACAGACGGGCATGCTTGAGGCTCAGTGGGGTGACGGCGCGGGCATGACCTGCAGCGCCCCTTACAGCCTGCAGGATGCAACCGTTAATCAGGCCGTTGTCAGAATTCAGGCCGACTGCCATTAACCAAAAAGTAAACATAAAGGATGTATCAGATATGAAAAAGAAAAAAAGCGCATCTGCGCTTCTGGTGTGTGCCATGAGCCTTTCTGCGGGTAGCGTATGGGCGGCGGGAGACAGCACGACAATTAATGTGAAAGGAAAGATTGTTTCGAATACCTGCGTGATTGACACGACAAACTCAGATCTTACCGTGACGCTGCCGACGCTTTCTGACAAGGATTTCAAGTCTAAGGGCGTTGTTGCAGGTAAAAAGACCGTCAACCTGGTACTCAAGGACTGCGGAAAAGACACCTCTAAAGTGGACGTGACGGCTTCGGGTGACCCGGACGATACGGATAAAAGCGCGTTTAAAAATGCAGCAACCGGGGGGGATGCGGCAACAGGCGTCGGGCTGTATTTTTATGAGACTGACGGGAATACCCTTTTTTTACCGAACGGTACGAAGGAAGAGTCATCACTGGACGCGACCAAAACCAATACGCTGGCCTACACGGCTGCTTACGTGGCCACTGCGGCAACAGTGTCAGCAGGTGGATTTGCATCCGTGGTTAACCTGATGCTGGAATATCAGTAAAAAATCAGAAACAGGAAATGCAGAAAATGCAGAAAATCAGAAAAACCCTGACGGCAGTCATCCCTGGCGTGGCGTTTCTTGCCTTTGCGCTGACCGCTTACGCTGCCGGAGACACCGCTACTATCACCATAACGGGCACGGTGAAGAATGCGTCCTGCACGCTGGTTCAGCCGGAGCCGGTTACGCTTCCTCCCGTGGACGTCAGGGATTTCGGGGGGGCGGCAGGTAAGGAGGTCGGCCAGGCCACCATGGAAATTAAGCTCAACAACTGCACAAGCGACCAGAGCAAGCTGGATATACAAGTGTCGGGTACGGGCAGCGGTACTGTTTTTAGCAATACGGCAACGGACAATCCGGCTGGCGGCGTGGGTATTGAGGTGTTTGATCTCGACGGCCTCGCGTTTAAAACAGACGGGACCAGTAATGCCGACGTCCAGACCCGGGAACAGGACGGCAGTTACGATATCAAATATACAGTGAAATATGTTTCGACCGCCGATACGGTGACCGCTGGAAATGTGCAATCGATCGTCACCGTAGCATTCACTTATTCGTAACGCTTTAACGCCTTCCTGCAGTGAGGAGGAATGGGGTGCTGAAGGCGACGCTGTGGATGAATGACATTATCCGGTCATCCTGCCGGTGACTGAGTTATATTAAAAAGCAGATACTCAGATGAAATTAAGAATGACAGACTGGCTGGTTGGAACGATACTGACAATCGCGGCGCTAAGCAGTAGCGCCCAGACTATCCACAGCGATCCCGTGCGATACTTGCCTCTGTTTCAAATAACAAAAAAATCGAATGGGAATAACTGGCTGGTCAGTCTGAAAGCCACCTGCCAGGTGGCTGCGGGGGAGCCTGCGGCCCCTCTATCCGTTCACGTCGGCGGGCCACAAACCTTGGAGCATGACATGGACTGTGGTACCAGCACCCAGTGCGTGGTAGGCGATATCACGGCTAATCCCTATACCACATTCACCTGCTTGGTGGGAGGAGGGCGGGTATCTGATGAAGTCCAAACAATCAACGCGAGTCTCATCGTGGACTATGACGGTGGAGTTGCGTATCGCGCAAAAGGGACTGGGACCGCAGTCGATAGTGGTGGGGGCGACGCCGATGTACCTACCATCATAAAGTTGGTCAAGGATGATCGGGCGGGGCTGTCGGGGGAAAGCAGCTTCACACTAAACAAGGGCGTGCTGACGATTTCGATAGATGGGGCAACCTATGACAAATTGCGCGGATGGCGGGTAACGGCCCCGGGGGCGCATACGGTGACGCTGCAAACCAAAACGAAGAAACTGCCGGCTGGCATCTATACCGGTGCCATCAATGCTACGGTGAGCATACCGTGAGAAAGGGGCCGATTGTAAGAAACGTGCTGTATTGCATATAGCTGCCTCTCCAGGACAGCGTTTAATGTTGGGTTCTGTTGCACAAACGGTAGTGGTCTGGCGAAAAGAACATTACTTGTTTTCCATACTATCAGCAGGAAAAATGTTACCGGGATGAAGAACTCCATGCAAAAAACATTACGGGGTGTTCTTGCCGCCGCAGCGGCAACGTTATTAATCACCCGCGCGGAAGCTGCGACGTTGGTTATCGAAAACTCCACGGCCATATCGTCAGAGACGGGGGGTTATGCGGACAATAACACCTACAGATGCTGCATTTTGCGCAGCACCTTCTCAGAAGCCTTCAACACAGAGCTGCATGACCTTATAGACACGAGGAAGGCGGGGATAATCATTAACGAAAAGACATGCACGGGACAACAACAATGTTGTGGGGATGAAGTGGAAACGAAGACGTATACGGTCGCATGCCGCAGTACAGTATGGGGTAAGGCGAAAATCGCTGAGACGGATATAACGGCTCTACAAGTAAAGGACGGCAGCGTATGGTTCGATAAGGATAGTGTCACTAAGTCCGTGGCCCCATCCGATTCCGTGACCGCCACTGTGCCTGACACGATCGACCTGGGAGAAGGTCACGTGGGGCAGACAACCGAACAAACATTCGCGGTAACACTCTCCGGGGGCAATCTGGATCTGGGCATGGGGCTCGGTGGAAGCGATGGGGTGTTACATATTCCAACACTCCGTGATGACGGGAGCGACTTCGGGGGAACACTGACCGCGGCGCCCGACTTGCACGGCGTAGTGACTGCCGGGTATGGCATGGACTTTAAGCAAAACGGCAACGTTACGTTGCGATGGACCCCGACGGGCACTGGCGCCATGCACGCCACGCTGCAGGTTGTGTTATCTGTCCATTGAATGCCACGAAACCTCCGGTTGGGGAGGGCTGCCGGGAAGAACAACCACTTCAGTGCTGTCGCTCGGACTGCATCTTATGGTCTGACCGGGCTCTGAGCGGGGGGCGGGCGTACGACGCGCGGTGGACACCGTCTGCCGGCATTCTTTTCCAGATCAAAAAATAAAATAGTGGTGTTTGAAGATTTAGACCGGCTAGGGAATGCAGATGTTTTTGTAAGGTTTAGGGAAATCAATTAGATAGTTAATAATCTTAAAGATTACCCTGTAAGATTTCTTTACGCATGCCGCGATGATGTTTTTCTTGGCCCTGATATACGGACTAAATTCTTTGATTTCATCCTTCCTGTCGTCCCTGTGCTTGATGCAAGAAACGCCTACACGCATCTGAAAAACAAGCTAAAGGGCTTTCCGGCTGAACATGATGTACTCCTAAAACAGTTGTCTCTCTACATAAGCGACATGCGATATTTGCAGAATATGGCTAATGAGTATAACTTATTCAGGAAGATAGTTGAGGATAATACAAGCGAAGTCAAAATATTTGCTATTATTTTTTTTATAAAAACATCCACTCTCAGGATTATAATCTAACTGATAAGAAAGCCGGGTTGCTGTATTTTATTATGAATGACTATCGGCTCAGAAATCTACATGAATATATTTCACATCCCTGGATGATGAGAAAGACAGTCTTTACAATAGTCTTGAGAGACTAAAAGAAGAAAAAGCATCATCCGCAATTGACGTAAGAATGGAGATTATTTGCCGCTTTTGCCTTATGAGCTGTGGCGCGGTCTATATTTCTCAAATAGTAAATATGGTTCGCAGCATGGGGAGAAGTTTGTTCCGGATGATTTGCATAAAAATGAGAATTATTTTATTGATTTATTTAGCTCTGCATCGTCAGTATTTTTTTTGGATACGGTGATCGCTATAATAAAACTTTTAGGGGGTTTTAATTTTTCGTCAGTAATATAACCAATGAGTATGAGGAAAGGAAAAAATTATTTCTTCAGGCAGAGAGGTGAAGTACAGAAAAACAGCGATTGATCTGAGAGCAGTAAAATAAAAGATAAGGTTGAGAAACTCCATCACTCTTTCTGATTTAATCACAAAAATTGGCGAAGAGCAATTTATAAATGTAGTGAATGAATATATTGATAAAGATGACGATCCGGAAATTATTGACCAGAAACAGCTGGAAACAATTCGAAGTGGTTTTCGTCATGGTGGTTATGAGGCACTTTATTACCTGCTGACAAATGGGTATATCATGCAGGATTATATGATGTTTCGCTCTATTTTTCATGAAGGCGCTATTTCTGTTAACGATAATGACTATATAAAAGCAGTGGGTCGTTTAACGAACTGTGAAAGTGTAAATAACAGTTTTACGCTCGATGATGAAAAATAAGTCATCTCTGAGCTAGCTGATCAGAACTACATTTACCGGGAAGGGACAGTTCATAATCAACTTGTGACTTATATGATGAAAAATAAAAATGCCCTTCATGAACGCTATTTGTCAGGGATGATTTTGAAGATTTTCGAAAAAAATTCCGACGCTGTTATCTCTTTATTCAGTGTGCAGAACGCAAAGTTCACGCAGCAAAATTCATTTTCAGAATTAATTTCTCTGGCTCTGGGAGATAATCATTATCTTGATCGAATGCTGGCCCTTTTGGAAGGAAAAGAATCAGATGCAATACTAATTCATATCATCATAAACATGATTGCATTTGTTGACCCCGGCGTGTCGGAGAATCGAGGGCATTACAGGCAGTTTGTTGAAGAAAGAGGATATCAGCTGATATCACAACTTGACGCGGATACAGTTTAACCCTTTCTGAAAAATATAAAAAGACTCAATGTGGTTTACGATGATATTACCCTGCCAGTGACTGATATGGAGTTAACTGCTTTACGTTTTATCGCTGATAATGAAATGTATCGCTTTAACAAAGCTTCTTTCAGAACTGTCGTTGCCGGGCTGGCTCACGATGATGACATCACCTGTGAGAAAGTTGATGTCCGCCCACTATCACTGGTAAATGATCTTGAACTGGGAAATGTATGAAATATATTGATTCAAATATTTACGTTTTTTGCCCGCGAGATATTCATGGGGTCAGAAGAAAACAGCGAAACAATCGTCAGCCTGCTGCTGCACCCTTCCATTGAAGGATTACTGACATAGATATGCGGTTCAGCTGATTTCAGCCTGAAGGAAAAAGCGGCGTTACTGGTTAAACATAAAACTGATACAGCGAGCAATTCCTGGATTATTTAAAACCCTCCAGTGATGTAATTAAGGGCATGATTAAACTATCAACTGACGATAGTCAGAAAATAAGCCTGATAATCCGGCTGCTCACGTACAAAGGTATCGGCCGTTCTGATATTGCAGAGATGGTGTCTGAGTTAGATGAAACTGAATACAGGAAATTATTCAGTCAGCAGACGGCCACTCTGATCCTGAGTAACAGCAGTGAAGGTGAATCCTTTTTATCAGCCTTGCAGAAGAGTGGCCTCATCCTCGAATGGTTGCTCCGTGATGACGGGAAGTATTACGTTACCTGTCGCAAAAAATCGCGTCAGGATCCTGACCGCAACTGACCTCCGGTTCAGGTTAGGGATTTCCGCTGGAATCCCTAACCTGCCCTGCCTTCTGCCGTTGAACTTAAAAGTCCCTTCATAACAGCAGGATAGCAAGATTTTTCAGTGGGCCGGCACACCTGCTGTCTGTCCGGTTCTGGTTATACCTCTGTGTTTTTATAGCTTATTTCGTTTTTTCCCCAATTTTTGCGTTATGCTCAACTGACCGATCACCGATTTATTGCGCTTTTATACTGACATCATTCCGGGCAGAATTTCCGGGTGTGATAATGTCCTGCAGGCCTTGTCCTGACAGGTCTGCAGGCTTATTCAGCCGGTTTTCAGCGTGCGGAGATTAAAAAACTGGACTACTTACCCCCCGAACTTTCACAGAATTCACGTAGCGCTGTCATTCTTTCCGGAGGATATGCGCGCGCGCTCCGCCTGCGGGAAATGGCCATTGCAGCCGATCTTGACGTCCCCCGCTATCTGCTGGCACCGGAAATCGCGGTACTGCTGCGCTATCTGCCCGATCTGCGCCAGCGCATGCTGATTGAAACCCTCTGGAACACGGGGGCACGCATCAATGAAGCGCTTGCCCTGACACCCGCCGACTTTTATTTCAATGCCGATATGCCGTTCGTGAGGCTGCGAACCCTGAAACAACGCGCACCTCGCTCTCGCGGGCGGCCCACCCGGGAAGAACGTCAGGAAGTGCCCTTTCGTGCACTGCCACTGCCTGATGTGGATTACGTGCGGCGCATGCAGGCGTTTTTTGCCACGTTCAGACTGCTGACACGCAGGGCAACGCCGATGTGGGATGTGGCCAGCCAGGAAACGCCGCGTAACTGGATACGGGCTGCCGTCAGGCGGGCTGAACAGGATGGCGTAATATTCTCTGTCCGTCCTGTTACACCCCATACATTCCGGCACAGTTTCGCCGTTCACCTGCTGATGAACGGCGTGCATATCAAGCAGGTTCAGGCGCTCATGGGGCACAAGCGGCTTGAGAACACCGAAGTCTACACCCGGATATTCGCGCTGGACGTGACCCCGGATCTGTCATTCTCAATGTCATCTGATGCCGCTCTGGAACTTCTGGGATTTCAATCCGCGTTGCCGCTGAAGGCTCCCTTACGGTAAGTCGTAAATGAGTTTTTACAGAAAAGCGTATTTGCTGATTTTTTATTGATCTCGTCTGAAACAACCAGTAAACTCTTTATAAATCGTAATTGTTAATTTGTATAAATACGATTGTACAGAAAATCGCAAAATTCATTTCCGGAGAACATGATGATTATTTCTGTCCTGAACCAGAAAGGTGGAGTTGGCAAAACGACGCTCAGTGTCAATATCGCTGCCAGACTGGCCGCTGATGGTGCCCGTGTTTTACTGATCGATGCCGATCCTCAGGGGAGTGCGCTTGACTGGGCCGCAGCCCGGGAGGGAGAGTCGCTGTTTCCTGTGCTGGGGTTACCGCGGGCGACGCTGCATAAAGATATCGGTAAATTTACGCAGGACTATGATCATATCGTTATTGATGGCCCGCCGCGTGTTACCGAACTTGCCCGTTCAGCCATTATGGCAGCCGACCTGGTTCTTATCCCTGTTCAGCCGAGTCCTTACGATGTCTGGGCCGCACAGGAAGTGGTTACTCTAATCAGCGAAGCCAGAATTTATAAGGAAAACCTTAAATCTGCATTTGCGGTTAATCGTAAAATCGTAAATACTGCCATTGGACGCGATGTCGGAGAGGCGCTGTCTGCCTATGAAACGGCTGTGCTTAAGTCCAGTGTTTCACAACGTGTGGTTTTTGCGGAGGCCGCTGCTGTTGGCAAGGCGGTCTTTGAGCTTGAGCCGGACTCCGCTGCCTCAAAAGAGATTAGCGCTTTGGTTAATGAGATTCTGGAGCAATAACGATGAGTGGTAAAAAAATTACATTTGGCTCAAAGCCGACTAAACCGGCTCCCAGTGCAGATGCCTGGGTAGAGAGCCGCTCTGTGGAAGAAGACGGCCTGCCCGCAGAGAAAATGAAGAGACTGACGATTGATATCCCGGAAAGTCTCCACAAATCCATTAAATCAGCCTGCGCTCTTCGGGGGACCAAGATCGCTGATGAGGTGCGCGAGTTACTGTACAACAAATACGGAAAGCCGTAATTCTTTATTTGCGACTTTACGATTTTACGCGCCCGTTCTATGACATAATGGATTTGGGTTTTTATAACTATTTAGCCCAGACTGCACATCCAGTGGAACGGTGCACTGACAGGCTCCTGTCAATGTGAAGCCTGAAATCTGTGTTTAATGAAAAGCGCATTTCATTAAATACGGAATTATTTAATGCAGAACTGACGTATTAGCTGTTCCTGCTGTGATCTAATCTGACAGTGACATGAGACAGATGTTACTGTCCCCTTCTTATAACGCTCTGCGGTGAGCGCCGTGCCGCTACTGTAGCCGGGCCGCTTCGACTGCAAGGGGTCGCTCTGCCAGTGTCCTCGCCCGGTCGCAGCTTTTTCAAAGGCTTTATCCGCTGTCTTCCCGTCGTTTTCCGGCTCAATTTTCGCCGTCAAACCGTTCAGCCTGCGTCTGCTTTTTCACTGCGCTGCGGCCTGCGGCACCGCCCCTGCATTCTCCGCTTTACGCCCGGCTGACGTCACGAATGCGCCTATATCCTTGCAAAAGGCCGTCCACTCCTGCCGAAAAACCCGTTGAATGGCGTGATTGCGTGGGAATATTCAGGCAACCGGCACCACCCGACCGAAAACCAGCCACCGGGTGGAGTACGGATACGGGCTGCGTTTGCCCGTATAGAACAGCACCGGTATCACCAATGGCAACTTTTTATGCCCTGCCTCCAGGTGGCGCTGCATGGCGTATCAGGCGGAAAGCCATATGTTGGGGTTCTACGCCGGAACCGCCGAAATTTCCAACACCCACTCGCAGTCAGGCATCACTGAGCGCTCAGCCCCCACAGGATAACCCAGCAAAAACGAAAGAGAGTCAGGTCGCGTGATGGCCTTTACATTCCGCACCATCCGGTTCCTGATTTTTAAACCAGAAATCAACCGATGGCGATTTTTGGTATCTACTACAATCATTTTCCTTAAAGGTACATGTGGGATTTTTACCTTTAAGGAAGATGATTGTGAAAGTAAAAGTATGGACGGTATTTATTTCGGCGTATCTGACGGCCTGTGCCGCACCCGGTACAGAAAAATATCAGACTATCATGGACAGCGTTACGGCAGAAAAAGTAAACCAGATTATTCGCTCGGATGTCATCCCTTCTTCAGGTGAAAATCACGGGGAAGTTATCAACCGCGTGTCATCTGCTTTTCTCGGTACGCCTTACCAGGCTGATACACTCATCGGCGGGCCCGGTACTCCGGAAGCGCTTGTCGTGGATTTCAACGGTGTGGACTGCTTTACCCTGGCAGATTACGTCGAGGCCCTGACCCACAGCCATGACCAGAAATCGTTCCTGCATAATCTTACAGAGGTTCGTTACACCGGGGGGAACGTTGACTACCTCAGCCGCCGGCACTTCTTCTCTGACTGGTTCACCACCGCACCACGCAATGCCCGGGATGTCACACCGGATGTCAGCCCTGACTATGCCGTGGCGGACAAACAGCTTAACCGTAAACCGGACGGGGGGGAGTATATCCCGGAGCTGGGCATTCATCCCCGTAAAATAAATTACATTCCCGGAAACACCATCAGTCAGCAGGTGCTGGACCGTCTGAAAACCGGGGATTATGTCGGCGTCTACTCTCCGCTAGAAGGGCTGGACGTTTCGCATGTGGGTATTGTGGTCCGCCACGACGGGCAGGTGTGGTTCAGGAATGCCTCCTCACTGGCAGCAAACAGAAAAGTGGTGGATTCGCCGTTTCTGGAATACATGCGCGCGAAGCCGGGCATCATTGTATTGCGAGCTGAGTGACCCGCCCATTACCTGTAACGGCTCGCAATCGAAATCACTCCGACTCGCAATCAGCGAAAATCTCGACCCACATTTACTGCAAATGAAAAACGCCACCGACTCACATTAAGTGACAATGGGCTCGCATTTATCCTGCCCGGCTCGCAATTCATTTCACCGGGCTCACAATAATTGCAAATGAAATTTGTCATATCGGTAGCTGATAGCATATTTGCAGTACCAGCGTATCGCCTACAGGATTTATGCTGGCCAGTTCGGATACTATTGTGCCGGGCACAAAATGACTTAAAATATGGGCAG
The DNA here is from genome assembly GCF_008631595.1 of Pantoea sp. F_5. Taxonomy (NCBI): domain Bacteria; kingdom Pseudomonadati; phylum Pseudomonadota; class Gammaproteobacteria; order Enterobacterales; family Erwiniaceae; genus Pantoea; species Pantoea sp. F_5. The sequence continues at coordinate 15,849 of NZ_VWUO01000029.1, forward strand.
CAACTAAAGAACTTAACGTAAAATTAACAATTAAGATTCGGGGTTATCATTAATTTTAATCTTAAATATACCAATGGAAAGTTACAGGAATATTTTGACGAAACTGTAACTTTCCAGTCGAAATTAATGATTCCAGACAAAACCAGTTGAAATACTGCTCAGAGTACCATCGTTGTTACTTACCACCTTTATAACATTCAGACTAAAGTTGTCTTTGCCATCAAATGCAACCTCGTTATAGTAGTTAGCATCCATATTTCCTGCCGATATTTTTTTCGTACCACCATGGTTTAACGCACTGAAAGTTTGTAGGTATTCAGCTGGAGCCATTACATTAAGGTATGTTCTTGCACTGACCTTTGCACAGTAATTGCTTCTACTAAGATCCATTTCTGAAACAGATATATAATTGCCATCATAAACACCCTCTTTCCATGAGTTACCGTTTTCATAATCGACTTTTATGCCGGACGCATAATACGTCAATCCTCCTGTCATTGGATCTGAGTATATTTTTGACGCAAAACCAAGGTGACTAATCGGGGATATTTTATCCCCTGCCTTCTGAGGCTTGAATGCCAGTTCCCATGCGCTCTCAAAGCTCTGTTCATTTGTCGACACTCCGGAAAAAAAACCAGGGTAACAGCTAGGTATGTATGCTTTTTCAGGTTTTTCAGGGTTCTTGGATATTTCCTGATAAATAAATATATGATCAAAAGCATTTTGGAAGTAGTTGAAGGTGCTGCAGATTTGATTGTACTGACCATAGTAAGAACATTGAGATACTTGTTGTTTTGAGTCTGCTGCAAGATTATCTTTCTGCGCTGACAAGTAATTTATTGCACCGGAATTGTTGTCTGATAGTAAATCAGAAATGTATTTCCTTTCACTACTCACTTCGTTATCTGTCAGCCCTATAGTTACTGCATGAACTATACACTCTATCCTAAACGAGTAAATTATATCAACAACCATCACATATAAAGGGACAAAGTAGTATTTTTTTGACATTCCATCTACTTTGAATCTTTCATCTATCCCCAGAAGCCATGGACTCAGAGCTGTATAAATATCTCTGGCCATTTCAAAGTTTTGCTTATCTATATATTGTTTAAAATATGACATTTTTGTATGCAACTCACTTATTATTGCCTGTAAGTTACTCCATGTGCTTTGGTCTATTTTTTCATTTACTAATGCTTCTATTTGTGCTTTTATTTTAGTGAAGGTATCTTCCCCACTTGGCCAGAATAGATTCAATACAGCATTAATTAACCCTCCAAGTTCCGGGACGAAATAAGTAGCGGCTTTACCAAGGATAGTCTTAAGTATCGTAAGTTCATTATCACTTAATCCGCTATCGCTCAGATAGTTACTTATCAGGATGTTCTGTTTATCAATGTCAGCAGTTTTTAATTTTGATACGCTCATCATTATGTCCTCTTTATGAAAAGAGAGCACAATACGATAAACACACACAGCGATTCTTAATGAAGTATCAATGATAGTCATAAAGTTATCGCATTAGTTTTATACATGTACCGAGACTCAGTCCGTCTGGCATGAATTAATTTTTGTGTCTTATTTTGGTAAATCCAAAAAAGTCAATCAGGTGAGAAAATTTACCTGTTTCATTTGGGGTGTTTTTGTCTCATCCCGGTGCTACGTTTTCATCATCTAAAGTCTAACGAGACAGTTTTCATCATTATGGCACTTTAGGGCTATGCCCGCTTTTCAACCAGTGACCAGGATCTTACCCTGCAGACATAAATTCTCCGCGCTGCCGGTTGTGAAATCATTCGCTCAGAAAAAGCCAGCGGAAGCAGCCGGACCGGAAGGAGCGAGTTGCAGTTGTTGCTGGAGTTCCTGCGCCCCGGTGATACGCTGATGGTGACTCGCGTGGATCGCCTGGCCCGCAGCATTAAGGACCTGCAGGATATTGTGTTTGCCCTGCCATATTCACTATCAGCTGGCGCCTCCATGCCGCTTCGCGGCATATGAAGCGTGACGGCGCATACAAATAACTTATCCAGAATTTAACTTGTCAGTTTTGTTGAAGTGGCGTTGATTAACAGTGGATATTATTGCGAACAGTTAAGTCCAAAAGGAAAAGGAAAAGGAAAACCCGGGCAATCCTGGCGTTAATGCGACAGAAACTTATTTTTTTCCAGAAGCAGTCGAACTCTGCTTTCACTAATCATCCAGCAAAAGAATCTGATATTTAAACTTCCGCTCCACCTCTTACCAGCTTCCGGACGACTCCGTTTTCCACAAAGCTGACTGACAAATAAAAGAAAAGGCAGGAATAACAATGAAAAAAGTTATTTATTCCCAGGATTTTGAGTCTGATAACCCTGTGTACTGGGGGATGATTGTCACTAAGGATGGCAACACATTTGGCAGGAGTACGCTCAGCAACAACCAGCTAAAGCAGCACGTATTACAACTTGTATCAACTGAATTACAACTGGACACTGATACGATATATACGCTTTCTTTTGACTATAAAACCGAATCCCCACTTGATGATTTCAGTATTAAAATAGGTTCAGGTATTCATTATAACATCATGTCTTCAGTGTTGTGGGTTACCCCAACCATTTCATGGCAAACTGCCTCTTTTGAATTTTCTCCCGCTATGCATGTTGACTCCATTTTCTTTGAATTCGCGGGTCACGAATACGACAGTATGGATTTTGATATTGACAATATTCTGATAACTACTGAGTCAGTTGACGATGATGACCCTGATGATATCACCAGCGTTGACCTGACCATCAAAGCCGTCTCCGGTAGCACCGCCCCGGTTATCTATGCCAACGGCCGTAACCAGCTTCCCGTCGAAATCAGCGCTAAAGCCATGAAGGAAAATGCAGATGGCTCTGAGTCAGTGCTTATCTTCTCACACGCAACCTGGATTCATATCCTGAACCTGCGTCATGCCGGGTCCGATGAAAAACTCACCTGGCAGGGCCGTTCCGGGTGGTGTTTTACGGATGCTGAGAATGATTACAGCCGTGAGGTGGCGGCGGAAAATAATGAGGCCGGGCCTGTACTGGCTTCTGCCATTCGGTATATGGGCACCGGAGAAACACTGATTACGCTGTATGTTTACACCGATGACATTAGCACTGAGCGGGTTGCGGTCAGTATTGACACCGAAGGTGGTAAGCATTTTACCACCGCCGATAACGCTTCAGGGGCCGAGCGAAGCTCTGTAACTGTTCGGGCTGTTCAGCCCATAACCTATCTGAAGAGTGATTTAATTCAGGATGTGGTCAGTGATTTGGGGAAAACGCAGATATCCCTGCATTATTCCTGTGACGATGACAGCTGGTCAGAAAAAATTGATGCACACTATGATAATTTGTACTTCTCGGTAAAAAACAAACTACAGAAGTACACCGTCAATAATTACGGGCAGGATGGGAAAAGCGATTACCGGATCCCTTTAAGAGCAGCCATATACTGGAGAGCAGATAATCATGATCAGCATATGCTGATCGCGAATCCTGACGATATTCCGGCGGGAACAGCCACTCTCGGATTTTATGGTAAAGCGACATGGCATGAGTTTTTTGCTATAGGTGATTCCACGGGTATTTATGATCTTTTCCAGACGTTTGAATTTAATGCCCGGCCGGACACCATTTGCTGGACCCATTTTTCCTTTGCTGCGTCTCAACACTGGATTTTACCCGGCGGTAAAGACCTGCACGTAAATGATACCGACCTTTATAATTTTGACGCTAATCCCTGGTTTGAATTCTACGACCTGTACGGTAACTATGGCGCATTTAATATCCGCTATAACGACACTACTCATGAAATTGAAGTCGACCCGCGGTAGCACCAGTCCAGCCTGGGGGCTGGTTAAACTTAATTCATTCACGTGGAATTTCTCTTATGACCTCACCTTCATTTTACTCTCAGGCAGGTAACTTCATCAGTTCTGTTCAGGGCGGTGTGGATCCCCGCACTGGTCTGTTTAATCTCAGCCTGCCGCTGGCAAACATCCACTCTGGCTGGCTGACCGGTCCCGTACTGGCTCTGTCGTTGCAGTATTCCCCGCTGTCGTCAGTGAATGAGGGATTTGGGACAGGTTTTACTCTGAATCTGACCCGTTATGACACGGATACCGGGAAGCTGTTACTTTCCACCGGTGAGGAGTACCGCGTCAGCAATAGCGGGGACACGGTGAAGCAGAAAAAACTCAAAAATTTCATTTTTGAGAAAAAAGGCGAGGGCACCTGCCGGGTTATCCACAAGTCCGGTCTTGTCGAAACCCTTTCACTTATCGGGACTGTGTATGTTCCCACCCGAATAACAGCTCCTGACGGTCGCGGCCTGGAGCTAGTGTGGAATGCGGCATATAAGCCAGCCCGGCTGGCCCGAGTGACGGAGGATGATGGCGCTATACTGTGCTCCGTGACATATCCGGATGAGTCCGTTGCCACCACTCAGTTCTCCCTGCTGCCGTATGACGGGAATGCCGGGTACAGCACCGTATTTAAATTCACCAATGAACTTCTGGTCCGGGTGACCAGCCACGCTGATGCCCCGGCACTGGTCTGGACGTTTGACTACAATGCCGTGGGGCCGCAAAAGAATTACCGCACCCTTACCGGACTGACCTCACCGACCGGGCTGACGGAAAAGGTAGCATATTATAGCGACAATGGTATGGCATTCCCGGACATTGCCGGTTTACCTGCGCTGCCCTGTGTGTATCAGCATACCCTCATACCCGGCGGGGGACAGCCTGAAAGTATCACGCGATGGACCTGGACTCAGAAAAACTATCTCGGCAACGAGGCTGGTCTGAACCAGTGGCAACCGGACACTGACGGCATGCTCAATATCCTGCTCAGTGACTATCAGTATGGCTCCACGGCAGAACGGATAGATACCGATGGCAGGTCCGTACTCAGTAAAGTAACCCGTCGCTACAACAGCTACCATCTGCAGGTCTCAGAAACCACAGTCAGAGACGGAAAAACGTATTCACAGACGACAGAATACCATGCGAAGCCTGGTGTGGCTTTTAATGACCAGCCGGTGCAGTTCGCCCTGCCCGTTTCGCACACTGAATCCTGGGAGGATACTTCTGGCGCATCCCCCCGCACACGCGTCACACTCACCGAGTTTGATGAGGCGGGCAATCCTTTATATCAGGAGACACCGGACGGTACCGTCACGAAATATGAATATTACCCGGCTAACGGCGAAGGTAATAATTGCCCGGCAGACCCGTATGGTTTTATCCGCTGGCTGAAAAGCCGGACAGTTACTCCCCGACAGGTTAAGGGGGATGAACCTGTTATCCGCATGGTCAGCACCTGGAGAAAACTGAATGCGCTCAGCGGAGAAGGTTACACCGTGGTGGCTGATTCGGTCACTCAGACGACCGGAAACGCCCGCACAGTGGTTACCCGTGAGTATTATGACGATATCAGCGATACGCTGACGTATGCCCGCGAGAAGACGCGGAACACGGTTCTCACACCTGACGTGTCAGAAGATAAGTCCTTCTCCAGCTCCCGAGCTTTTACATATGGAGCGGGGACGGGCATATCCGGCCTCAGACAGACCGACACCTTCACCGGTCATGACACTCTGACGGCGGCCCGTGCCACCATCCGGCACGCGCATACGGGACTGCTTCTCTCTGAAAAGGATGTGCAGGACGTCACGATAACGCATTCGTATGATAAGGCCAGGCGTCCGCTGAGCCGGACAATCGCGCCGGATACGGATTATGAGAACACCACGACCTGGTCTTATGTCATTGAAGATGACGGCCCTGTGACCAAGGTAACCGATGCTTCCGGTAACCAGCAGAAAACGCATGTTGATGGTGCCGGCCGACGTATCCGGCAGCAGCGTCTGGATATGGATGACACGCAGCAGTGGTTTGATGTGTCATCACGGGTACATAATCCCCTGGGGGAAGTGGCTTCCGGAACCGGCAGTGACTGGCATACCGGCGCGGGAGAACAGTATTCGCTTGATATGACCGCCTCGTATGATGGCTGGGGAACGGCTTCCCTGCTGGCATTCACTGACGGCATACAGCATGTGCACAATACCGACCCTGTGGGGCTGACGCGCACCACCCACATTCAGGGGGAAAATGACGGCGAAGCCCTGCGGGGCGTCACGCTGATAACGTCATATGATGAGCGCAGCTGGTTTCCCCTGACGGAGAGTCGCCGTGGCATCGCCGGGGAGAGACTGACCCGAACCCTTGAGTGGGACGGTCTTGGCCGTCTGCGTGGAGAAACGGATGAGGCCGGACATAAAACAGAATGGACGTACGATGCCTTCGGACGAGTGCTGAAGCAGACCCTGCCTGACGGCAGTACCGTAACGCGGACCTATGCCCCGCACCTGACCGGTAACCAGGTTGCCAGTATCAGCGTCACGGGAAAAAACAGGAGCGCCGAAGTGCGGACCTGGCACATGGGGACGCAGACGTTCGACAGCCTGGGGCGGGTGACTGAACGCGTCAGTGGCGGCCGTATGACAACGTACGCTTATGAGGGGGCCTCCCCGATGCCGGCATCGGTGACAGAGCCGTCGGGAAAAACACTGACGTACACGTACATTCCTGAGCTGGGCAACAGACTAAGCAGTCTGACCTCGGACGACGTGACGCAGACTTTCAGTTACGACAGACTCACCGGAGACCTGCTGACGGCGAAAGAGGGCAGTACGCAGAACGGTAATACCTGGACACCTTCCGGCAGTCTGAAAGCAGAATCTTTCACGCAGGCAAACACCATGCGTACCAGTGCTTATACCCATACGCTGGCAGGAGGAGTGGTCACGTATACGGACATTACCGGTAAAAAAACGACGTATGAACGGGACTTGTTCGGGCGGGTGGTGGGCATCAGTGATGACGCGCTGACGGTCAGCCTGACGTATGATGCACTGGGGCGCCTGAGTTCGCAGACGGTGACGGACACAGGTGCAAAAGCCTCCCTGACCACCGCCCTGAAATATGATGATTTTGGTCGGGAAATCACCCGGACCGTGACCGACAGCACCGGCGTTACACTGGCCATCGCACAGACCTGGACGGAGAACGACCTGCTGGCCAGTCGCTCCACACAACAGAACGGTAACTCTGTCAGGGAAGAAAAATACACCTACGATACCCGCAACCGGCTGGTTAAGTATGAAGCGAGTGGCAGCAGCCTGCCCGTGGATGCAGATGGTCATGAGATGACGTTGCAGCGATATGAGTATGATGCCCTGAATAATCTGTATGGCATGGAAACGAGATATCCGGATGATACTAACGATTACTGGGCAACGTATTTTTATGACAATCCGGATGACCCGACGCAGCTAACATCGGTGTCATCCAATATGCATCCGCAAGCACTGGTGCTGGAATATGACGCAGACGGCCGCATGACACACGACGAAGCGGGGCGTACGCTGGGTTATGATGTCACAGGAAGACTGGTCAGCGTCAACGGAGATGATATCAGCGGCGGAAGTTACGGCTATGATGCCCTGAATCGTCTGGTCAGCCAGAACGTCAGTGAGGGCGATACCCGCCAGCTGTTTTACCGTGCAGGCGAACTGATTAACGAGGTACAGGTACAGCAGGTCCGGGAAACGCGCCTGATAAAAGCCGGGCACACCTGTCTGGGCGTGAGCGACGGCAGCACGCTGACCCTGACAGCAGGCGACCACCATGACAGCCTCTTGTGGTCCCGTGGTACAGAGCAGAAGGAAGGAACACAGCACGTCTGGTCACCTTACGGTAACGGAAGCCCCACAGACGGACTGCCGGGCTTTAACGGTGAGCGCACCGACCCGGTGAGCGGGACCTACCACCTGGGTAACGGTTATCGTGCCTATAATCCGGTGCTGATGCGTTTCAACTGCCCGGACAGTCTGAGCCCTTTCGGGGCCGGGGGCATTAATCCGTACGCGTACTGCGCGGGCGACCCGGTGAACCATACTGACCCGTCCGGGCATATCAGCTGGCAGGGCATACTGGGTATCGTGACCGGCGCGCTGGGGCTGGCGTTCTCGATATTCACGGCCGGAGCATCCATTGCGGCGGCAGGCGGCGTGATGGCGGCGGTGGGGGCAGCATCCACAACATCCCTGGTCGTGGGCGGACTGGGTGTGGTGGCAGATGTCACAGCCATAGCCAGCGGGGCTGAGGAGGATCATAACCCGCGTGCATCGGCCATACTGGGCTGGGTGTCCATGGCCTTCGGGCTGGCTGGATTGAGTTTGGGGGGGGGGCAGAGTATAAGATGGTTGCTCAGGAGAGAAGGACAAGATGCACATTCGTTGCCATTACCACATCGTGCACAGGCCTTCTCCGTTATGGCTGCGTTTGATGATGAAAATAATATTATATACCGTGCTGATAGTGGTCTGATACACAATTTCAGGGGAAGCAATGAACCATTACTGATAGTACATGGCTCTGAGGATGGTGAACGTTTCATCTATACAAGAACCATCGGTGTTGAATTTTCTGAGCAATCAGATGCCTACTTTTTTGAAGTTCAACAGGCAAAAGTAGGTCCTCAACAATTAGTTGAGTTACTCAGGGAGAATCACGGGATAGACCTGTGTTCTGTTAAGGGAGTGTTGAATCTTTTGTCGTGTGGGAGCGGTGGAGATTACGGTACGGCGCAACAGCTTGCCAGTATTATTGGCCGACCAGTTCGGGCTTGGGGAGACCGATACACAACTCTTTCTGTTGGTGATATTAATGATTTATTTTGGGGAAGGGATACAACTATTAGTGCCGTGAATTTTGATGGAACTGAAACCATTGCAGACAGCAGGATCTACTATCCAATAAACAGAAGTATAAGGCGAATAAGTAATGTATCTTTAAATGAAGGCACCTTCGGAATGAGGGTTTGAGGTCCAACCAGACACTGTTGCAAAAAGAGGCGATAAACTTATTGCCTCCTTTTGATGTCCATGGCCGGTGATCACTTTGTTCGCTTCAGAAAGGTAAGTCTGCCAAAGCAGACACGCGCGAATGCCGATGCGCTGATGGCCACGCCGGACCAGATAAGGGGTCTGAAGGCCAATGAAACGAAAAGATACGTATCAGGGTTTTTTACACGATTGGCCCTCAAACCCCAATTATAGATAACATCTGTACCGCAGCGGATATCTTCAGCTGACCGGAAGAACGGTATTTACTAACTACAGTAGATGCCTGGCACAAAGGAGTGAATGATTTATGGGAATGTTTGACACGGTAGAGTTCCGCAACCAGATGCCGAACGGCAAAACGGAACATGACTACCAGACTAAGGATTTGGACTGCAGATGCGACTTTTACAAGATATCCTCATGCGGGCGTCTGATGCGCCAGCATGAGAATGGCGAATGGGTTGACACCGGTTTTGACGGGGTGTTGACCATGACCACCAGTGCCAGCCCCTTCCACGCGCTCCACGCCCACAGGGCCAGCGGCCCGTAGCGTAACGGCGTTTCAGGTCCGGCAGCACCGGCTAGCCCGGCAAGTAAAATACCCGCCAGCGCGCTGCGCTCATAAATGCACATGACCCAAGGTTAGATCTCTTCTATATGTTGGGCAATATCCCGCAGCCACTCTGCCAGCATTTCTCTGTCCATCTTTCTCCGCTCCGGTTTTTTACAGTCAGCATCAACATACCACACCAGGAAAAGTGAAGTCTTCGTGGATGGTTAAAAGGTAACCATCCTCGTCAGGCTTGCTGTCATCCGTGCTGGAAGCGACCTGCGCAGAATACCCTCACTTTATACACAGGATTGCCCACCAAAATTGTGGACAGTCACGATAAAAATAACGATGTCGCTGCGCTCCTCATTCATACCGCTCTGCTGTGAACGCCGTGCCGCTACTGTAGCCTGGCCGCTGTGCAGAAAAGGGAGGCCTCGCCACCATCCTCACCCGGTCACAGTGATTTCAAAATGCATTTTCCGCTGTCTTCCCGTCGTTCTCCGGCTCAATTTTCGCCGTCAAACCGTCCAGTCAGCGTCTGCTTTTATCTGTGCTGCGGCTTGCGGTGGCGCCCTTGCCTGCTCCGCTTTTCGCCCGGCTGTCGTATCGGCACGGCGTAACTGGCGCCGCATTTAAATAAGGAGAATGATTATTTCCCGTCTGATTTTGGGTGACTGTGTGCAGGTAATGACTGGCATTCCTGAGAAGGCTGTCGATTTCATACTGACTGACCCGCCATACCTCGTTGGTTTTCGTGACCGTCAGGGCCGCACCATTGCCGGTGATAAAACGGATGAATCGCTGCAACCTGCCTGTCATGAGATGTACCGCGTGCTGAAAAAAGACGCGCTGATGGTGAGTTTCTACGGCTGGAACTGCGTCGATCGCTTTATGGCCGCCTGGAAACAGGCCGGATTCAGCGTTGTTGGCCACCTGGTGTTTACCAAAACCTACACATCGAAGTCCGCCTATGTGGGCTACCGCCATGAATGTGCCTACCTGCTGGCAAAGGCCGCCCACGTCTGCCGCAGAACCCGCTGCCGAACGTGCTGGGCTGGAAATACAGCGGCAACCGGCACCACCTGACCGAAAAACCCGTACCCTGACGGTGCTGAGCCGGACCTGTTGCCGCGTGCCGAGGTTCTGGCCGCGCGAATTTTTCCCGCTGTTCTACGCGGTGCACCTGGCCGTCATCGGACTGATGGTGATGTGATATCTGCCGTGTCAGAATAGGGTCAGTCAGGGGAATACACGTGAAACAGATTTATCCGGAGGCAGGATGAAAGTGCAGGGGCGCCCCACGCTGACGCTGCGCCATAAGACGGAGCCAGAAGGTCAGCGTGCCGTAAACAACAGTGAACCGGACAGTGCGGGACCGGGCCTGGTCACGCGTAAAAAGACCGTGGTGGTGAACACGACTCCTGCCTGGAAGGTCAGGAAGCAGGCGGTGGATGAGAGCGCGAAAAAGGCGCAGGCGGACGAGAAGGCCGTCAGAAAAGCAGAGAAAGCCCGGCTGTGGGCAGTGCAACAGGCGCAGGAGCGCGAGGCCATGCGGGCGGCCAGGCGCAAGCCTGCACCTGAGCCGGTTTACCGGAAGGTTATGCCGCTGACGGACGCGCTCGTGCTCCTGGAGCGTTGCTGGCCGGCCCTCGTTACGGACGGCCAGCCGCAGCTCCTGGCGGTCAACATCCGGGAGGCGATGGTCAATGACATTCGCCGGCGCGGGCTGGAGGTTTCCGTGAAGACGCTGAAACGCTGCCTTGCCGCAGTCACCCGCTCGGATGCGTATCTGGGCGCCATGACGGTGGGCGCGTGGCGTAAAAACCTTGCCGGTGAACCGGTCGCACCGGTGAGCGAGGAGGAGGCGGCATATGCGGTGGAGCGCAGGGCTCAGGAGCATGCTAAACGACAGCGCAGGGCGGCCAGGGAAGCACCCGTACACGATACGAACTGATAACTGCAGAGAAGAGAAAAACACAGGATGAACATGAATAAAACCCTTTCAGTCATGCTTGCCGCTGGCCTTCTGGTCTCCGGTGTGGCGGGGGCAGCAGAGAAACCTGCCGCTGCCTTTACCCCGGAGCAGGAAGCCCGCATTGGTGAAATCGCGAAAGACTACCTGCTGGCTCATCCGGAAGTGCTGGTTGAGGTCAGCCAGAAGCTGCAGGCTCAACAGCAGGAGAAGCAGCAGCAGGCGATGACGGCCGCCGTAGTTCAGAATCAGGCAGCGCTGCTGAACGATAAAGGCACACCATCATATGGTCCTGCTGATGCGAAAGTGACGGTCGTTGAATTCTTTGATTACCAGTGCATCTACTGTGCCCGCCTGGCGCCGGAACTGGAGAAAGTGATAAAAGCTAACCCGGACGTGCGCTTTGTGTTCAAGGAATTCCCGATATTTGGCCAGCGCTGGCCGGCGTCGCTCAGTGCGGCGAAAACCGGGCTTCAGATCTGGAAGCAGAAGGGGGCCGATGCTTACCTTAACTATCACAACGCGATTTACGCCACCGGCCACAACGAGGGTAAGCTGACCGATGCTGATATCAGCGCGGCCGCAAAAGCCGTGAAGTTCGATGCGAAAACAGCCCCAGATGTTCAGGGAACCCTGGATGGCATAAACACACTTGCGCAGCAGCTGGGCTTCAGCGGTACCCCAGCCCTGGTGGTTCTCCCGTCAGCCGGCGCCAGTGCTGATAACGTGACGGTTATCCCTGGATACACCAGCGCGGAGGCCCTGCAGCAGGCCATCAGTCATGCTGCCCATGCTGCCGGCGATACCAAAAAATAATCAGGCGTCCGCCACCTGATACCGCTAAAAGAGACTGACGCCTTCGCCGTGCTCAGTTGTCCAACCCCGGAGAAGGGCAAAAGCAAGTTTTCCCCGTCTCCGGCGTTTCTGGTTAGCACATCCGAACAGTATTTCTGAGGTTATTTAATGCGTAAGTTCACCTTTCGCCAGCTGGCCGTGTCCGGTCTGGTATGCCTTTCGCTGAGCTGTATTCAGCCCGCAGCAGCGGCACCCTCCGTTCAGGTCGGCTTTTCACCTGAAGGCAGCGCGTTGCAGCTGGTCCTTAAGACGATTGAGTCAGCACAGCAGGAAATTCGGCTGATGGGCTACTCATTTACGTCTCCGGAAGTGGTTAGTGCGCTTGTCAGAGCAAAACGCCGGGGTGTGGACGTAAGAATAGTGCTCGATGAAAAGGATAACCGGAGTAAAGCCAGCCAGGCGGCGATGAACATCGCGGTAAACGCTGGAATTCCGCTGCGCACCAACGGTCGCTACGCCATCATGCATGACAAAGTCATTATTGTTGATAATCATACAGTTGAGTCAGGTAGCTATAACTTCAGTTATATTGCTTAAATAGCCGGAGCTTCATATTGCGGCCTTGTCTGATTTTAGCCCCTTACCAAGTGGGCATGTCAGAATCGCCGATATACTTATAATCCAGTCTGAAGGGTCAGGTTGGTTTAGACGATCAGGAAAAACCGACTGCGAATAAAGTCATGTGATGAACTTCACATTTATCATCATCTGCGCTCATATTATTCAACCTGTAATCAACCACTGGCGTTTTTCTGTATCCATCACAACCATTTCCGGTAAGGGTAAAAAGGAATTTGAACCTTTCACGGAGATGATAATGAAGGTCAAAGCATGGACAGTTTTGCCGATGTTGGCGTATCTGACGTCCTGTGCCGCCCCTGGCACAGAAAAATATCAGACCAGCATGGACAGCGTTACGGCAGAAAAAGTAAGCCGGATTATCCAGTCGGATGTCATCCCTTATAAAGACGAAAACCATGGAGAAGTTATCAGCCGTGTGTCGTCTGCTTTTCTCGGAACACCTTATCAGGCGGATACGCTCATCGGCGGGCCCGGCACACCCGAAGTCCTTGTCGCGAATTTTAACGGAGTGGACTGCTTTACCCTGGCTGATTACGTTGAGGCCCTGGCCCGTAGCGATGATCAGAAATCGTTTCTGCATAATCTAGCCAGGACCCGCTACACTGCGGGCAATGTTGATTATCTCAGCCGCCGGCACTTCTTCTCTGACTGGTTCGCCACAGCGCCGGGCAATGCACGGGATGTAACACCGGATATCAGCCCTGATTATGTCGTTGTTGACAAGCAACTTAACCGTAAGCCTGATGGCGGCGAGTACATTCCTGGTCTGGGCATCCATCCTCGCAAAATAAATTACATTCCTGGAAAAGCCCTCAACCAGCAGGCCATGGACAACCTGAAAAACGGAGATTATATCGGCGTCTATTCTCCGCTTGACGGGCTGGACGTTTCACATGTGGGTATCGTAGTTCGCTACGATGGACAGGTGTGGTTCAGGAACGCTTCCTCACTTGCCGCAAACAGAAAAGTGGTGGACTCTCCGTTTATGGAGTACATGCACTCCAAACCGGGCATCGTTGTGCTGCGGGCTGAATGATAAAGTGATTACCGGAGTCGCCTGCTGATAATAGCCGTCTGGCACAGGTATTGAAACCCCATGTTCAATAGGGCTGGGAGGCGATTATCATGTTAGTTTTCACCGTTCTGAGCCGTACGCCTGAACTGGCGAAAATGGCAGAGCGGCTTGGCATTATTGACGGGCAGCCCTTTCTCATCGGGGAAGATGGGACATTTGACCGTGATGTGAATGCCTTTTTGCGATCGCTGGTCGATCCATCAAGGCCGGGTCGGAATACCTGGCGTACCTATGCCTACCATCTTGCCCGCTTTCTGTGCTGGCTCGCACAGCAGGAAATTGCCTGGCGTGCCGTCGACTGCAGCGTCCTGCGCCTCTACTACACGCAGAGGCGATTCAGCCAGAAGCGCCCCGTCTCAGCCCGTACGTGGAACAATATTGCCGCTGCGCTGACGCGGTTCTATGAGTGGGCCGCCATGACGGGGGAGATAGCGAAAAGTCCCGTAGCGTATCGCGACATCAGAGCGGGTCGCATGACGGCTGCCCCGGGCACACAACGGGTCCGGTCAGCTATCATGGAGTCAGTCTCAGCCCGCCCGGTTCGTTACCTTCCACTGAAAGTTTACCTTGCTCAGTTCAGGCCTGCTTTTAGCGATACGCGCACATCAGAGCGGGATCGCGCCTTCGCCGATCTACAGATTTCAACGGGTATGCGCATTAATGAGGCAAACAGCCTGCTTCTGGGGGACCTGCCCGATGCTGTGGAGGGTGTTGTCATTGATGACCCCCGGAGCCAGTATATCTTTGAATATCTGAAGGCTGCTCTTAATGCTATCGATAAGGGCGTAAAACTGCGGGGGCTTTCTTACTGGTCTGCC